>CADCWP010000307.1 GCA_902806425.1 uncultured Truepera sp.
TTCCGGCCGGAAAACCTGTGCGGGTGTCCGAGTGAGGTGACCTAAAGCTGCGACATGCCGCCCGTGGGAACGAGGTCAAGTTGTCTGCAACGTTTGGCTTTTCCAACCCCGAACTTGCCCTTGGCAGCGACACTCAGCACATTTCGTCCATCACGACCTTTTAAACGTGATGTGCAGACAGCGTCATTACTACTTGGAACGTCTGCCCGCACAGTTTCCGCATGGCCTTTCTACCGTTTAAACCGCCGGATGTAATCCGATAGTCTGGTAGACTATCCGTTCAATCGTCTCGAAAGACTGCCCTCGCCGAGCATCCGCCAAGGCTTGCGCTTCCGCGCCGACAGGTTGCTGAAACGGCGAGGCCGGGTCGTGAACCGCACGCCACATCGCCTCGATTACTGGACTTACGTCTGGTGCAGGCGCAGCCCCCTGAAATGAACTGAGCGCCGACCAGAACGCTCCGACGTGGGCCTCGTAAGGAGACCCGAAGTCGCGGGCCGACCCGAGCGCCTTTCGGAAAATGTCTGTAGTCGGAAAGTTGCCGGGCTCAACCAGTCGCACCCGGATGCCAAACGGTTTGGTCTCGAGGTAGAGGGCCTCGGATAGGGCCGTGAGGGCAAACTTGCTGGCAGCGTAGAGGCCGAGCCGCGGGAACGCCGCGATACCGGCGGTTGATGAAATATTGACGATAACACCCTTTTTCCGCGCCCGCATCGACGGCAACACTGCCCGGATCATCCGCAGAGGACCCAAGACGTTGGTCTCAAACATGCGGTAGGCTTGGGCGTCGGACGTTTCTTCAACGGTCGCTTGAAGGTAGATACCCGCGTTGTTGACAAGGGCGTCTAGCGGCCCGCCAGCTAAAACCCGCGCCACACCCTGCTCGACGGCTACGTCGTCGCTTACATCGAGCACAACCGGCGTTACGCCCAGTGCCCGCAATTCGGCGACGCTTTCTATCTGCAGGTCACGCACAGTTGCGAACACATCATCCCCGCGCCCACGAAACGCTTTCGCCGCCTCAAAACCGAAACCACTACTGCACCCTGTTATCAGTACTCGTGACATAAATTCCTCTCCAAGGCGATTAACAACTGTAACAGTTATTAAGTATAACTATTACATGTCGTAATTATTTGCACAACTTGACACAGGCGTCAAGCTCGAGGAGGATAAAGTGTGGTGCAAACGCCCTCGCAACACAATATTGCTGTACCGGATGGGTCACTGGAGCGGATGAGTTATCTAGCTGTCAAACTCGGCGAACTCATTATGCGCCGGGCAGAAACAGCGTTGGCTCCGCTTGGGCTTAAGCCCCGTGAGTACAACGTCATGACATGCATTTTTGCTGGCGAAGAGTTGTCGCAAAGGGACCTAAGCCGTACCCTTGGCCTCTACGCTTCTGGACTTGTCGGGCTGCTCGACAACCTTCAAGAGGAAGGCCTCATCGCCCGTAAGCGAAGCCAAATGGACCGCCGCCGCCACGTACTTGCTTTGACGGAAGCGGGCAAAAGTCTTTTGCAAAAAGCAGGGCTTGTGGTTACTGCGCTCGAGGACGAACTGTTCGGCGGTTTATCGGCGCGGGAGCAAGGTGCATTAAGGCAGCTTGTCGCTCAGGTGATTGCGACACAAGAACGAACAGCTCCGAATAGTCAGTTGCCGCCATAGTACGCAAGTAGGTGAAATGGTGGGAGCGTTTCCGGCGGGACGATTGAGGCCAAAAAGTAGGCTCGGTAGGCGCGTTTCAACATCAGTCGGTATACTACCGTCGTGCAACTCGTCGCCCTCATCTCCCCCGACCTCGCCCTCCGTCAGGCCTTGGCCCAATTTCGCAAACCCGCGCTCGGCGTGCTTTTGCACCCCGTAACGCCGACCGAATTCAGCGTGGTCGCGGGCAGCTTGGCCCCGCTCGAGTTTCGCGGGGCGCTGGTGCTAGATGAAAGCTTTCACGAGGCCGCCTTCCGGGTCGCGCAGCGCTCGTCGCTCGTGGCGCAGGAGACCGCGACCGCCGACGCCCTGACCGTCTCGTACGGCGGCCTCATCGCTGAATACACGCTCGGGCGGGCGGTTGTTACAGCGTTGCAAAACAAGGGCTGGGACGCCCGGGGCGCGCGCGTCGTGGTGGCAGGGTCCGGGCCGGTGGCGCGGGCGGTGTGCCGCGAGGTCTCGTCCTTGGGGGCTGCGCACCTGACGCTTTTAGCGAGCGACAGCCCGACCGCCGAACGCACCCTCGGGGCGCTCGCCGCGAGCACCGAGTGCGCGGCGCGCTCGTACCGCGACCCGCTGCTGACGAGCTACTTTATGCGCGCCGACCTCTTTGTACGGGTCGACCCGACCTTTGAAATAGCGACCGCGCAGGTTGGGCCGCACCTGAGCGTGGTCGATTTTTCCGCCGAACCGATGAGCCGCCTTCGTCAGCAAGCGAGCAACGCAGGGGCGACGACCGTGGGGCGGCGTGACGTGCAGGCGCATCAGCTGGCCCTAGGCCTCGAGAGCATCCTGAGTTCGCGGGTCAGCGCCGGAGAGTTTCTCGGGGTGCTGCATTCGCTGTAGCCGCCTCCTAGGGGCGCTGCTGACGTGCGCGTCCTACGCGTTCGCGGAGCCCCTCTACGCGCTGCCGGGTGCGGTCGCTAGCGCGAGCGCCGACGCCCTGACGTTCACCTATAACGGCGACCCCTACAGCTACGCCGCCGGACTGGGCTGGCTGGGCCTCGAGTCCGGTCTCAGTGCACCCGTACTCGAGGGAAACCGCGTGTACGTGCAGGGCGACGTGCTGGACGCACTTGCGGTGACGCTGCCGCGCCTTAACGGGGCGCGCTCGAGTGGTGGCGGCACGGTGCGGGTCGTGTTCGACTTTAGCGTTCTAGACGCCGCGCAGCTTGGCGGGCTGCGAACCGGCGTGCTCACCCCTGAGCGCCCGCTGAAGCTGCGCTTGCCGCCCCTGCTCGTGCCCCAAACCTTGCCGGAGCGGTTGCAAGGTCTGAGCTTAACCGTGACCGACGAACCCGACGCCACCACCGTGCAGCTCACCGGTCCGGCGGGGCGCTACACGGTCTTTACGCTCGAAAACCCCACCCGCCTGGTCGTCGATCTGAAGGGTGATCCGGATGTCTCCGAGGCGCTTCTAGACGCACAGGAAGGGCTGCTGAACCGCCTTACGGAACCACGTGAGGGCAGCCGCGACCTGGGCGGCGGCGCGACGCTGCGCGCCTTCAGCACACCGACGGTCGCCGGGAACAGTCAGGTGGATCTGGTCGAAATCGCGCCCAACCGGGGGTCGTTCGGGCTCCGGGGCGGGTCGTACAGCCTCCGCACCCCGACTGAGCTGACCGGGGGTGCGCTCGTCGGCCTCAACGCCTCGTACTTCGATCCGGACACCGGGCGCAGCATCGGCCTCCTTAAAGAAAAAGGTGGGCTCGAGGGGCTGCCGAGCCGCCTCCGCGCCGCCGTCGGCTTCGGCTTCGGTCGTCCGGTCGTGGGCAGGCCGGAGGCGACGCTCGCGGTCACGGTAGGCGGCAGAAGGTTTCAGATCGGCCTCAAGGAGGAGCGCGTGGTCCTCCACACGACGCCCCGCGCGTGGGTCGGCTCCCCGCGTCAGGGGGCCGTCGTCGTCTCGGCAGCGGGGCGGGTGCTTGAAAACAAGGTCGGCCCGCGCCGCGTTCCGACAGGTGGCTTCGTGCTGTCGTACCTTCCCGAGGAGAGGGCGCTCGCGCTCATCAATGAGGGCGACACGCTGAGTTACCGGCTCGAGACCGTACCGAGCGTCTGGCGCGTTGTCCCGGAGGCGGTCGAGGCGGGGCCGCTGCTCGTTTCGGGTGGACGCAGTGCGTACCGACCCGCAGTGGAGGCCTTCGATACCCAAGACCGGGAGAGCAACATCAACCGCCGCACGACCCGGGCCGCGCTCGGCGTCCGGCGGGACGGGACGGTGCTGCTTCTGGTCGCCACCCAGATGACCGCCGCCGAATTGGTACCCCTGTTTTTAAGCTTGGACGCCGAGGACGCCCTTCAACTCGACTCGGGGGGCAGCAGCACGCTGGTCGTGGCGGGCGAGGTCGTCAACCGTCCGGCCCTGTTGCAGCGGCGGGTCGCCACCGTCATTACCTATACCCCGGCGCTGACGTTTAACCGATAAGCTGCGTGGATCCCACGCCCAAAACACCTCACCGCCGGACGCGTTAAACTGGACCCGGTGAAGTTAGTTTGGGTGGTTGTAGGGTTTTTTCTGCTGTCCTTAAACGGTGCGCTGTCCCAAGCCGAAACCGGGGAGGCCGCCGAGGACGTCGCGGTGCAGTTCGGCTTCGCAGACGAGATCGTCGCGGACGCCTGGAACCCGCTGCGGGTGACGCTGCGCGACCTGGAGAGCGCCGAGTTGGTTTTAGAACTCGACGTCGGCACCCTGCGGGGCGGCCTTAGGGTGCTGCGCTACACCGCGCCCTTAGCGGGCGGGCAAGGTCTGTACACCTTTGAAGACGACATCTACCTGCCGACTTGGCGCACGTTTAGCTGGCTTGTCCGGACGCCGGAGCGGGTGCTCGCCAGTGGCACCGTCGAGCGCCGCCGCGTCGACAACGCGCCGCTACACCTCGTCCTCGCCCCAGAGATCGGGGCGGGCGGGCGTTTTTTCGGCGAGGCGGCCCGAGTCGTCGAGGTCGCCGCCGCCGACCTGCCCGAACGCGCCGCAGCCTACAGCGGGGTGAGGAGCGTGCTGGCGCTCCCCGGCGCTGCGCCCCCGACGACCGGAGCCCTGGTGAGCGCGGCGACGGCGGGCAGTACGGTGCTGCTCGTCGGCGCGTTGGGAGGGGCCTATAACGAGATTTCAGCCCTGGTCCCGCCCCCCGGGGGGCGGCTGGGCGCGGGCTGGCTGGGCCGCACCAACTCGACGCGGAGGGCGGTGCAGCGGGCGCTGTCGGCACATCCCAAACCGGTGCCGGACACGCTGCTGGCGACGCTGGTGAGCGAAGACCTGACCCGAACGCCCGAGCACCTGGCGGTGAGCTGGCTGCTTATGGGCTTGGGCGGGTACACGCTCGTGACGTTGGCGCTCCTCCGCTTCGGCGGGGCCCCGGGGCTTCTGGCCGCACTTCTTTTGGCAGCAATTTTAGGGACCAGCGCGGCGCGCCTGCGCCCCGCCGAACCGCTCCTGACCCGGAGCCGCAGCCTCAGCTTGGGGGCGGGCGGGCTCGCCCTTGAAACCGAGCTAGAGGCGATATTCAGCTTTCCCGCTGAACGCGCCAAAGTTGCTCACGCCGCGCACCCGCTGCCGGTCACCGCCGCCCGCGCCTGGACGACCGGGCCTGAAAGGTTCAGCACCGAGCTGGACGCGTACGAGAGTATCGTCTTAGCGGGAAGGCCGAGGCTCGCACCCGCTGTCTTCGGGTGGCAGGGGAACGCTCTTCTAAACGAGACTGAGACTGCGCTAGGGGACGTGTTCGTCGTCGGCGACGGACGGCAGGCCCCTATCCCGGTAGGCGAAACCGTTACGCCGGAGAGTGGAAATCTCCTCCCCCAAGCCCTCTACGCGGGCCTCGCGCCGCTGCTACCGGACGGCAGCGCGCTCGCCCGGAGCGGTGGCAGGATCTATGTGGCGCTTCCCGAACTCCCCGCGGAGGCGGAGCCGTGAAGCTGCTAACGGAGGTCGCCTGGAGGCTGCGGCAGCGCGACCTTTTGCAGGCGCTCCTCGGCGTGTCGGCCCTTCTGCTCTTCGCGCTCGCGGTCAGCTGGCCGGGAGCCGGGGAGGCCAACGTCAGCTGGGAGAGCGTCGCGCAGGTGCGGAGCGTGGCGCTGATGCTCGTCGCGGTCGGCTTCGGGGTGTTTAGCGCGGCCACGCCTGAACGCTTGGGGACGCTTGTAGCGCTTATGCTGCTGGTCCCGCTCGTACTGCCACTCGAGGCCCTTGCCTACGCGGCGAGCTACCCGGACGCGCCGGTATGGTGGTTTGTACTGCAACCCCTCCTCGACACCACCAGCTATTTCGGCCTCGGATTGGTGCTGGGCCGCGCGACAAAACGCGTCGCCGCGCTCTGGCCCCTGTTGCCGCCGCTCGTCTTCGTGGCACTGCTGGGTCTAAGCGTCTGGTTAGAGGAGCCGCTCTTTAACCCGGTAGCGACCTCTGCGCAGTTCTCCTGGCCCCACCTGGGCCTGTCCCTGGTGCTGGCGCTCGCTACCCTGGCCGCGTGCGTTCGGAGTAGAGTGAAGGGAGATGGAGATTAAAGCTTCCCAGCGGCGCACCCTGACCCGCTCAGCGCGCCCGCTACACCGGACCCTCGCGCGGCGTTACAGCTGGCAGCAGCGGCTGCTTTACGGCGGGATGCTGGCGCTGGCGCTCTCGGTGGCGGCGTGGATTCTGGGGCTTTCGCTGCCGCTTCACCTGGCGCTGATCGGGCTCGGGCTCATCGCTGGTTCGTTCTGGCGCTCCGGCACTACGAAGCGCCGCGCGCTGAGGTGGGCCTTTTCCTGGATCGAGTCGCGCGCGGGACTGGGTTATCTGACGGCGTTTGAGCTGCCGGAGGGGGACCCGCACGGTCTGGGTGAGGCCGTGCGGGCGCGGGCGGCGAAGGCGAGCACCCTAGATACGCCGCCCCTGCAACCGTGGTTTTTGCCGCTCGTCGTAATCGCGCTGACGCTGGCCGTGGTGCCGCATCTCACGCTGCCCGCACTGCGCGCGCCCTTCGCGCCGCCCACTCAGGCGGACCCCCAACTTCCCACCAACCCCGACGAGACGGTGTTCGGCCCCGAAGACGCTGCCACCACCGAAGACGCGACGCCCGCCGAGACAACCCCCACGCCGGAGGCCGGCACACCGGCCGAGCCCCAAACCGCTGCCGAGAACCCCGACGCCGAGCGCAGTTTCGACACCGCTACCGGCGGTGACGAGGGTTTGGGCGAGGCGCAGGGCGAACAGGCTGCCTTAAACCGCTTTTTAGAGCAGACCGAAGCCGCCGAGGTCTCCACCATGCAGGCGCAACAGGGACCTTCCGGAACCCCCGCACCTACCCAGGGTGTACAGCAGGGCAGTGCCCAAGGCAACAGCGAGGACGGCGAGGCTCAGGGAACACCTTCCCAAGAGGAGGCCGCCCAATCCTCGGCAGGGGGCCAGAACGCGCGCCCGCAACCGGGCGGTGGAACGGCCCCCGAGCGCGAAGCATCCGAGCAAAACCCCAGCCAAGAGGGTCAGGCGGGGCAGGAGCAGGGCGACCCGGGTCAGAGTGACAGCGACGAAGAGGCGCGTACGTCGACCGAAGGGCCGGAAACGCCTCAGGAGGAGCCGAGTACCAACGAAGCGCAGCGCGCCCAGGCCGCTACCGAAGAGACCGACCGGCGGAACGAATCGCTCGCCCGCACGGGTGAACCGACCGTACAGCGGAGCGCCGCGTCGGATGAAAACGACCCGGTTACCCAGGACATTAAAGGCGGTCAGAGCAGCGAACGAGGCGGCACCCGCCCCGGCGCTGAAGTCGAGAGCAGCCGCGAACGCTTGGGCGGGCGTGAGGGCACACCTGAACGCATATCAGGAATCCGCAGGAACGGTCCCAGCAATTTCGGCGGGGAGGCGTTGCAACAGGGCGGGGTGCCCGAGGCACTGCCCCGGACCGGAGACGCCGCGAGCTACCGCCGCGCCGCCGAGGAGACCATCCGTGAGGGCCGGATTCCACTCGAGTACCAGGAGATCGTCCGCGACTACTTCCGTTAGGCGCGCCGCGATGGGTGTAAGGGTTTGTATTTATTCTGCACAAGCGAACCCTCAGCCGTTTCCGCAAGCCCATGCTCCCTGCCCCTCGGGTTGTCGGCAGAGGGATGTAGCCGACTTTTATGGGGAAGCAACCGTTCGTGAATAGTGAAGCTCGAGATGTGCCGTCTTGCGGGTGTTTACAGCAACTTTAGTTGTAAACACCCTTCCGTAAAACGCCGGTGCGTCAGCGAAACTCAGCCGTGCAGCACCGCTTCAAGCTCGCGCATCAGCCCCTCGGACGCCGCCGCGATACACGTTGCGCCGCTGTCCAGTAACTTCACTTGACCCCCGGCCTCCTCGACGAGAGCCGTACCCGCAGCGACGTCCCACGCACCCTGACCGAACCCGATAAACACGTCCGTCTTGCCCTCAGCGAGTAGCGCCAGCTCGAGCGCCGTGCTGCCCATCCGCCGCAAGGTCTGGCACCGTGTCAGCAGCGCGTCCCAGACGTGTTTCGCCCCGCTGATGACCTCCACGTTGGCGCTAAAACTCATCGTCACAAACGCCGCGCCAAGCTCCGCGCAACCGCTTACCCGAACCTGCTGGCCGTTTTTGAACGCGCCCTGCCCGCGCAGCGCCGAGTAGGTGTCCTCTAGTGTCGGGTTGGTGATCACGCCCAGGTAACCCTGACCCTCGTGCTCGAGCCCGATGCTCACCGCAAAGTGCGGCACCCCCCGGGCAAAGTTGCTGGTACCGTCGACCGGGTCGACGACCCAGCGGTACGCGCCCGTGCCGACGAGCCCCCCTTCCTCCCCAAGGATGCTGTGCTCGGGATGGTCGCGCAAGATGGTCTCCCGGATAGCCCGCTCCGAGGCGAGGTCTACTTGCGTGACGAGGTCGCGGAAGCTGCTCTTGGTGCGAACCACCAGGTCGGTGCTCACGCTCTCCCGGACCAGGCGGGTTGCGTGGGCGGCAGCCTCGAGGGCGGTTTTCAGATACGGGTCGGAGGGCAGCGTCACGAGGTGTGTCCTGTCGGGATGGGCATAACGGCCTTTATAACCCACACGGTCAGTTCAGCGCCCCTTCACCCCTCGTCGCCTCGGTCAAGGCGGCGCTCAGCGGCGCTTCGTCATCTGCAAAAAGCGTCACGGGCAGCCGCATCCCCTCAGCGGTGTAATCCGCCTCCCCTTTGCGGAGCCCTACCCAGCCGTCCAGAAGACGGTGTACAGCGTTGAGCTCGCTGAAGGGCGCTTCGAGGGTGCGCGTGACGGTCTCACGAACCGTCAACACGCCCGCCGCGTCGAGCGCTTTGGCAAGGCTCCCGCTGTAGGCGCGCACAAGTCCTCCTGCCCCGAGTTTCGTGCCGCCGTAATAGCGCGTCACCACCCCCAGCACAAAGTCCAGCTCGCGTTTTTGGAAAACCTCCAACATCGGCCGGCCCGCCGTGCCGCCCGGTTCGCCATCGTCCGACCCGCGCAGCTCGGCCCCGACCCGGTAGGCCCAAGGGTTATGGGTCGCGTCCGGGTGCTGTGAGCGCACGGTGCCGAGTTGCGCCACAGCGTCCTGGGCGTTTTCAACCCGCGTGACGAAGGCGATAAACCTCGAACCCTTCACGACCTCCTCACGCGTGTGAGTTTTGGCGACGGTTCGGTAGGGCATTCCTCAGCTTAACGCGTGGGCAAATCAACCGTTAGTCCAACCCTTTAGGGATAAGCAGACCCAAGCTCGCTGCTTGTGCGGGAAACTGAAACGCTCGGAAGGAGCGCACAGGCGGTGAGGCTCGAGCCAAGTCTTAAAACCGTCTGCGCCAACCACAGCTAGAAAAGAGGTTCAGAGGGCGGTATGCCACCACGGTATACAACTAGGTTGGACACGCACCGGCCTAAGTTTAGCGTCGCTCTTCGTCTAACCATTGGCTGTAAAATCTTAACCGCCGCTTAACAAAACCTACGCTGCGGCTTAACACCCCCCCGGCACACTGGCTGAGATGTGACGTGTGTCCCGCAGATTTAACGACGCTTTTCACCTACAATCGGCGGAGGTTCGGCGGCAGAAGTTTGGCTTGGAGGCTTATGACGTACTTTTTCCCTACCGCGCACCTCGCGCGCACTCTTAGCGTCGCCTTGGCATGGGGCCTGATAGCGGAGCTCGCGGCGGCGCAGCCGGTCGCGCCCGGACCGGCGGGATCATCTTTGGCGGTTTTTCTGGCAGCGCTCGACGGTAGCCCTGAGCTGCTCGCAGCTCAGGTCACGGTCGAGGCTGCCGAGTTGCAGCTCCGGGCCGCCTACGACCCGGTCGCGCTTTCTGCCACCGGCGGCTACACCCGTATCGACCTGGACGACAGCCTGACGGGCGTACCCTTGCGCGGCGCGCAAGCACCGACCGACCCCACCGACCCTGGTGCGGGTGGCGACGTCGGCGCGGGCACGCTTTCGGAAACGGGCTATAACGTCTCGACGACGCTAACCTTTAGGCCCTACCCGTTCGGTGACGTCGCCGACTTGGTCGCGCAGCGCGAGCTGGACTTGGAGAACAGCCTTTTAGAACGCGACAACGCGCGCGCCGCGCTCGAGGCGCGCGGGCTCGAGGCCGCGCTCCAAGCTCGGCTCGCCGAACGCTCTGCCGAACTCGCTCGGGAGGGCGTCGCCGCTGCCGCACAGGGGCTGACGGCGACCCGGCTGCGCGCCGCCAAAGGAGCCGCCAACGCCCGCGACCTGCGGAACGCCGAAGCCGCCCTTTTTGAGGCGCAGACGATCCTGCAAAACGCTCAACTCGACGTGAAGACCGCCCGTCTCAACCTGCAAAGCTTGGTCGGCGATACCCCGCCGCCGAGCGCCTTGGCCCTCACGAGCCTCCGCGCGCCTCCTCAACGCACCCCTGTGAGCGTCTCCCAGGCACTCGTACAGGCGCGGCTGACCGACCTCAGCATCAGCGCGGCGCAGCGCGAACTCCTCCCGGTCGCGTCGGCAAGCTACGCTTGGAACGTCTCCGACTACAGCACCCTGACGGCCTCCGTGGAGTCCCGCACGTTGCAACCGAGCGTCGGCTTCGCGTACCAAGAACCGGGCCGCACGCTGCCGACGAGCGCCGTCGAGGGAAGTTTTCAGGTCGGCATCTCGGCAAATATATCGGTCGGCGCGCTTGACGTGCTGAGCGCCGCCGAACGCCAAGGGGCCGCGGTGCAGGCGGGCGTGTCCGCCGCCCGTGAAGGGGGCGCGCTGCAAGAGGCCGCACTCCGGAGCGCAGCCACCCAAGCCGCCCGCAACGCCGAGCTCAACCGCCGGAGCTTCGCGGACGCGCGGGTCACTTACCAGGAAAATACGACGCGCCAGGACCTCGGGTTAACCTCACCCTTAGAGACGCGGACCACGCTGCTCGAACTGTCACAGGCCGATCTGGAGCGCAGCAGCAGCGAGCTGAGCGCGCTGGGTGCCCTTCTAGACCTTTACGAACTCTACGCCCTTCCCCCTTCGGAGACCCTGCGATGATCCCTACCTCCTTACGCCCCGCCCTCTTCGTCCTCGCGCTGCTCGCGCTCGGTCCGGTTCAGTTTGTATACGCTCTCACCCTGCCCGAAGCGCTGAACCGGGTCGAGGCGCGTAGCAGCGTCGTCAGCGCCCGCACCGAACGCCGCGACGCCCAAGCCAACTTGGAGCGCGCCCTACGCGACCCGCTCGCCGTGCGCGCCGACACCCTCCAGGCCGAGCAGCGCCTGAGCCTGGCCGAGGCCAGCTTGGAGCGCGCCCGCTACGCCGCCCTGAGCGAGCTGACAAACGCCTACACGGGTGTGCTGCAAGTGAACGAACAGGCTGCCCTGGCCGAACGGGGGCTTGCGCTCAGTGAGCGCTCGCTCGAGATCGCCACCATCCGCTTGGAGAACGGCAGCGCCACGCAGCTCGACCTGGGCGACGCCCAGGCGTCCCTCGACGAGGCGCAAAACACCCTCCGCGCCGCCCGAGAGGCGCGCGACTTAGCGCTAAACAACCTCGCCAGTATTTTGGGCGAAGAGGTCGAAGCAGCAGACTTGGAGGGAATTCCCGGCACCTTTTTCGCCGAGTTGCCGCCTCTTGAGGCCGCCCTTGAGAGCGCCGAGCGACACCCCGACCTGTTGAGCGTCGAGCAACAGGCCGAACTCGCCGCCCTCAGCGCCGACGTGCTCGACCCGCTCTACGCCCCACAGACGCAGATCGACACTGCCGAAAGCCAGCTGGCGAGCGCCCGGAGCGCGTTCGAGGAGACGCGGCGCGGCTTCCTCTTACAGGTCCGCAACCTCTACAGCCAAGCTGAAAACGCCCGCGAGACCCTGCGGCTCGAGGCCGCCTCGCTCGCCAACGCAAGAGCGCGCCTCCAGACGCAGCGGCAACGCCTGGAGGGCGGGCTGATCTCGCAGATCGAGTTCGAGCAGGCCGTGGTAGCTACCGCCCAGGCGCGGCTCGAGGCTGAAGGTGCCCGTGTGGGCTATCTGAGCGCGCTTTTGGAACTGCAAGCCGGGAGTCTGGTGCCGCTCGGCGGGCCGTTCGCGGCTTCTCTCGGAGGGGAACGATGAACGCCAGATTGACCCTGCTGCTCGCCCTGCTGCTTGCCGGGTGCGGCGTGCGCGCGCAAGATGACACAACGGGCACGACCGGGGCGGGCGCGGCCGCCGAGCTGACCAGAAGCGTCCGGGTGGTGCGCGCCGAGAGGGGCACCTTGAGCGTTTCAAGAAGCGCCTCGGCGACGATAGAACCCGCTCAGGAAAGCCAGGTTTCCGCCGGGGCAACCGGGCAGATCGAGGCGGTCTTGGCGCAGAGCGGCGCGCGGGTAGAGGCCGGACAGGTCGTTGTTCAACTCGACGACGACGCCCTGCAACTTCAGCTCGACAACGCGCGGGTCGTGCTCGAGACGGCCCGTATCAACCTCCAAAGCGGTGAGCGTACGAGCGGCTCCACGACCGCCCAGAGCGAGGCCGCGCTGCGGGCCGCCGAGACGGGCGCGGAGATCGCGCGGCGACAGTTTGCCGAGGGAGAGAAGTTGCTGCGCGCGGGCGGCATCTCGGAGACCGCGTTCGCCCAGCTCCAGGTGGGGCTCGAGCAGGCCGAGGCGGCGCTGTTGCAGGCGCAAGCTACTGCCGAGGGGAGTTCGCGCGCGCCCGAAGAGACGCTCGCGCTGCTCCGGCTCCAGGTCGAGCAGGCCCAGACGCAGGTCGCGCAGGCCGAGCAGGCACTCGCCGACGCGCAGCTCACCGCGCCCTATGCGGGCGTGGTCGCCGAAGTCCTGATCGAAGAGGGCGAGTTTATCGGGGCCGGGAGCCCGGCGTTTCGGCTGGTGAGCACCGAGCGGCAGCTCGCCCGCTTCAGCGTCGCCCCGGAGGACGCCGAGCGGCTCCTCGCCCAAGGCGAGATCTGGCTGCCCTATGGGGGCCTCGACTACGCCGCGCGGCCCGCGCGCAGCTCGCAAGCCGAGGGGGGCCGCCTGGTCGAGGTGGTCGCCGAAGTGTACCCGTCCGACACGCCGATTCCGACCGGCACGGTGACGCAGTTTAGTTATGACCTCGAGCTTGCCGAAGGCGTGCTAGTGCCGAGCGCCGCGCTCCGGCAGAGCGGGGGTCAGGCGAGCGTCTTGGCCGTACAGGACAGCCGCGCCGTAGAATTGCCGGTGACGCTTTTAGGTGAAGGGGGGGCGCAGGTCGCGGTTTCAGGGATAGAGGCGGGCACGCGGGTGATCTACCCGCTCCCCGCCGACCTCACCCCCGGTACGCCCGTAGAGGTTTTAGGAGGCGGCGCGTGAAGCGGCTTATCACGTTTTTTGTCGACAATTACGTCTTGACATTCAGCGTCTTCGGGGCGCTCGTCTTATTCGGCGTCGTCAGTTCGCTGCGCCTGGGCGTCGACCTGCTGCCGGAGTTTGAAATCCCTATCGTCGCCGTGACGACACTTTACGAAGGAGCCGGACCCGAGGAGGTCGCGCGGCAGATCGCCGAACCCATCGAAGGGCAGTTGGCGACGCTACCGGGCATCAGTGCGGTCAGTTCCATTTCAAATGAAGGCTTTAGCATCGTCATCGCGCAGTTTGATTCAGACGTCGACATCGGCGAGGCCGCCATCGACGTAAGCGGGCGGGTCAGCGCCGTCTCAGCCCTTCTACCCGAAGGCGCGGAGACCCCGGCGGTGCAGAAGTTCGACCCGGCGGACGAGCCCATCTTGAGCGTCGCCGTGGCCGCGCCCGGTGCCGCCCTAAGCGACGTGCAGGCTTTTGCCGAGGACGAGCTGCAACCCGTGCTGCGCCGCGTCGACGGGGTTGCGGACGTGTCGGTCGTGGGGCCGTCGTCGCGTGAGATTCAGGTGCTCCTCGACCCGGCGGTGCTGGCGTCGTACGGCCTCACCCCGCAGGCGGTGGTCGGGGCCGTCGGCGCGTCGGCGGTCGACACCTCGGCGGGCAGCCTGACGGTCGCGGACAACCGGGTTTTGCTCGCCGGGCGCGCGACGCCGAGCACCCTTCGCGCCGTCGAGGAGATTCGCGTCGACTCGGCGCAGGGTGTCCGCATCGGCGACGTGGCGACCGTACGCGACGCTTCTGAAGACGTCACCACCTACGCCCGGCTAAACGGCGAGCCGGTAGTCCTTTTAGAGGTGCGTAAACTCGCCGGGGCCAACGCGGTCGCAGCGGCGAACAACCTGCGCGAAACCCTGGCCGACGTGACGCTGCCGCAGGGCTACCGCACCGAAATCGTCGGCGACAGTTCTGTGTTTGTAGCCGCCTCGGTTAACGACACCCTTAAAGAGATGGTCTTGGCGGCATTCGCGGTGTCCCTTATCGTGCTGCTCTTTACCGGACGGCTGGGTTCGGTGCTGGCGGTGGTGCTGGCGATTCCAGTGTCTATCGCGGGCGCGCTGATCGTCTTTAACCTGCTGGGCTTTACCTTTAACATCATCACCCTCTTAGCCATCACGGTCGCTATCGGGCTGGTCGTCGACGACGCCATCGTGGTCGCAGAAAACATCGACCGCTACCGCGAGGAGGGGCTCTCGAGGCGCGACTCGGTGCTTAAAGGCGCGGGCGACGTGAGCACGGCGGTGCTGGCCGCAACCCTGTCGCTGCTGGCGGTATTCATCCCCATCTCGCTGCTGCCGGGTGTGGTAGGGCAGTTTTTCAGTCAGTTCGGCATCACGCTGGCGGCGGCCATAACATTTTCGTACTTCGAGGCGATGTTCTTTCTAACGGTTCGTCTGGCGCTCTCCCCCGACCCGTACCCGCCGGGCTGGCGCGAGCTAAGCGGAGCGGCCCGCAAGGGGGGCACGGACGCGCGCTGGAGCGTCCACAACTTCCGGCGCGCGTGGTTCTGGCTGCTCCTGGTCGCCGCAGCGGGCGCGGCCTTTTACGCGCAGCTACAGGTCGCGCGGCAACCGCTAAGCGTCGCCGCTGCAAGCGCCGTCGGGGTGCTGATCGCCGTTCCCCTTTCCCTCTTCGTGCTGCGCTATCTGGGGCGGCTGCTGCTATATCTGCTGGGCGCGCTCGCCCTGAGCCTATACCGCGTCGGCGACTACCTGGTGGGCAAAGGGCGGGCCGCGTACGTCGAGTCACTCCGCGCAACGCTGTCGCACGCGTGGGTGGTACTGGTTTTGTCGGCAGGGCTTTTCGGCAGCCTTTTCTGGGTTTTTCCCAAGATCGGCTTTAACTTTCAGCCCCCCGACGACTCGGGCCTGGTCGGCGGCACCTTGGAGCTGCCTGCGGGTACAAGCCTCGATCAGACCAACCGCGTCGCCGGAATCCTGGAAAACGCCCTTCTCGCGGACGACGACGTCGAGACCGTTCAGGTGACCGTCGGCTCGGGCGACATCCTGGGCGGCTCCTCGTCTGAGCAGGCGAGTTTAACTGTGCAACTCGTTCCTAAAGACGAACGTGATCTCGACACCACCGAGTCGATAGTGGCGCTTGAACGGGAACTTCTAGGGGTACTCCGCGCCTATCCCGAAGCTGAGCTGAGCCTCCTCAACCAGGGCTCCGGCGGCCCCCCTGGTAGCAGCAGTTATACGCTCTCGTTGGGTTCGACCAACCTGGACCTGCTGCGCGAACGCAGTGAGGCGGCCCTTAGGGTGTTAGAAGACACCCCCGGCCTCCGCAATACGGCCTCCGACCTATCCAACACCACCGACGAACGCGTCTTTAACGTCGATCCGGCGCAACTCGACGGCACCGGGCTCACCAACAGCGACATCTTTAACACCATCTCGGCCTACAACGTCGGCAGCGAGGCGGGCAGGCTCCGGCGCGGCGGCGACGAGACGCCCATCCGCGTGCGCGCCGACCCGCTACTCCTAAGCGACGAGCAGAGCCTTTTGAGCCTTCCCATCCAGGCCCCGGCGCTCGGGAGCAGCCTGCCGCTCTCGGCCCTGGGACGCTTCGAGACCCGCGCGGCCCCCGCGACCATAAGCCGCGCCGACCAGTCGTACAGCGCGACCTTGACCGCCGAGCTGACCCCCGGCAGCAACCTTTCGCAGGTAACCGCGGCGGTTAACACCCGTTTGCAGGATGAGGGCGTGTTGGACAACCGCGTTTCTGAACAGCAGGGGGTCAATTTCGACCTCTTGGGCGACCTGCTTTTCTACGCGCCCATCGCCTTCGGGCTGGCACTCCTACTGAACTACCTCGCCATCGGCAGCCAGTTCAACTCGTTTAAGTATCCCCTGTACCTACTCTTAACGGTTCCACTCGCGCTCGTCGGGGCGGTCTGGCTGTTCTACTTCACCGGCACCTCGCTCGACATCATCAGCATCTTGGGCGTGGTGATGCTTATCGGCTTGGTTACCAAAAACGCCATTTTGCTCCTCGACGTAACGCTCGCCGAGACCAAAAAGGGTGCGCCGCTTAGGGACGCGCTTTTAGAGGCCGCCGCCGTACGCTTCCGGCCCATCCTGATGACGACGGCGACGGTTGTGGTGATCAGCCTGCCGCTGCTCCTGGGCTTAGGCGAAGGCAGTGAGTTTCGCTATCCGCTGGGTCTGGTCATTTTGGGCGGCGTGCTGACCTCGGCGCTGCTGACCTTTTACGTGGTGCCCGCCGCTTTCTACCAGTTCGAGCGCAAACGCTACCAGCGCGAGGCCGAACGCCGAGAGCAGGAGCGGGCTCCGGTGCCGAGCCGCTCCGGTACTGCACTGGGCGACTAGCGCCCACATCAAGCTCCCCGCGGGGAGCTTGATGCCATATTTGCAGCACGGGTTTTACGGCGTGGGTTTTACAACACCGACTTTCGGTGTGACGTTTACAAGTGCCATCGTCACGTTGCGCGTGGGACGCCACCCTACGGGCGAACTGCACGGACGGTCCGGTGAGCCGTGTAGGGTATACAGCGGTTTTCATAGATGTTGAGCTGAGGAAACGCAGGCATACCTCGAGGGCACAGGTCACTACCTAAAGTGCGTTACAGATGGTCTAGCGTGGACTGAGTTTGTCTGTGACCAGATGATACCTACTTTATTTGCCGAGTCTTTCATGCTCCTGATGAGGACATGGTTTTTTTAGGGCGTTGGCCCTATGCTTGTGTTAATTCCGTAGCGCTGGAGGCGTTGTGAGCACAGTTAAAGTCGTTCCCGTACCGGTAAGTCGCAAGCTGGAGCCTCGGCATATCCTCAACGTCGTGGCCTTTGTGGCGGTCATCGTCGTCAACACGCTCGCCAACACCCTGCCCCTAAACGGCATCTCAACGGGCGAGATCTCGGACGCGTATCCCAGCCTCTTTACACCTGCGGGCTACGTCTTTGCTATCTGGCTTTTTATCTACCTGCTGCTGGCAGTTTTTATCGTGTACCAGATTCTTCCGGCGCACCGGGGGAACGTCCGGTTGGAAAAACTCGGCTACCTCTTTGTGATCAGCTGCGTTTTCAACATCGCGTGGCTTTTCTCGTGGCACTATCTACAAATTCCGCTATCCATGCTGCTGATGCTAGGGCTTTTAGGGACGCTTATCGTAGCCTATGAGCGCCTCGAGGTCGGCAAAAGCGACGTGTCTCGTGGTGAAAGTCTGGCGGTGCGGCTGCCCTTTAGCGTCTATCTCGG
>CADCWP010000308.1 GCA_902806425.1 uncultured Truepera sp.
CCAACACACGCCATCGGCAAGGGATAAGCGGGTGGCATCAATCTGTATTCGGCGACCTGTGGGCCAGTCGGGTGGTGCCACAACGTCCGCTGCGGGCTTCCTGGTTTTACGTGGTTGTGGCGGGTTCAGCCCGAGTTCGCCAAGCAGCTCCCTGACGCGGTTCAGACCGACCTGCTCACCCTGAGCACGCAACTCTTGATAGAGAAACCGGTAGCCGTAGGTCGGGTGTTCGAGAGCTGCTGTTCTAACCGCTTCACGCAACGTGTCCCGCTCCCGGCTGCGTTGGTGACGTGCAGGGGTACTTCTCTCGAAGTCCCGGAGTCGCCAGTAAGGCACCCCGGCGTAGCGGGCAAACCGCCGCAGGCTCAGCTCGGGGCGGCTCTGACGCAAGTCCATCACCTCGGACATACTCAGAGCCGTCGCACTTTTCGTGAGATGTCGAGTTCCAGCTCCTTCTCAGCCACGATCCGCTTGAGCCGGTCGTTCTCCCGCTCTAGTGCGGCGTGCCCGTGATCCTGCCGCTCCCCGGCGAGGCGAGAACGACCCCCTTCGAGGAAGTTGGCCTTCCAAGTGTGGATCAGGCTTTCGTTCGCGCCGTGTTGCCGGGCCGCCTCAGCTACGCTTACCTCGCCGCGTAGCACCGCCAGCACAATCGCCTCCTTGACTTCGGCGCTCCACATTTTTCGTTGCTTGCCCATGGTCTTCCTCCAAGTTCCTCAACCCTCGCATTGTTTGGGTCTCGTTTGGAAGAGATTCTTGGAGCACTACTGCGCTGCTAAGGAAGTTTCATGAGCAAAGCGCAGGCTGAGGCATGTCAAGCGTACTGCGTGTATACCTGAGTGCCGAAGACCGCCAACGTCTACTCAAACTCACCCACAGTGGCAAGGCCTCGGCACGGCTGATCACCCGCGCTCAAATTTTGCTGCTGGTAGACCGCAACCAGCCCACCTGGAAGAAGCACCGCGAAGTCGTCATCGCTCTGCAAACCAGCCGGGCACGCATTAGCCGAATCAGCCGCCGTTACGTGCTCGAGGGCTTAGATGCCGCCGTCTCTGAAGAACCCCGCTCCGGCACGCCACCCAAGATGACCGGCGAGATCGAGGCCCAACTTATCCTCCTAGCATGTAGCGATCCACCCGAGGGGCGCAAACGCTGGACCTTGCGCCTGCTCGCCGAACAGATGGTGCTGCTCGGTCATGTCCCTTCGCTCAGCAATGTCACCGTACATCAGCGGCTAAAAAAAATGAGATTAAACCCTGGCAGGTGAAGTCGTGGTGCATTCCGGCGGCCAGCGCGAAGTTCGTGGCGAAAA
>CADCWP010000309.1:0-7046 GCA_902806425.1 uncultured Truepera sp.
CTCCTTATAAAGTGAAAGTGCCTGTAGCCCTTTTCGGACACACGCTGCACTTCCTAGCGAACTATTGACATCGCCCTAAAAGGCTAACTTGACGGGGGGTAAAAAGCAAGCTGTTTAGACGTTCTCAGCGGACACGCGCCCAACTTCCCCCACATGGCAATCTAGCATCTCAGCCAAGGTGCGTCAAACGTATTATGTACAGTCTGTAAAAAACGTGCGTACTTGTAAAGTGCAGGTCATTGAAAACAATATAATGTAACCTTTAAGTGTAACACTGAGTATGGTTTTGTGTGACGCTTAGTGCAGATAAGGGCGTTAGCTCGGCTACACATCCACTCTGTCTGAAATCGGCAACAAAAAAACCCGCCGTTTCAGGCGGGCGCTAGGTTATGGCTTTTAGCTGTTTTTAAGCTCGTGGTAGCACCGCCAGTGCCAGGGCCAAGAGACCCCAGACAACGCCCAGATAGATAGTCAGGCGCTGCAAACCGCCCGAAGCGCCGCCGCGTGTCGAGGTCATATCTTGAGCGAGGCCGCCCTGTTTAGGCTCCTGCATGATCACGATACCGGTAAGTGCAAACGACACCAACACGAAAAGTAAAAAGACAACCCAAAATAAAATAAACACCTGAAACCTCCGTGGAACAAACCACGCGCTGGATAGAGAACCCTAGCGCGAAAAAGATAAATGTGGTGCCGAGAGCGGGACTCGAACCCGCACAGCCGAAGCCGGTAGATTTTGAGTCTACTGCGTCTACCAATTCCGCCATCCCGGCATGTGGGGACGTTAGCCCAAGTGGGCTTATCACCCAAGACAAATATCTTATCGTGGCGTTTACTTAAAAGCAACCTGGCCTAGACGAAGGCAGGCTCGAGCCAAGGTGAAAGCGCCCCTTCAAGCTCGGCTAACGTCGTCACCTGCTGGAACGTTTTACGCAATTCGGATAGCTCCGGGACGCTATCGGCGTAGCGCAAGAGCTGCCCGCGTAACCTGACGACGGCGTGATCGCTCCCATACCAAGCGCGCGCGAGGCGGGCGTGCTCGAGCACCAGCCTTATCCGGTCCGTCGCCGAGACCTGCACACCCCGAAACTCTGCGAATACCCAGGGCCGCCCCAGCGCGCCGCGTCCAATCATCACCCCTAAGCCACGGGCACGCTGTGCCTCGAACTGCGCTCTCGTCGTCACGTCACCTGAGCCGATAACAGGAACCGTGAGCTGACCCGCAACCGTGGCGATGACGTCCCAATCGGCCTCACCGCTGTACCCCTGCGCGGCGGTGCGGCCATGAATGGTGAGAAGCGCGGCCCCGGCTTCTTGCAGGGCGCGGGCGACCTCAAGCACATTTACGGTATCGAAGCCGAGTCTCAGTTTGGCGCTGACCGGCACCGGCACAGCCTCCGAGAGCGCCCGAACGATAGCGGCGGCGCGCTCGGGGTCAAGCATCAACTTGGAGCCGCAGCTTTTGCCCGTGACTTTTTTAACCGGGCAGCCCATGTTGAGGTCCAGTGCGGCAGGCGTGTAGAGGTCGTACAAGATGCGACCACCGGCCGCGACGATTTCGGGTTCGCCGCCGAAAACCTGGATTACCAGGTCGGGCTCGTTCTCGTAGGGTGCGCCGATGGTGATGCCGCGCCCTTCGCCGCTGACGAGCGCCTTGGCGCTGACCATCTCGGTGACGGCCCAGGCGCTGCCGTAGCGGCGGCAGAGCCTGCGAAACGGTGCGTCGGTAAAACCGGCCATCGGCGCTAAAACAGCGCGACGCTGGCCTAGTTTGCGGGTATAAAAATTATCTTGCACCGAACCGGCTACCTATCCGGCAGGGCTCGCATCAGAAACTGGAGCCACGTCCTCCCCAGAAAGTCGGCCCGTACGGCCTCCGGCACGGCGTCGCCGAGGCGCGCGAAGTCGGCGGCGCGGCCGATCTCAGCGGGTACGTCGTTCACGCCAAAGCCGCCGTCGAAGTCGGTACCGACGGCCACCTTGTCCCAACCGATAAGTCCGGCGATGTGTTCGGCGTGGCGCGTCACGTGGGCGAGCGTCGTGTCGGTTTTGGGCGACTCGCTGGTTGTCTCGGCGCTAAGAAAGACGTTGGCGATAACGAGGCCCATCACACCGTCCTTGGCCCCGAGCGCGCGGATCATCGCGTCCGAGAGGTGGCGGTCGGTCGGGACGAAGGCGCGGGCGTTTGAGTGACTGGCGATCACCCTTTCGGGTCCGGCCTCGAGGGCATTCCAAAAACTCTCTTCAGATAAGTGGCTGATGTCGAGCACGACCCCCTCTTCGCGCATGGCGTGCATCAGCTCCACGCCGAGCTCAGTCAGCGGCCCCGGCGCTTTGGTGCCGCCCGCGTAACGCGTGCGCTGCCACGCCGGACCCAGCAGCCTGAGCCCGCGCGCCGTCCACTCGCCCAGATCGTCCGGCGTCACCAGCGGGTCGGCCCCCTCCATGAGCAGCACCAGCCCGAGCGGTCTCTCCGCGTCTATGTCGGCCGCGGTGTAGGGCTCGAGATCGCCTTTGCTGCGGAGGATGCGTAGGTGTCCCTCGTCCTCCCAGCGCTCGTACAGCTCCAACTGCGCCAGCCCCAGCGCGCGCGCCTCCTCGGGTGTTTCGTAGGTGCGTCCGCTCAGCGACCCGCCCCGAGTGCTCATCAGCACCGACGCGGCGGGTCGCACGTAGATGGTTCCAAAAACGATGCCGACGCCGCCCGCGCGGAGTTCCGGCAGGGTGACGAGCGCGTCCGGGTGTCCCTGCTCGCGGAGCGTGTCCAGAGGCAGCGTGAGGTCGCGCCCCGCCGCGAGAGCGTTATAGGCGAGGTCTAGGTGGCCGTCGATATACACGCTCTAGAGTGTACCCCCTGCGGGCGGCCTGAACAGGTTTGTCCGGCGTGTGCAGCGCTGAGGGGCTGCGTGACGTTGTTCACGGCGATTCGTCGGTCTCCTTTTACCTGTGAAACCTAACCGTTTCTTAATGCGTCACAGTTAAATCTCTAGGGCGGGCTATAATAGCGAAAAAGTTCTTGCCACCATCCGACGCTTGGGGGAGCTCTTGACCTACACATCGTCTACGCTTCAGCTGCACACGCGGCCCGCGACGCCCGCCGACGCGCCGCACCTCTACACCCTCTACTGCGGCGCGCCGCGCTACTTCGACCTGCTGTCCGCGCCGCTGCCGACGCCCCTTGAAGTTGAGCGCGAACTCGAGGCGGCCGCCCAAGACCCCAAACGCCGCGCTGAACTGCTTTTTGAAGAGGGTCGTGCGGTCGGCTATCTGGACTACAAGCTCGACTATCCCGAACCGGGCGACGCGACGGTCAACCTTCTGCTCATTCCTGAAGCACTTCAGAGCCGCGGCTACGGTCGCCGTTCGATAGGGCTTTTAGAGGCTCATTTGCAGGGCCGCGCGACCCGGATTCTCGCCAGCATCTACGGCAGCAACGCCCGCGCCAAACGCTTCTGGCGTTCGCTCGGCTACAGCTTTGCCATCGACGCGCGGCCCATCGTGGAATGGTACGCCAAAGAGATGTAGCTTTAACGCACTCTGTTTAACGCCCGCCACGGGCCGCCTTGCGGTTAAGGTCGCGCTTATGGTCTACTGCCCCTAGCTACTCTCTGAGAGTGGTCTTTATCGAGAGCAACCGAGGGACCTGGCCCCACGACGTTGCAGCAACCAGCTTCCATCTAAGCGGGTGCTCCTTCCAGCCGAGCGCAACTCACGATGACGCGCCCTGGGCAGATAGAGGTGACTGTGACGCACAACAACCTGACCTTACGAATGTCTTAGCCGGTTCTGCCCCTGAGGGGTAGGGCTGTTGCTCTTGGTGCGCCGCGCAGATGGGGCGTCTCGAGGGTTTTGTCTACTTTATATCTGAGGAGATACGTTATGTCCAAACCCGACACCGCACGTTCTACAATCGTCGATACCGAACCCGACACCTTAGTGGTCGAGCCGGAAACGCTCGGCGCTCAGCCCCTGAGTTTCGACACGCTCAGCGTTCACGCCGGTCAGGAACGCGACCCGGTCACCGGTTCCCGCGCGGTACCCATCTACGCGACGGCTTCCTACACCTTCGAGAGTGCTGAACACGCGGCCAGTCTGTTTGCCGGGGAGGTGACGGGCAACCAGTACGGCCGGATGCATAACCCAACCGTCGATGTGTTCGTCAAGCGGCTTGTGGCCCTCGAGGCCGGGGCCGCAGGTTTAGCCCTTTCTTCCGGACAGGCGGCGACGACCGCGACGCTCCTGGCTCTGGCGTGTCCCGGCGGGCACCTAGTCGTCTCGAGCGAGTGTTTCGGCGGGACGTTTAGCGTGCTTAGAAAAATTCTCGAGCCGTGGGGCTGTACGGTATCTATAGTCGCACCTTCCCCAGATGCCATCCAGGAGGCCATCAGAGATGAGACCGTGGGCGTCTGGATCGAGACCATCGCCAACCCGAGCGGAAGCGTACCCGACATCGCCGCACTCGCGGAGCTGTGCCAAGGGGCCGTGGTGCCGCTGATCGTCGACAACACTTGGGGCTGCGGCGGCTACCTGTGCCGCCCCTTGGAACTCGGAGCCGACATCGTGGTGCATTCGGCGACGAAGTGGATTGGTGGTCATGGCACCTTCGTCGGTGGCGCGATTGTCGAGGCGGGCCGCTTCGACTGGGGCGCGCACCCCCAGAAGTTCCCGGCCTTCATCACGCCCGACTCCAGGGGCCGCACCTACGTCTCGAGAGCACCTGAAACGGCCTTTACGCTGCGCGCATACGATTTGGGACTGTTCACGATGGGGATGACGCTTTCGCCCTACGCGGCGTCGCTGGCGCTGCAAGGCTTGGAGACGCTGCCGCTGCGGGTGCAGCGGTCGTGCGATACGTCGCTGGCGCTGGCGAGATGGCTCGAGGTTCAACCCGGAGTAGAACGCGTCCTCTATCCCGGTCTGCCGTCGCACCCTTCCTACGAGGTGGCGCAGCGGACGCTCTCCAACGGCTTTGGGGCAGTTTTGTCGTTTGAAGCGGAGACACCCGAACTCACCCGCCGTTTTCTCGACCGCGTACAGCTCGCCTCACACCTAGCCAACATCGGTGACGCCAAAACGGTCGTCATCAACCCCTGGACGACGACGCACGCGGGTATGGCCGAAGACGCGCGCCGCGCCGCCGGGGTGACGCCCGAGTTGGTGCGGGTATCGGTGGGGCTCGAGGCGCTCGCCGACCTTCAAGCCGACTTCACCGGAGCGCTTGGGGGCTAGCGTGACGACCCTTAGATGACGACTCTAGTTCACGAAACCTGGGGCGACCACGCCGCGCTGCTCGCTCGGTCGCAGGACCACGGTGGCGGGGTCGGGACGGTGCGGCCACGGGTCGCCACTGTGACAACGCCGGAGCGTCCGCTGCGGCTCGAGTACGGTGGCGTGCTCACCGAGGTGTGTGTTACCTTCGAGACCTACGGCGAGCTGAACGCGGCCAAGGACAACACGGTGCTTCTCTGCCACGCCCTGACCGGTTCCGCGCACGCCGCGGGGGTGCAGCATAAGGGTGAGGTGCCGGGGTGGTGGGACCCGCTCATCGGCCCCGGCAAACCCATCGACACCAGAGAGCATTTCGTGGTCTGTGCGAACGTGCTCGGCGGCTGTTACGGCACGACCGGCCCGAGCAGCCCGAATCCGGCGACGGGTGAGCCGTACCGCTTGACGTTTCCCCGCTACACCATACGCGACATAGTGCGGGTGCAGGCGCGGCTGCTCGACATCTTAGGTGTTGACTCGGTACGGGCGGTGGTCGGCGGCAGCATGGGCGGGATGCAGGCGCTCGAGTGGGCCACTACGCACCCGGAGCGCGTCCGGGGTTTGGTGAGCATCGCCGTCGGCGCGCGGCATTCGGCGTGGGCGATTGGCCTTAACGAAGTGGCCCGCCGCGCTATCACCAGCGACCCGACGTGGCAGGGGGGCGGCTATCCACCCGGTACCCAGCCGGAGGCAGGGCTGGGGTTGGCACGGGCTGTAGCGATGCTCTCGTACCGTTCGGTGGACTCGCTCGAGGCCAAGTTCGGGCGTGAGCGCGTCTCGGCGTCGCGCGACCTGCTCGGGCGCTCGTTCGAGATCGAGTCGTATCTGGACTATCAGGGGGTCAAACTCGTCAAACGCTTTGACGCCAACACCTACCTGTATCTGACCAAAGCGATGGACGACCACGACCTCGCCGAAGGGCGGGGCCGTCTCCGTGACGTTTTGAAAAAGATAACCATGCCGTCCCTCGTCGTCGGCATCAGCAGCGACGTGCTCTATCCGGAGGCCGAAGTAAGGGCGCTGGCCGAGGGCCTGCCCAACGCCGAGTACGCCCGCATCGGGTCGCCGCACGGTCACGACGCCTTTTTAATCGAGTTTCCACAGGTGGCGGCGCGGCTCAGGCGGTTTTTGAGTAGAGTTGAGTAGCGAAGTGAACTGCTTCGGCAGGGTTCTAGTTTCTATAACTCCGAAAAAACTCTCGTAGGTCTTTAACCAGTAACTCCGGCTCCTCGAGTGCCGCGAAGTGACCACCCCGTGGCATCTCGGTCCAGCGCTGCACATTGAAAAAGCGCTCGCCGAACTCACGCGGCGCGCCCGCAATATCTTTGGGAAAGAGCGCAACCCCGGTCGGCACCTCTAAGCGTCTTGGAACCGCGTCGGACGACGCTCGGCGCGGTTCGTAATACGGCAGAAACGACGAGCCGATAGTTTCGGTGGCCCAGTAGAGCGTGATGTTGGTTAGCAACTCGTCCTTGCTGAAGCGGCGCTCGATTTCGCCGTCACAGTCGCTCCAGGCGCGAAACTTCTCGATCAACCAACCCGCCAATCCGACAGGCGAGTCGTTCAGGCCGTAGGCCAGCGTCTGCGGTTTGGTCTCCTGAATAGCAGCGTACGCTCTCTCTTGCGCGACCCAAGCCTGAACCTCGTCCGCATAGCGCCGTTCGGCGTCCGAAAGCGTGTCCTGCGGCAGGCCCTGAAGGTACTGAAAAGATAAGTCGGTCAGATGAATGGCAACGAGCGCGTCGGCGTGACGGCGGGCCAACTGTTCGGTTATGCCTCTA
>CADCWP010000309.1:7056-12736 GCA_902806425.1 uncultured Truepera sp.
GAGCTGTGAACGTCGCGTAGCCGAGGGTTCGGGTCATGAGCTGCGCGAACAAGTCGGTGACGGCCTGCGCGTCCACGCCTCTACCCCTCGGTCGGTCGGAAAAGCCGTACCCCGGCATTGACGGCACCACGACGTCGAAAGCGTCCTCAGCGTTCCCGCCGTAACGCTCCGGGTCGGTGAGCATCGGAATAACCTTATGGAAGCGCCAGAACGAGTCAGGCCAGCCGTGGGTCAGGAGAAGGGGTAGCGGGTTCGGTCCCTTGCCGCATTCATGGATGAAGTGAACCCCTAAGCCGTCAACTTCAGTGCGGAAGTGCTGGAAGATGTTTAGCTCGGTCTCGTGCTTACGCCAGTCGTAGCGGTGCTGCCAATACTCGGCTAACTCCTCAAGGTATCCCAAGTTCGTGCCGTAATCCCACCCTGCACCTTCAATTTCACCAGGCCAACGCGTAGGTTTTAAGCGTGCCTGAAGGTCATCCAGCGTTGTTTGCGGAATGTCGATCTTAAAAGGTTTTACTGCCATCTCAGCCTCCTAAGCCTATGGGTATGCCACTCCTAAATCGAACTTTACAGAATGATCGTGTCAAAAACTGGTTGGGTTTCAAGCCCTTGATGTAAGGCGAATCTGACTACATTATTTTAGAGAGGGCTCAAAATCATTCCCCGCCGCATACTCCCGCATCGGCACCACGCCAGCCCCCCACGCCGCCAATATCGGCGTCATAATGCGCCACGCCTCCTCGGCCTCGTCGGCGCGGATCGACAGGGTGTTGTCGCCCTCTAAAATGTCTAAAAGCAGTCGCGCGTAGGCGGTCAGCTCTTGAGGAGCAAGCTCGAGGTCCATCTCCGCAGGCTCTAGAACAAACGGGTCGCCCGACCCGTTCAAGTTGAGGTCTAGGCTCAGCTCATCGGGCTTAAAACGTAGGCGCAGGGTGTTTCGCCGTGGCTGACTGTCGTGCCACATAGGCTGCGGCGGAACCTCCCTAAAGGTGATCACCGCCTCCTGACAGGTTTCGCCTAACGCTTTACCCGAACGCAAGGTAAAGGGCACATTGGCCCAACGCCGGTTGTCGACCAAGAGCACCGTCTGCGCGAACGTTTCGGTCTCCCTTTCGGGTTTGACCCCCTCCTCGTTGACGTAGGCGGGGACCTCGCGTTCGCCGACCCGGCCCGCCGCGTAACGCGCCCGCACCGTCTGCCGACCTACGTCAGTAGGGGAGAGGTCGCGGACATTCCGCAGCACCTCGACCTTTTTGTCGCGCAGGTCGCGCTCGCTTAGGGACGTGGGCGGCTCCATCGCAATCATGCACAGAATCTGTAAAAGGTGATTTTGCAACATATCCCGTAGGGCCCCGGCGCGGTCGTAGTAGTTGGCGCGACCCTCTAAGGTCAGAGTTTCGTCCCAGCGGACGTCGACCCGTTCGATATGGTCGGCGCTCCAGAGCGGTTCAAAAAAGCGATTGGCGAACCGCAGACCCAGAACGTTCTGCACGGTCTGTTTGCCTAAAAAATGGTCGATGCGGAAGACCGAACGCTCGGCGTAGGTCTCCTTAAGAAGCGCGTTGAGCCTTTTTGTACCCTCATAGTCCGTACCGTGCGGCTTTTCGATGACGATGCGGCTGTCCTGAAGGACCCCGGCGGCGGCGACGGCCTTGACGCTTCCCTCGAACACGACCGGCGGGAGAGCCAGATACACGACCAGCGGTCCGACTTCGGGTTTCAGGGCGACCCGCAGCACGCCCGCGTCGGTCACGTCACCTTGCCGGTAACTGAGCGCCTGCACGAGCCGATCCCGGACACCCTCCGGGATTTTGGCGGCGAACTCGGCGAGCGCCGCCGCGATGTGCTCGCGGAACGACGCGGTGGTGAACGGCTCGAGCCCCACCCCGACGACCTCGAAGCCGTCCGGCAGTTTGTCCTGAGCCAGCAGGTCGGCGAGGGCGGGCATGAGCAGCCTGCTCGTCAGGTCGCCGCCCGCTCCCAAGATCGCAAAGCGTTTAAGCATCTCTCTCCCTTTTGCGCTTGAGTAGGTTTGTCGCGCTGGTAACCACCCCGATGTGAGAAAACGCCTGGGGAAAGTTTCCCAGAAATCTCCCGGTCTCCGGGTCGATCTGTTCAGAAAAGAGCCCCAGGTGGTTTGCCCGGGCGCAAAGGGACCCGAACAGCGCTTCAGCCTCCTCGATACGTCCCTGATCGGCCAGGATATCGACGAGCCAGAAAGAGCAGAGGACGAACGCGCCCTCCTCGCCGTTCACGCCGTCGGGTGACGCTTCGGGCAGATAGCGGTACAGGAGCCCGTCGCCTCCGGCTCCTTTCGCGCTCAGGTGCCTTACAACCGCCTCGGTGGTGGCCTTCATCTTTGGGTGATTCGCGTCCACGACGCGGCGTAGCGGCAGCGTCAGGAGCGAAGCGTCGAGGCCGCCGCCTGCGCCGATGTGTTCGGTAAATGACCCCAGTTCGTCGCTCCAAGCCCGCTCCATGATGGCCTCGTGGATAAGGTCGGCCTCTCTGCGCCACCCTTTGATGTCACCGGGTAGACCGTGCCGCTCGGCGAGCCGCGCCCCCCGGTCGAGGGCGACGTGGCACATGGCGACCGAATAGGTAAACGGCCGTCCGTCGCTGCGCACCTCCCAGATACCCTGATCGGGTTCATGCCAGGCGACGCGGGCGCGTTCGATAAGCTTGTGGAGCCCCTCCCACAGCGGCGCGTCGATGGTGCCGCCGCCGAGCGACCACAGGTAGGCGCAGTCGATGATCTCGCCGTAGACGTCGTGTTGCTTCTGCTCGGCGGCCCCGTTACGCCAGCGCACTGGGGTGGAGCCGCGGTAACCGCTCAGGTCGCCGTCCACCTCTTCGCTCGGGGGGAGTTCGCCGTCTATGGTGTAGAGAATTTTGGGACCACCGTGGCGCTCGAGCGCGTCGAGCACCCAGCCCAAAAACTCCTGCGCTTCCTGAACGATACCAAGCTGACGAAGCGCGTACACCGAAAAGGCCGCGTCGCGCACCCAAGCGTAGCGGTAGTCCCAGTTGCGCTCGCCACCGATGCTCTCGGGTAGCGACGAGGTCGGGGCCGCCAGAATAGCCCCCGAGCGGTTGTAGTCGAGCAGCTTTAGGGTGACCGCCGAGCGGCGCACCAGCTCGCGGCGGGGGCCGTCGTAATCGAAGCAGCCGAGCCAGCGCCGCCACGAGTCGACGGTGCTCGCTAAGACCTCGTCCGGGTGAAGCGCTTGGTAGCGGTGCGGCGGGCGTCCCCACATGAGGCGCAGGTACAGCTCTTCGCCTTCACTCAGCTCGTGGACCGTTTCCAAACCGGTAAGAGGCCTCGAGGCCAGCAGGTGGAGGTCGAGCTCCGGGCGCTCGCTGAGCTTGACGTGTAGTCCCCCGCTGCGCGTCTCGCTTACCGCGCCGCCTCTCGGCGCGCAGCTCACCTTCAGCCTGACCGTGCCCGACACCACCTTGACGCAGCGCAGGAGTTCGCTGCGCTCGGTCGGCGTGCCTTCGGCGAGGTCGGCTCCGGCCCGCAGCGTCAGCGCGTCGGTGACCTGCACGGTGCCGCCCCCGGCGTTACTCCGGGCGCGCATCTCGGTTACCAAGACGCCGCTGTCCTCGATATAAAACTGCCTCGAGGCCTCGAGGCCCTCCGGCGCAACCGTAAACGCGCCGCCCTTGTCCCGGTCCAAAATGCCGCAGAAAACCGGCGGTGAGTCGAAGTGGGGTAGGCACAGCCAAGGGACGCTGCCGTCGCGTCCGACGAGCGCGGCGGTCGAGAGGTCGCCGATCAGCCCAAAGTCTTCTATCGGAAGGTAGCCGTCTAAATAGGTCAGGGGAACAAAGGTGTTAGCTTCTTCGGTTGTCTTCGGGCCTACCTCGCTGTGTGCGTCTTGTACACTCACGCCGAGATGTCCGAAGCGGAGAGCCCCTGCGCCGCGCCCCTATAGCTGTCCGCTACGACCCCGCCGTCCCCACGCGACCCAGCCATCATGAGGCCGAGTTTTTCGGCGGTCGCTTCCGCCTGCGTAAGCTCGCCCATCACCTGACCCTCAAAGAGCACGATGATGCGGTCCGAAAGGCTCATAACTTCGTTGAGGTCAGCCGAGACCAGCAGCACGGCCAGCCCTTCGTCCCGCGCCGCGACGATCCGTTTGTGGATAAACTCGACCGCCCCAATGTCGACGCCGCGCGTCGGTTGCGACGCCACCAGGAGTTTGGGTCTGTTCGAGAGTTCGCGGGCGACGATGAGTTTCTGCGCGTTCCCCCCCGAGTAGCTCATCGCGCTCACCTCGGTCGAGGTGGGCCGCACGTCGTACTCGTGGATGCACCGCTCGGCGTGCCCTTCGATAGCGTTGTCTTGCAAAAACCCGAAGCGGCTGAAGGGTGCCTTATACACGTCCCCCAAGACGCTGTTGAGGGCCGCGCTGTACTCGCCGACCAGACCACGCTCGTTGCGGTCCTCGGGAATATGCGACAAGCCTGCCTCACGGACCTCGCGGGCGCTGCTGTGAGAAATGTCCTGCCCGTCCAAGCGGACGCTACCCTCGTCGATGCGGCGCAGCCCGGTCAAGGATTCGACGAGTTCGGACTGGCCGTTGCCTTCGATCCCGGCGATGCCCAGGATTTCGCCCGCCCGCAACTCAAACGAGATATCGTTCAGTACAGGTTTTTTGCCCGCTTGACGGAGGGTGACGTGCTTCACGGAGAGCCGCACTGCTTTGGGCTGTGCGGGTTCTTTCGCTACGCGCAGTAAGACCTCGCGCCCGACCATCATGTTGGCTAACTCGCGCTGACTCGTTCCCGCGCGCGCGACGGTGCCGATCATCTTGCCGTCGCGCATCACGCTCATGCGGTCGCAGATCTCCATGACCTCGCCGAGCTTGTGCGAGATGAACACGACCGCGTTGCCCGCAGCGGCGAACTCGCGGATAAAGACGAACAGCCCGCGCGTCTCCTGCGGCGTCAGCACGGCGGTCGGCTCGTCCATGACGAGGATGCGCGCGCCCCGGTAGAGGGTTTTAAGAATCTCGACCTGCTGCTGCAACCCGACCGGCAACGACTCGATCTTGGTGTTCGGGTCGATGTCAAAACCGAACTGCTTGATGAGCCCTTCGGCCTTGCGCCGCGCCTCGCGGATGTTGAGTGTCGGACCGACGTGCGGTTCCGCGCCTAGGATCAGGTTTTCAGTCACGGAGAGCGGTTCGACGAGCATGAAGTGCTGATGCACCATGCCGATGCCGAGCCCGAAAGCGTCTTTGGCGCTGGTGATGACGACGGGCTTGCCGTCGACTAAAATCGCGCCCGCGTCGGGGCCTTGAACACCGCCTAAGATTTTCATCAGCGTCGATTTGCCCGCACCGTTTTCACCGATGAGCGCGTGAACTTCGCCCCAGTTGACTTCAAAATTTACGTGGTCGTTGGCGAGCACTAAAGGAAAACGTTTTACGATTCCCTGCATGGAGACGGCGGGGGAAGCGGCTGTGGTCATGAAGGCAGTTTAGCAGTCAGCGGCCCAAATTGTATTTGCCCAGCAGCTCGAGCACCCGCCCCTCGAGCTTGCGGCGCTCCTTGGTATAACTTTTTTATGCGGTAGTGCGCTGCTAAGGAAGTTTCATGAGCAAAGCGCAGGCTGAGGCATGTCAAGCGTACTGCGTGTATACCTGAGTGCCGAAGACCGCCAACGTCTACT
>CADCWP010000309.1:12746-17646 GCA_902806425.1 uncultured Truepera sp.
CCATGCTCACGGTCTGCACGTCAAAGAAGGCGAACCGACCCAAGTAGTTATTGACACTCCTCAGATCTTGCAGTTATGCAGAGGTTGCTGCAAAGGCCTTGAGCGACGGTCTTCAATAGGGAATGAACACAACTCAAGAGACACGACAGTTGCTGCAGCGCTTCACCAGCCTGATGCCCACGCTGCACCAGAAACGAACCTTCGAAGCGTTTCTGCTCGCCTTTTTAAGTCCCTATCGCAGTGCCTTACCCGAGCATAATCCACTGCGCTCAGCAAGCAGCATCAGCCGTTTCCTGAATCATTACAGCTGGCCCACAAGGGCGCTCGTACGGCACATCCGTTCACTGCTGCTCGACTCCCTTTGGGAAGCCAGCAAGCAAGGCCGTGACCCCTTTCTCAAGGTCATCGTCGATGTCACCTGTATCGAGAAGACAGGTCGCTTTGCAGGTCTGGGTAACTGGATCAACGCCATGCACGGCAAAGTCGGCTTGCACGTGGTGATGGTCTACCTCGAGCTCGGGCGTATCCGGGTGCCCTGGAACTTTCGCGTCTGGAACGGGAAAGACACCACGGCACCAAGCCGCTTGGCATTACGGATGCTCGCGAGCCTCCCGGAGTCACTGACCAACCGTTGCCGGGTGGTGGTGCTGGCTGACGCCTGGTTTCCAGAGAGGTTTTCATCGAGGGTGTTCACAAAAGAGACTTTCAAGCCCTCGTGGGCATTCGTGCTGACCGCAGAACCGTTGAAGACAGGCCCCTCTCTCGGCTCAAGCGCAAAGGAACAAAGGTCATGCTCAAGGGCTTAGCACTACCCATGTGGGCGTCATGGTTCCACCTCACCTTCGAGAACGGTGATAGAGAACAGCGCTTCATCGTCTCGACCTTTCCTATGGCAGGCTCGCAGCTTGTTCGGCTCGGCCGCTCGAGGTGGCGGATCGAGTCGTTTTTCAAGACCATCAAGTACACCTTTGGCTTCATCAACTGCGCTCAGGGCACCCGGCTTGGAATCCTGCGCTATCTGCTCCTGGCTCTCTTGGCCTTTGTGCTCGCGTTCGTCGCTCGACCCGCACCACCGCCAGGTGAGCATCTGGCCTGGACGCGGGCTGCTCAGCACGCAGCTGCCACGTTCTTGCCCGTCGTACTGACCTTGGTGTTGCTCGCTGAAGTCGAGAAGCGACGAGCCTTGCTTGAACAGCTCGGCATGACCGTCCATATTCGCCGCTTTCAGCCTTCAGCGCATAACTGCAAGATCTGAGACTCCTGACCTTGCTCGGCGTCGCGGGTGTGGGGAAAACCCGGCTGGCCCTGCAACTCGCCCACGAGCAGCTGAGCCTGGGAACATTTCAGGACGCGGTTCGCTTCGTCAGCCTGGACACCCTGAACGACGCTCGGCAGCTCCCCTCGAGGCTGATCGGTGACCTGGGCCTCACGCAGCGGGCGAACACCGACCCTCTGGAGCAGCTCACCACCTTTATCGCCAAGCGCAGGATGCTGCTGGTTTTAGACAACTTCGAGGGGCTGGTCGAGGGCTCGAGCCTTCTCTCGCAGCTTCTGCGCGTGTGCCCCAACCTCAAGGTGCTCGTTACCACGCGGGAACGCTTAAGGCTCGAGGAAGAACACGTCTTTCCGATTGAAGGACTTCCCTACCCCGGCGGGCGCGCCGCGGACGGCCCCCTCGCCGACGCCGTGCAGCTCTTTAAAGAGCGCGCCCAGCAGGCGCACCCTCACTTCGACCTGGAGCGGGAGCTGGCCGCTGTCCTCGACATTTGCAGGCTGGTCGAGGGCCTGCCTCTGGGCATCGAACTCGCTGCAAGTTGGGTCAGGCTGATGCCTTGTACCGAGATCGCTAGCGAGATCAGGCGCAGCCTCGAGTTCTTGAGCAGCACGACCCGAAACGTCCCGGAGCGCCACCGGAGCCTCGAGGCGGCGTTTGAGGCCTCGTGGGGACGCCTCAGCCCGCAAGAACAGGAGGGCCTCAGAGGGCTCTCGGTTTTTCGGGGAGGGTTTACGCGCGCCGCCGCCTCCACCATGGCAGGGGCTACGATCCCCCTTCTCGCCTCACTCGTGGACAGGTCGCTGCTCAGAGTCTCCCCAAGCGGACGCTACGACCGGCACCCCCTGCTCTATCAGTTCACCCGAGAAAAGCTGGCCGAGCATCCCGAGGAGCAGGCCGGAGCACAAGGGAAGCACGCCGCGTTCTACCTCTCCCTGGCCGAAGAGGCGGCCCCGCAGCTGCGGGGCAGAGAGCAGGTGCGCTGGTTCGGGCGCTTGAGCGAAGAGCTGGACAACTTCCGCGAGGCGCTTCGAGTCCTGGAGACTAAGGGCGACGCCGAAACCGCCTTGCGGCTTGCGACCACGCTCGGCCATCTCTGGAGCACCCGGGGTCACTATGCCGAGGGCTACAGCTACCTGACGCGGTTTTTGCCGGAAGTAGCGCGCCCCAGCGTGACCGCAGCCAAAGCCTCCCTTTTAGCCGCCGACTTGGCTTGGGTGCAGGGCGACCACAAAACGGCTCAGACGCTTTTAGAGCAGAGCCTGACGAGCGCGAAGGAGCTGAATGAAAAGTCCCTGTGGTCGCGGTCCCTGGGCGCTTTGGGGCGTATTGCACAGCTCAACAGAGGCGACCCCGAGGGGGCCCGTTCGCTCTACGAGGCGGCGCTCGAGCGGGCCGGGGAGGTCGGAGATAAGGAGGCGAGCGCCACCAGCTTGCGTTCGCTCGGGGGCCTCCACAGCGAAGGGGCGAACTACCGACAAGCCCGCCTGTGTTACGAGGCCTCGGCGAGCCTCGCGGCCGAGTTGGGCGACGACCACAGCCGCGCCAAAGCGCTCGTCAGTCTGGCGACGGTCCTGACGTATCTGGGGGAGTCCGCCCAGGCGCACGTCCTGAACGAACAGTGTCTCGAGCTTTTCCGCGCCGTCGGGGACGCCCACGGCGCGGGGATCGCCCTTTTGAACCTGGGCGTGGACGCCTCCGAGCAGGGCGACCTGGAAGGGAGCACCGAACGCTACCGGCAGAGCCTCGAGCTTTTCAGGGGGCTCGGCGACAAGAGGATGGTCAGCCACCTGCTCAACAACGTCGCAGGCGTTCTTCAAAAATGCGGCGACCTCCCCCAAGCGCAGGAGCTTTTAGAGGAGAGCCTCGCCATTCAGCGCACCGTCGGCGACGTGTCGCTGGTAGCTCACGCGCTCAACACGCTGGCCAGCGTGTACGACGATCAGGGAAGGCCGGGGGAGGCTTTTCGGTGTTACCAGGAATGCCTTGAGCTGTGCCGCGAGACAAACGACACCTGGGCGCTCATGCGGGTGCTCGAAGCCTCCGCGAGGTGGCACCTGGGCCGAGACAACTACGGGGCGGCGCAGACCCTGCTCGCAGAAGCTGTCGCCCTCGCCCATGCAAGCGGCGACCGGAAAACCCTCGCGAAAGCTCTCGAGGCGCGGGCGATGCTCGAGGCTGCCGCGGGTGAAGGAGCTAGGGCCGTGCATCTTTCCGCGTACGCGGAAAGGTTGCGGCAGACGCTCGGATTTGCGCGGCTGCCCCGTTATCAGCACGATTATGAAGAGACGCTCGCACGCGCGCGGGAGAGGCTGGGAGAAAAGCGGTTCAAAGACGCTTGGGCACACGGGCAGGTGCTGACACTCGAGGAAGCTGTCCGGATGTGCCGCGCCTTCGCCGAAACCCCGACCGCCCGAACGCCGCCCAAAGATACCGTTGCACCCTGATCGAGAAATTCAGCCTGAAAACCAAGAAACAGGAGGCGGGAGGGGGGTGGAAAAACCGTGCCTCGAAGAGAGTGGGAACCGCTCAGCGTTCCCCAACGCCCAAGCGTCACCTAGGACAAGACGTCTATAGGGGCCTGAGCATCGGCTCCCAACTCGCCCTCATCTCCAAAACTGTCTTGTGTGGTGGACCTAGTCAGGCGCAGCGGGCTCGGTATGATGCCCCTATGAGTGAGCTGAAACAGACCGCCGATATACACGTCCGCGTTCAGCGTGACGCGGCCAACGACATCGACAGCATTCGCTGGAGCGCGACCGATGCCCCCGACCCCGGCCTACAGGACGCGCGCGCGATGATCCTAGCCCTTTGGGACGCTGGCGAGCGCAACTCGCTGCGCATCGACCTGTGGACAAAAGACATGACGGTCGAGGACATGAACGACTTTCTCTTTCAAACGCTCCTGACATTGGCCGACACCTATCAAAACGCCACCAATAACGCGGACATCATGGCCGACATCAAGCATTTTGCCCGCGAGTTTGCCGAAAAGGCCGCCAAGGTCGAACGGCGCGCTTGAGGGTCAGCGTTTTGGGGTGCGGCTGGCTGGGGCTGCCCTTAGCTCAAGAACTCGCTCGCAGGGGGCACACCGTCAGAGGGTCGGTGGCCCACGCCGACAAGCTGGGGGCGCTGGAAAGGGCGGGTATCCGGGGGCACCGGCTCGAGCTCTCTCCTACGCCCGTGGGCGACGCTGAAGGCTTTTTCGACGCCGACACCCTTCTGATCACGCTGCCTCCCAAACGCCGCGAGCCGGGTGTACGGGAGCGGTATCCGGCGCAGATCGCCGCCGCATTGGAAAGGACACCTCAGGAAACGCACGTCGTCTTTACCGGCTCAACGTCGGTCTATCCCGACGTAAACCGCACTATTACCGAAGCTGACACGGGGGCCGACGCAGGTGGCGAGATAAGCGCGTCGGGTCGGGCTATCCTGGCGGCGGAAACGCTTCTGCGGGCGAGGGGCGCGACCATCTTACGTTTAGCCGGACTCCACGGCTACGACCGGCAGCCGGGTCGCGCGCTGGCCGGACGGGTGGTTACAGGCGGAGACGCGCGGGTCAATTTGGTGCATCGGGACGACGTGCTGCGGGTGCTGATGAGGGTTATCGAGGAAAAGGTGCGGGAC
>CADCWP010000310.1:0-14226 GCA_902806425.1 uncultured Truepera sp.
GTGCCGCAGCATCTGGGGGTTGCAGCAGTCTATGCACGCGCGGAAAGTAGAACCAACTTTTTGTGCAATGCCTGTCTAATTTTATGACCGAACCGACCGACCCCACTGCTGTATTTCAGCCCTAAACCTTGTTTCTGTGATACCTGAAGTCGCAATACTCCTTGCCTTCCATCAGAGTCTGCGTACGCTTAAACGTCACGTCTAGGTCGAAGCCTTCTATCAAAGCCGCGTCGCGGTTACACGATAAGGTCGCGCCCAACTCAGCCATTCCAAGTGACCTGTACAGCTCGGCGTAGCGGCAGCGCGTCACGTTAAAGGCCCAACTCTCAGTCGTGCGCTCTAGCTCATCAATTTCTAAAGCTCCGCCCCGAAACCACGGTTCCCACGCCTCGGCAAAACGCGTCAGGTCGCCGTCTTCTGCCTGTGCCCGCATCACCGCGCCACTCTCCCTTGCAGCTGCCTTTACAACTTCGGCAAGAACCACCCGCACTTCGGCCTCGCCGAAACGCTCGGCGAGTGCCGCTACGAAGGGCTTTAAGATGCGCGCCTCGATCTCGCGCCGCTTAAGGACGCCGACCTGCTCGTTCAGCGTGTCGGGCGGTGTGCTCGCGGCTTCGGGCATCAGTTAAAGCGCCTCGAGTGCCCACCCAAAATCTCCCGCGCAGACTCCGCGTAACCCCTCAAGATAAGCGCCCACTCCTCGTTCGGGTGCAGATACTTGAGCGCCGCCTCAGCGTGGAAGACGACCCGGTCGGGACGCCGGTACCCTTGCTGCACGAATACGTCGGCCAGCATTTCTTGGGCGTGCAACCAGTCGGTCTCGCCCTCGCGGCTCGCGGCGGCGGCCTTTTCAAACCAGCCCACGGCTTCGTCCAGGTGATAGTACTCGTAGGCGACCGAACCGAGTGTTAAACACGCCGAAACGACCGCGCCCAGGTCGAGCGCCCGCCGCGCGTGTTCAGCCGCCTCGTTTAGGTTGGCGAGTTTGTACTCGACTTCGGCCAGGTCGGCGTAGAGTTCGGCGCGGTAGGCGTACCCTTCGCTCCGGAGCGCTTCGTGCAGGAGGTCGCGCGCGCTCGGCAGGCGCTCGGCCTCGACCAGGAGCAGCGCGCACTCGTGAAGCGTCCAGGTGCGTTGCCTTTTGGGGGCGAGTTCGATGGCCTGCAAGTAGCCCGCGATAGCTTGAGGGTAACGGCCCAACACGCCGTAGCACTGCGCCAGAGCCAGCTTGTACGCAAACGAGGGTCCGCCGTCGTCGTCCTCCAGGGCGCTCGCGCGTTGCAGCTGTTCGAGCGCCCTGTTGGGGTTGCCCAGCAGCAGCTGCGAGCGGCCCTCTAAATAGGTGTGCAAAAGCTGTTCGGCGGCCTCGAGCCCCCAGGTATCGGTCAGCCGCAGAACCTTCAGGGCACTTTCGGGACGGTGAAGCTCGAGCAGCGTCGCCGCTAAGTTGAGGCGCTCGCGGTGTTTCTCACGGGCGTTCGCCAGCAGGACTGCCCGCTCAAACGCGTCTACGGCCCCCTCCAGCTGATCGCTAGCGTCTAAGCTCTTGCCCAGCAGTGACCAGTAGCGCCAGTGCAGATAGTCCGGCAGCGTCAGCGGGTCGAGCTTGCCGAGCAGCCGGGTCGCGCGGCGGTAGGCGCGGACGGCGAAAAGCGCCGAAGCCGCGTGATAGACCGCGAACGGGTCGCCTGAACGGGCAGCGGCGAGCGCCCCCTTGCGAATATCACCCGCGGGGTCGCCCCGGTAAGCCGCGAACTCCCAGTAGAGCGCGCGGTAAAGGGGGTTTTGCACGATTTCGGTGTCGGCTTCGGCAGCCTCGCGGAGTTTTTGCGCGCCCCACTCGAGCCCGTCCGGCCCGTAGAGCGCGTAGGTCGCCGCCAAATAGAGCCTGATCTGCGCCTGTGAACCGCGCCGCCACTGACGCTGCGTCGCCCCCTCGAGGATCGTCACCGCCGTCTCGACCTTGCCTTCGGCCAGTGCGCGGTGCGCGGGCGCGACGTCGAGGGCGGCGGCGCCGAATAAGGGGCGGCGAAAAAACACAGCCCAGCCTATCACGCGCCCTTCGCCGCCCTGAAGGAGCTTTCACACGTCCGGGGATAAAGGCGAAATGTAGTGTTTCTTACGCCCCGGCGGGTAGCACAGGCTGCCCGAGTGCGTTCAAGCCGGTTCCCACCAAAAATCAGCCTCCGCCAAACCCTCCAAGACGTATCAGTCGGTACCTGCGACCAGGCCGCTCAGAGCCACCCCACCGTCCGCGCGCCCTCGGTGTGCGGATAGCTCGGGCGGGCGCGGTGAAACGACTCTAACAGCAGCCGCCGGGGGTTAGAGCGCATAAATGCCAGCACGCTGCGCGCCTGCGTCTCGTGCTGCGCCATCGCCCGGAGCTTGTTCTCTACAAAAGGCCCGACCTCGAGGTAGTGCGTCGGCGGCAAAAAAAGCCGTTTGACCTCGTCGGCGCTCAGAAAACCCTCGCGGGGAACGTCGCTGACGTACGGGCGCTCGCTGGCGAAGTAGTACAGCGCGGGCTGTTCACGCAGGGGCTCGAGCGCACCTAAAACCCACGCGTTGGTCGTCACGTGGTCGGGATGACCGTTCGAGCCGTTTGGCGGGAAGGTTACAAGCGTCCGGGGACGGTGCCGCCGCAGAATCTCTTGAAGCCGCCCGACGCCCTCGGCTTCGGGAACGTCGCTGAGACCGCCGTTGGCCGCCAGACCCCGCTCGGCGTCGGGGACAAAATCGGGGTAGTCGAACACGTAGGGGTCGTCTACCCCCAAAACCCGCAGCGAGGCGCGCAGTTCGCGTTCGCGCAGCCTCGGCAGTTCGGCCTGCGTGCAGAGCCCCAGGGTGCGTCCCGACGCGCCCTTCGTGAGCGTAACGGTGACGACGCGTTTTCCCGCCTCACCCATCTTGGAGAAAAGGCCGCCACACGAAAAAACTTCATCGTCCGGGTGGGGGACGACGAGCATAAGGTCGGCGGGGGGAATGTCGGTTGGGTCCGGGTCGGTAACCATCGCGTCCAAGCATACCCAGCACGCGTGAGCGTCCCCGGTAGTCTGGGGGTTCAGGTCTAGCGGGGTACGGGCCTAGTGCAGCGGTTCGTCGAGCAGCGAGCGGATCACCCGTTCGGCGGCGGTGGGCTGAGCGAGCGCTTGGGCCGCGCAGCGCATCCGTTCACGCCGGGGCGGGTCCTCAAAAAAGCGGCGCAGCTTGTAGGAGGTGACCGTGAGGGGCTCGAGGCGGAATCCCACGCCGGACTCGAGCAAAAAGTTCGCGTTCGCCTCCTCTTGCAGCGGGTACGGGTTCACTACCGCGAACGGCAACCCCGCCGCTAGAGCCTCGCTGGTGGTGAGCCCACCCGGTTTCCCGACCAACAGGTCGGCGGCGGCCATATAGCGCGGGATGTCCTCGACAAAACCGAGCACCAAAAAGCTGATGAGCCCGCTGTACCCGAGCAGTTCACGCTCGGCGACCGCGATGAGGTCCTGGCTCCGGCCACAGATGACGAGCACCGTCAGCGGCCAGCGGAGCGTTTGGGTCCACGCCAACAGGCTCTTAAACGTCCCTTGGTCGAGGCCCGACGCCATCAGCAGCAGCACGTCGCGCTCACGGGCGAAGCCGAGCGCCTTCCTGGCAGCGGCTCTAGACTCGAGCGCTGAAAAGCGCGGGCTGATGGGGATACCCGAGACGCGCACCCGGTCGCCACCGACCCCGACCGCCTGGAGGTGCGCGGCGACCTCGTGCGTCGCCACGAAGTAGCGCTTTACACCCGGTTGCAACCAGAGGTTGTGCGCGGCGTAGTCGGTCACGACGACCGCTTCGGGGATGCTGTAGCGCTCGGCCCGGACGATAGCGGGCGGCAAAAAGTGGGTGTGAACGATCAGCTCCGGGGCGCGCCGCCGGACCTGCCAGACCAGGTTGCGGGACAAGAGTTGCGTAAGCCGCGCCATCACCCGCTCCTGACGGGTGCGCTGCTCCTGCGGGCGGCGGTCCAGACGTTTGCCGAGCCAGTCGACAAAGTCCGGCGCGGTGCGGACCAGATCGAAGTAGGTCTGGCGGTAGAGACGACGAAAGCCCGGCGCGGTGTACGAAAGCAGGTCGATGTGCTGGGGCTCGAAGCCCTGCGCGTGCGCCGCCTCGCTGAGCGCCCGCGCCGCCGCCACATGCCCGCCGCCGATAGAGGCCGAGACGATGAGCATTCGGGGCAGAGCGGGGCGGGTCACAAGGCAGAGTCTAACAAGGCTGAGCAATGAGTACCGAGCAATGAGCGAGCAACGAGTGTCTCAACCTCATTGCTCATCGCTTTTCACTCATTGCTTCTTAATCCGCCGCCTGAGGGGCAGGAGCGTTCGTCGTGCGGAGTTTAAGCTCCGGAATCAGCAGCGTCGCCAAAAGTCCCGCCGCCACGATAAAGGTCGCGTAGAGGTAGATGCGCGTCACGGCGTCTGTAAAGGCGACCTTGACGGTGCGCGTGGTCTCTGCGACGGCCTCGTCGGCCTGGGCGTCAAGCTGCGTGCGGATAGCCCCGAGCACCCTGTCCTGCGCGGCCCTGGGCGCCTGCGAAAGGGCGCTCGCCCCCTGAAGCCGGACCTTGAACGCTTGCGGAATCTGCGGGTTGCGCTGAAGCTGCGAGAGCGCCCCCTGGTCGCCGCTACGCACCACGCGTTCGATGAGCGCGTACTGCTCGGCAAACCCTGAGCGTACGCCTGACTCGATCTCGGCGACGCCACCCTGCCCCACGCCCTCGGTCGTGCTGACGTTGGCCGCCGGTACGCCGGTGCTTTCCTGCGCCGTCACGTTCGTAAACGCGCCCGCGAGCGTCGTCGCCAGAACGGTCCCCATCAGCGCGGCCCCGACTGTGCCGCCGATCTGCCGGAAAAACTGGCTCGCCGAGGTTGCCTGACCGAGTTTGCTCCCCTCCACGGCGTTCTGAATCGCCAGCGTGTAGAGCGGCATCGCCGGACCGAGGCCCAGACCGCACACGACCATGTAGAGCGTCACCTGCCAGTAGGGGATGTCCGGCGACATGCTCGACAGCAGAAACGTCCCGATGAGCAAGACCACGCCGCCCGCGAGCATGAGCCGCTTGTAATGACCAAATCTCGAAACGAGCTGCCCGGAGACGATGGACCCGAACACCACCCCGAGCGAGAGCGGGATCAGACTCGCCCCGGCCTGCGTCGCCGACACGCCGATGACGTTGACCATAAACAGCGGCAAAAAGATGGTGATGCACAAAAACGCCGCCCCCATAAAGAACAGGGCGATGTTCGCGGTTGTAAAGACGCGGTTCTCGAACAAGCTCAGGTCGAGGATCGGGTTTTGTGACCGGAGCGAGCGCACCACGAAGAGAATCAGCGACACCGCCGACACCCCGAACATCGCAAGCATCGTCGGCGAGGTCCAGGGATAGCTGGCCTTGTCGAGTTGCAGCGCCAGGATAAGCGGCACCAACCCGACGAGCAAAAAGAACGCCGAGAGATAATCGAGCCGCCCCGGTTCACCCTGCGGTTTCAGCGCGGGCATCTTCGTGAGAATAAACCACAGCGCAACCGCCCCCAAGGGGATGTTGACGTAAAAGACCCAGCGCCAGCCCGCGATACCGGGGACCAAGCTGCCGCCGTAGTCGGTCAAGAAGCCGCCGATAAGCGGCCCCAGCACCGACGAGACGCCGAACACCGCCCCCACGAAGCCCTGATACTTGCCGCGCACGTTGGGCGGAAACAGGTCGGCAATGATAATAAAGGCCATCGCAAAAAGTCCTGCGCCACCCAAACCCTGCACCGCCCGGAAGATGATGAGTTGACTCATCCCGTCACCCAACACGGGCAGCGTGCCGAACTCGCCTGCGAGACCGCAGAGCGCCGAGCCGACCAAAAACAGCCCGATAGCCCATAACTCGATGGCTTTACGCGACACCATATCGGCCAGCTTGCCGTAGATGGGGACCAAGACCGTTGAGGCGAGCAGGTAGGCGGTCGCCACCCAAGCGTAGCGGTCCAGCCCATTCAGGTCTTCGACGATTCTCGGGAGCGCGGTCGAGACGATGGTCTGGTCGAGCGCGCCCAAGAAAAGCGCCAGCAAGATGCCGATAAACGTGAGGGTGCGGTCACGCGGGGAAAGGGTCATACGGTCTCCTTGCAGGGGATAGGGGCCTGGGCAACGCGTTCCATCGCGCCCAGCATGGCGTCTAAGGTTTCGGGTTCGAGGGTGCTCAGGAGCGCGGTCACCTGCGCCTCGAGCGTCACCGCTGCCTCTTTAAGGACCCCTTCGCCCGCCGGAGTCAGGGTCAGGACGCGGCGGCGGGCGTCGCTGGCGTCCAAGCTGCGGACGATGAGTAAGCGCTTTTCCAAAACGTCCAGGCGGCGGCTGATGGCGTGCGCCGGAAGCCGCATCCGGACCGCGATCTCGGATGGGCTGAAATCGCTTTTGCCGATGTACTCGAGCAAAAACACCTCGGGCAGCTCGAGGCCGTGCAGCTCTTTTAGCACAGGTGACACACGCTCAATTAAGACCTGACGCAGCCTCCAAAAGCTGTGCATAAAACGGGTAGCGGGGGTGTCGGAATATAGTTGCACTTTGCAAATACTACCCTTTGTAAGTTTCGGTGATGTAGCGCAGCTTGCGTAGAGGCTAACGGGCTCGAGTCGTTAGGCTATAGTGCTTTTTGTATGTTGATAGATAAGCCTTGCCAAAAATGTGGTAGCGCCGACTTCGGCCGCTATACCTCGTCAAGCACAGGTAAAGTAAGACGTTACTGCTTACCATGCCGAAGAGTGCGTGCTAAAAAGTACTATGCGCGCGCCGCAATAAATGGTGGTTCTCATACACGCAAGGAGTGGTTAGAGAAGCTCGCCATGTACGAATGCTGTCTACGTTGTAATCGTCTTTGGTTAGAAATACCCCAGCGACCAGATCCTAGATTCAGAAATGTTTGGACTAAAGACCATATAGTTCCAATTACTAAAGGGGGTACATCGGATATTGAAAACATTCAGCCGCTCTGCTACTCCTGTAACTCATCAAAGTGTAATGAACAGCGGCTAACAGCTAAACATGTATTAACCCCATCGACACCGCAGACCATCCCCCACATCCCGTCTAACGGAGCTACAGGCTAGTCTGCGGCTGAGACTTGCGGCGACGCCTTCGGAACGCTAATCTCATCACGCTTCAACCGTTGCAGAACGCTCCGGCTGCGGTACATGAGCCACAAGACCTGCACCACGCTACCCGTTACAAAAGCAGTGGTGACGACGTAAAGCCCCGGCAGCGTACCGAGAAGCGCACCGCCCAGCAGCAGCAGCCCGCTCGTTAGCAGCGACAGCACCACCGACTGCGTGATGATCTGGGTTTGACCGCTGTGCATGAGGACGCCTTGATAGAGGCTCTGGTGGACCGTGAGCGCGGGCCAGAGAAGCGCTAACAGCAGGCCGCTGCTCGCCAGCGCCGCCAGGGGTGGCTCGAGCCCCATCACCCCGCCGAAATAGCCGCGGGCAAGCGGGCTCAGCGCCACAGCGAAAAGAAGCGCCGTCATAGAGGCGCTTAAAACCAGTGAGAACCGGCGTAGACGCGCCCACGCGCCCCGCGTCTCGAGAGTCGCCACCACGACCTCGTTGTAGGCCATCCCCAGCCCCCGAAAGAGAAAGATAAACGAGGCCAACACCGGCCACGCCGCCAGCGACGCGAGCGCCTCCGGCATCCGGCTGAGCGCCGCGCTGCCGAGCGGCTGCGCTGCCAAGAGTAGAAAACTCGTCAGGGCCAAGGGTGTGTAGAAGCGGGCGAACGCGGCCCAGGTCAGCGGCGCGTCCGGCGCTTCGGGCAGCTCGCCTCTAACGATGGGGCGCACCCGCCAGCCGATAAAGGCGGCCTCGGTCAGCACCCCCGCCGCGATGCCCAAGGTGCCGACTACGATACCGGGCGCACCAATAACCAGCCCCCCCGTGATCCCCGACACGATAGCCAGCAGTCGGATAAGCGTACCCACACTTACCGACAGGGAGCGCCCATGCCGAATCAGGAGCCCTTGATGGAAGCGGCGGTAGGCGATGCTCCAGGTAAAGGGCAGCATGACCATGAGACCCCAGCGGGCCGGTTCGACCACCTCGGCGGGGGGCCGCAGCAGCCCCACGATGAGCAGGTCGTAGAGCGGCGTAAAGGCCAGAAGCGCGTGCAGCACACTCAGGAGCAGACCGGCGACCATCATAAAACGGTAGATGAGCCGGTACGCCCCGCGGTCTTTACTCAGCGCGGTCGAGGCGGCGAGCAGCATGATGATGGGCGCTTCGATAATGAGGGCCAGCGGGAAGACGATCCCGCCCAGCGCCGCGAGATGCACCGTCGGGTCGGCCAAGCGGGCGATAACGGCACCCACGAGCGGCTGTTCGATGCTCATAAAAAGCCAGCTCGCGGCCAGCGGCCACCAAGCTCTAAAGATATTTAAGGGGGGCTGCATAGGTGTTCAGCCTAACGAGCCTGCCCCTGAGCGCGCAGAGGGCGCGATACATCAGGGGCAGACAGCCAAGTTGGACGAGTCCAGAATAGCGCTTCGTTGACGCGATAGTTTGGGCTGGCGGCTCGAGCTGTTACTTGTCACCCCCCGGTGCCAACGCTTTTAGCCACAGTTCGGCAAATTTTTCGAGCCCTTCGGTTGAGAAGTGGCACCGGTCGTAACGGTAGCGGCGTCCGAGTTTGTCCGTGTCAGGACCCGCGTAGATACCCAGCGACGGGTCTACCAGTCCCTGCTGCGCTCGCCTTATCGTCCTATCGGCTCCTTGGTTATGGCAGCGCGTGGCAACCGAAACGTAGATGGGCGCGTTCACGCCCTCATCGCGGATGCTCACGAGCATGTCCAGAAACATCGTTTCGTAGGTGAGTGTGCCCGTCCTCCCCACATCGGATTCACCTTGATGCCACATGAGGTGCGTGACGTTCAGCCCGCTACCCTTCACCTCACGGATAGCGCTCACGACCTTCGCGTGCAGATCGCCGCCCGGAGCCCAGCGCGCTATCCCGGTCGCGCCGACGCCCAAGGGCACGAACACCACGGCGTCGTAGCGCCCCTGAGCGACCAATCGGTCGCCCAACCGCGTCCACACGCTGCCCCCTCGTCCCGTCGCACCCAGGAGGGGGTCTCGAGCCGCATAAAGTTTTCCCTGGTAAAAGTTGTAGACGCGTCCACGAGACCTGTACCGGGTCTCCCCCGAGTTGGCGGCGTTGGACTGCCCGAACGTCAGCGCCACCATCACCCGCCCTGAACGTACGCTGCGAATCGGAACCTCGGTGCGCCGCGCGGTGACGGCTAGCTCGGCTAAGGGTCGGAGGAAGCTGGGTTGAAGCAACACGCCGCCGAGACCGCCGAGGATCAACAAGGCGGCAACGGCGAACACGATCCGTTTGTTGAACTCGAGAATCGTCGTCAGCTTCATCTTTAAGTAGCACGCAACCCTAGGGCCGTTTGAGCTGGACCGTTCCCCGAGCGATCATGTTGTCCGTAATCATGTCGCACTACTACCCGCTCACCGTAAAGACGTGCGGCCTCATAACGGCATAGTACGTCCTAGAGGCCTCCCGCGTCGCCGTCGCCAACAAAAAAGCCCCACCCGAAGGTGAGGCTTTTGGAGCTTACGACCCTACTCGGTCGGAGGGTTGAGGTAGCTCGTCACCGTCAGACCGTAGTCGCCGGTGGTGGCGTTCTCAGGATTGATGGCGTCCCACGGCGCAACCACCACGGTGTACGTCTCGTCCGCCTCGCTGGTGTAGAGCGCGCGCGATTCACGGCCGTTGTAGTCGTCGTTAAAGGCGACCTGCTCCCCGGCTTCGTTGTAGATGGCCAGAAGCGTGTCGGGTTCGCCGCTCGCTTCGGTCTCAACATCGACGACGAGCGTCTCACCGGCGGCTACGTCGACCGTAAAGATGTCGGTGTCGTCTTCAGTGATGGCGGCGTCCAGCGCGCTGCCGAGCGGAACGCTCTGCGCGTCCGTAGCGTCGACGTTCTGAATCGTGGTACCGACGACCTCGGCGCTGCCGTTGGGCTCCTCCTCGTCACCGATGATCGGCGCGATGTCCAGGTTATAGAGGTTAAAGGGGCTGTTGGCCGCCTCGGCCTCACTCACTTCGGCGACCTCAATGTAGACCGTACCGTCGTCGGGCGCGGAGAAGTCCACCAGCGGGTCGACGCTGAACTCTTGGTTGTCGTCGTTTTCGGCCAAGACCGCGCCGTCTTCGTCGTAGACGGTAAGCGCCGCGTCGAAGCTGCCGGAGACGGTTTCCAAGTTCACCCGGTAGTCGCCGCCACTTACCGGCAGCGCGTACACGTCGACGTCGGTGTCGGCGTCCGGGTCGTAGAGGCTGGCGAGCAGCGTGAGGGCGTCCGTTTCGAGTTCCGCCGCGTCGTCTACCGCGTTGTTGGGCTCAAAGGGGTCGTCGAAGGTGTCGACGTCAAGCTCGAGCTGCACCACGGTCGTCTCACCGGGCGTGATCTCCACGTCCGTCTCGGCGGTCGCCGCTTCGGTGCCGGTCGTCGCCGTGTGCGGTCCACTCGCCTGAAGCGTGTAGGAACCAGCGTCCATCTGCTGGAACAAGCCGAGGCCCAAGGGAACTAGGAGTGCCCCGTCGGAGGTCTGGGTGTACTCGACGGCGTTGTCGCCTTCGTCGGGGATAAGGATGAGGCCGACTTTGGGAATCTGCACCTCGGGGTTGCTCTCCAACACCACGTCAACGGCGAGCGAACCCCCGTCTTCGACCGGGTCGGTGGCGTGTTCGAGCGCGCGGACAACCGCCGCCTGCGAATCAACGATCCCGGCACCCAAGGCGCTGCGGTCGTAATCGTCGGGCTGAAAGGCGGTTTCGCGGAGGATATGACCGACCTGCGCGGCGCTCAGCACGTCCGTGATGTTGCCTTCGGCGTCGCGTTCGGCGCTAGCCTCTAGAATGAGCGCAGCGGCACCAGCGGTTGCGGGGCTCGAGAACGAGGTGCCGTCAATATAGGTATAGGCGTTTTCATCTCCGCACGAGCTGCCGTCGGGCGTCGCGTAGATGCAGTTCCGGGTCGTCGTCACCCAGATGTTTTCACCGGGCGCGGCAACATCTAGGTGCAGGCCGCGGTTTGAGAAGCTCGTGCGCTCGTCCTGCGCGGTCGTCGCCGCGACGTTGATCAGTCCGGGGTTCCACGCCGGGAACGACGGGCCTTCGGTCGGGGTGTTGCCCGCCGAGGTCACCAGCACGACCCCTGAGGCGAGCATGAAGTCCATCGTGTCTTTGATGATCTGGCTGTAAAAGTCGCTGCCCCACGACATGTTGACGATGTGAACGTAGGGGCCTGTCTCCGGGTCGGTACCGGGGGCGCGGTCGTCGCCGCCGAGTTCTAAGTCGGGCCCGAGCACCGCGAAGATGGCCGAGTAGACGATGGCGGTGTCGACGAGCGCACCGTCCTCCGGTTCGCTGATGGCGAGCGGGACGATTGAAGCGCCGTAGGCCGTACCGAGGCCGCCGAGGTCGTTGCTGACCGCCGCCGCTGTACCCGCTACCGAGGAGCCGTGAAAGCCAACACCGTCGTGTGGCGTTTCGGGTGTGATCTGCGCGCCCGTAAACGCCGACTCGAGCGTGCCGCCCTCGGAGAGCAACTCGGCGGCCCTAAAGCCGTCGAAGCCCGGATAAAACATGTTACCTACTAGGTCGGGGTGACGGTGGTCGATAAAGTCGTCGTGAATACCGATGCGGATACCGTCGCCGGTCACGCCCTCGTCCCAGGCTCCCGCGGACTTCATCTGGCGGTGCATCCACTGCACGTCAAAGTCCGGGTCAGGAACCTCGACCTGATTCGGGCTCAGCGCGGTGGTGTCCACGCTGCCCGTAGGGGCCGGTTTGATGCGGTGAACGTAGTTGGGTTCGGCGTAGCGCAGCCCGCGCAAGTGTTGAGCGCTGGCCAGCGCTTTGGGGACGGGCAGCCCTTCGGGAAGGTCGATGAGGGCGGCTTTGATCTGCGGCCAGTCGATCCTGACGGTGCCGCCGAGCTTCGCGGCGATGCTGCTCACGTCCGCGCCTTTAGAGTAGCCCACGACGAGTTCACCCTGAACGAAGCCGCGGCTGTCGAGCTTGTAGTCGTAGTCGGGCGTACTGATCTGTGGGGTGCTGACGTCGGTCTGACAAGCGACCAGGGTTAGCGCCAACAGCGCGCTGGTTGAGAAACGTTTCATCACGCCTCCTAAAAGCTGCCGTCGCCGGTCGAGAAGGTGTTGACCGGGCCGTCGGAGACGCCGAAGCCCAGGCCGAGGAGGTCAAAAAAGTCCGCACCGACCGAGATGGCGTTCTCGCCGACGACGCTACCGCCTTCGTCGACCGTGCCGTTACTTGTGGCCGCTATCGGCTGCCAGTCGTAGCCGTGAAAGGGCTGAAGTTCATCGTTGACGGCGGTGCCGTCTAAGTTGTGCGGAATCGCCAGCTCGGTCGCGCCGTCCGTTTCACCGGCGAGAAAGGCCCACTCGACGGGGCTGCCTTCGGCGTGGACCCGGTCGAGAACAACCGCGCCGATGTATAACAGGCTGCTGCGGTTGTCGACGGTGATCTCGTAGTCGGGCTTGACGGTCACGTTGACAGCGTCGTTTTCAGGGGTCAGCGCGTCGACCTCCAAGATAGGTAGTGGGGTCACGCTGCTGGTTTCGGACACCGTGGTGTCGTCCCCATAGACGGCCTCGACTTGGTAAACAGCTTCGACGCCGACCTCGAGGCCACCCGTCGTATCGCGGAAGTAAAAGCCAGCCGCCGGGTCCTCAGGATCGATCTGCGCCTGCGCGGGACTAAGCTGCCCGATGGCTACGGAACCACCCGTAGGCCGTCCGACCAGGTGACGGTAGACCCGAAAGGCCGTCGGCAACGTTTCACCCTCGTAGTTGAAGTAGACGTCCGCCCAGATCAGCGCCTCGTCGAGGTAACCCTGAGGCTCCAGCTGCGCCTGCGGCGCGAACTTTTTGAGCGCGCTTAGGTCACCCGCGCGAACCGCTTTCATCAGCTCGCGGCCACTAAACGCCGCGCCGCGCCCGCCGGTGCTGAGCGGGCCGAACACCGCGGTATCTCCGAAGGTCACGGCGAACGCGCCTACGTCCGTTACGTCGCCGAGTTCGCCGCTAGCGTCGGCACCCGCTACGTTCACGTAGCGCACGACCTCAGTGCGGTTGAAGTTGCCGTCGTAAGCGACGATGTGGACACTGGTGTCGCCCTCGAAGCCAGCGGTGGGGACATCCTCGACTAACGTTTCCGACCCGTCAAAGCCGAATAGCGCGCCCGGAACCGAGGCGTTGAGGTAGCCCGAGGTGCCGCGCGACTGACCGAGGCCTACGGTAGCGAGACCGTAGAATCTGTTGGCGTCGCCCGCGGCGACGCTGCCGCTGAGCGTAAACGCCAGGGTGTCACCGACGCTCGCGCCGTTTTCCAAGCTGACCGTCAGCTCGGGCGACTCCGCCGGTAGATAAGGGTCGAAGGCCTCGGCTTGAATGGTGTCGTATTTCGTCTCGGCGCGGTCACCGACGCGGAGACCTTCAACCGTCGAGGCCGCGTAGCCGTCTTGCGTAAAGGTGAGGGTGGCAAAACCAGCGGGGATGTTAAAAAGCCGGTAGAAGCCGTTTTCATCCGTCGTGGTGCTGACGTCCGTACCTGAGAGCGTGACGACGGTACCTTGGACGTCGGTCCCGGCCTTGCGGTTGGTGACGTAACCCGAAACGCTGCCCGTGCCGGGTTGCCAAGTCGTCGCGTCGAGCGGTGGAGAGGCGGTCTCTGAACAGGCCGCGAGCGCGAGGATGGCGACGAGGGCGAGGAGCCCACGCCGAAAGTCAGGTCGTCCCATAAAAACCTCCGTAGAATGCGCCGGATGTGGAGCGTGAGCCGTATGGGTAGATGAGCGCCTCCTTCACTTCATTTGGTTTGTGACCTTAGCTGCGTAGAGTTGGACCAGGCCGTGTTCATTTAAGCACAGTCAGCAGGCTACAAATAGAGAGAAAACGCAAACTCGGGAACACAGCTGAGGCGGTTGTCAAGCGCAAAGGTCACAAGGTCTTTGGGTCCGCCCTTATATGGAGCTGGTACACGGGAAAAAAGGGCAGTGCATGATATTCTCGCGTCGTTTGTCAGCGTGCCTGGCGGCTGGAGGTTGGGTATGAAACATGTTCTTGAAAAGCGTCTGAGGGCGGCCCACGCCGCTGACCTTTACGGTGTACCCGACTGGAGCGGTGGCTA
>CADCWP010000310.1:14236-17496 GCA_902806425.1 uncultured Truepera sp.
ATGACCGTAGCCTTGGGTGGTGCTGAGGCCCCGCTGCTAGACATTATCGACGAGGTGAGAAGTGCGGGTCACGCGCTGCCCATGATCTTGCGCTTTCCGCAGATTTTAGAGGACCGGCTGGCAGGGCTTAATCAGGCGTTCTCGAACGCGACCGAGAAGTTCGGGTACGAAGGGCACTACCAGGGCGTGTTCCCGGTCAAGGTCAACCAGCGCCGGGTGGTCTTGGAGACCATCGCCGAGGTTGGGGCGCGCTACCGCACCGGCGTCGAGGCCGGAAGCAAGGCCGAATTGGCCCTCTGCCTGGTTCAAGATATCCACCCCGAGGCGCTGCTATGCTGCAACGGCTTTAAGGACGAGGACTTTATCCGCTTGGCGCTTTGGGGGCGGCGGCTCAACAAAAACGTGGTCATCACCCTGGAGAAATTTTCCGAACTCGAGCGCGTCCTCAAGGTCAGCCGCGAGATGGGCATCCGTCCGGCGCTCGGCCTGCGCTTTAAGCTGCACGCGCAGGGCTCCGGCAAGTGGGAGGACTCGGGCGGCGACAACGCCAAGTTCGGCCTTAGCACCGCGGAGATGATCAGCGACACCCAGCGGCTGCGCGAGTTGGGGATGCTTGACACCCTCAAGATGGTGCATTGTCACGTGGGCTCACAGGTAACCGACATCCGCAAGGTCCGGGCGGCGGTTCGCGAGGCGGCGCAGACCTATGTCGAGCTGCGTGAACTCGGCGTCGAGATCGCCTACCTCAACGTCGGCGGTGGTTTAGCGGTCGACTATGACGGCTCCAAGACCAGCTTTCACGCCTCGGCCAACTACGGGCTGCAAGAGTACGCCGACACGGTCGTCTACACGATTTTAGAGACTTGCCAACAGGCCGAGGTGCCGCACCCTATCGTGGTCTCGGAGTCGGGACGGGCCTTGACCGCCCATCACGCCGTCCTGGTGCTGCCGGTTATCGACGTCGTCGGCCCCACGCGCGCGGCGGTCAGCTTGCCCAAGCTACCGGACGACGCGCACACGCTCGTCGGCGATATGCAGGAGCTGTTGGAGACCGTCACCCTGAAAAACTACCGCGAAGTTTTTTACGACGCCGCGAGCAACAAAGACACCATGCACAGCCTTTTCGATCTGGGCTACCTGAGCATCTTGGAGCGCGCCCACACCGAAAACCTCTACTACCAGATTCTGAGCAAAATCGCCCGCATCGTCAGGGATTTGGATTATGTACCCGACGACCTCGAGGACCTGCCCGAGCTGCTCGCCGACAAGTACATCTGCAACTTCAGCCTTTTCCAGAGCCTTCCCGACCACTGGGCTATCGGGGCACTTTTTCCGGTAGCGCCCCTTTCACGCCTCGACGAGACCCCGACCCGCAACGCCACCTTGGTCGACATCTCGTGCGACTCGGACGGCAAAATCGACAAGTTCATCGACCTGCGCGACGTAAAAGCGACGCTGCCGCTTCACGAACTTCGGGACGGCGAACCGTACTACTTGGGCGTCTTTTTAGCGGGCGCGTATCAGGACGTGCTGGCCAACTCGCACAACCTCTTCGGTCGGGTGAACGAAGCGCACATCCGCTTGACTCCGGAAGGCCACGTCACCGAGCGGCTCGTCAACGGCCAAAAGGCGCGCCGGGTCATCGAGAACATGGGCTACGAAGCGCCGCAACTGCGCGGCTGGCTCGTCGAGGAGACCGAGGAGGCCATCGCCAAAGGGACGCTCTCCCCCGCCGACGCCGAGGCACTTTTAAGCAAGTACAGCGCGGAGCTAGTCGGCTACACCTACCTTGAAGATATCTAGGCTTGCGGAGGCGGGCGGCACCCTGTTAGACTGACGTTCGCCCGTAAGGGCGCGTTTATTCCGCGGTAGCTCAGTGGTAGAGCGATCGACTGTTAATCGATTGGTCGTAGGTTCGAGCCCTACCCGCGGAGCCAAGAGAATGAGCGTCTGAGACGCAAAAAGTGAAGCGAAGCCGTTAGCACGTCGGCTTCGCTTTTCCAGTTTCATGTGCCGGATATGTGCCAACTAGTTCAGCGGCACCGGTGCGGGCTGCCCTAACGTCTTATAGAGCGAAGCGCCGAGCGCTTCTACCGCCGCGTTCTGAATGGTCGGCAAGATGTGGCTGTAGGTGTCCAGGGTAAGCGAAACGCTGGCGTGCCCCAAGCGCTCGCTGACGATCTTAGGGTTGACGTTCTGCTCGAGCAGCATGGTCGCGTGGGTGTGCCTCAGGTCGTACATCCTGAACCTGGAGACGACCCGCGCCGTCCCCTTGGCGGTGGTTTCGACGGTTGCGAGTCCGGCCGCCACCAGACACGGCTTGAAGTAGCGGTTCAGCACGTTGCTGGTGTTCAGGGGCTGGCCTGAAAGGTTGGCGAACATTAGGTCGCCCGGTAAGGCTTCGGCGTTCTTGTATTCGAGCAGCAAGCTCACCGTACCGTCGTGGAGGCTGATTGTCCGCCTGGAGCGTTTCGTCTTCGGCTCCTTGAAGTAAGCCCTGCCAGAGATGTACTCGAGCGTTCGCACGACCCTCAGCGTCTTGCCTACCGGGTCAAAATCGCTCCACTTGAGCGCCAGACCCTCAGCGGGCCTCAGGCCGGTCGCCAGCAGCAGCGCGAAGTAGGTGTGCATCCGGTTCGAGGCAGCAGCCTCTAAGAACGCGGTGCGCTCAGCCTCGGACATGGCGCTCATCTCTTTGGTGTCGAGCCTCGGGAGCTGGGTGTACTTGCACGGGTTGTTCGGGATGAGGCGCTGCGCTACCGCGTGCTCCAGGGCGGAGCTGAGGACCGTGTGGGTGTAGCGGACGCTGCGCCCCGACAGGCCGCGGCTGAGCTGCTCACCGTAGAGTTTTTGCACGTCCTTGGGGGCGAGCTTGATCAACTTGCGCGTGCCCAGTGACGGGTACACCTGTTTTCGTAGGTAGTGACAGTAGTTCTTGAAAGTGCTCCTGGCCAAGCGCGGCTGCGCTATCGTCACCAGCCAGTCCTCGCAGTACGCTTCAACGGTCTGCGTCGACGGCTCGAGCAGTAGCTCACCGCTGTCCAGCTTGCGGAGAACGGCGGTAAGTACCTTCTCAGCGTCTTTTTTCTTGGAGCTCTTCACCTGCTCGTTCTCGTAAACTCGCTTGCCGGTAACAAGGTCGCGCCCGACGAACACCCGCACGAGAAAGCCGTAATTGCGCTCGAGGATCTGACCGCGCGAAGAGGCCATGCTTTAGCGGCCCCCCTTCGAGGGACGCCATTCGAGCACGTCACCTACAT
>CADCWP010000311.1 GCA_902806425.1 uncultured Truepera sp.
TTTGACGAGGGGTGGGATTCACTACGTTCACGGCAGACGCCTTCAGGATTCCGAGTTTCGGCATGACCCTGTGCATCCAATGACCTCCTCGAGCTTAGTCGACATCTTGCGGGGGCAGACCGCGCGCACCGTCGCGCACCTCGGGGCCGAGGTGGTAGCCGGGGGCGAGCGTGCTTTGCGTGACGCCCTTCGGAGCCGGGATAGGGCGAACTATCTCATACTCGACGTTACCGGGCAGGCCGACCTGACGGTTATCGCACGGGCTGTCCGGGACTGCCGGGTGCTGTGTGGCAGCTCGGCGCTCGCGGAGGAGTTGGCAAGCACTTGGCACGCGCCGAAACTCGCCCCGCCCGTGCTCTTACCCCCCGACCGGGGCGTCGGGGTGTTGTGTCTGGCGGGCAGCCTCACCCCGCAGACGAGGGCGCAGCTTGAGCACCTCAAAACCAAGGGGGTGGTGAGTTTGGTGCTCGACCCGCGCTGCCTTTTTGATGACAACTGGGCGGCTGAGGGCGTCCGGATCGCGGAGGCGGCCTCGCTGCACTTAGGGCGCGGTGATGAGGTGCTCGTTCACACGCCGAACGACCCTGAGGCGGTGAGGGCAGCGCAGCGGGAGGGCGCGCGGTACGGTCTTTCTGGAGCGCAAGTCGGTCGTCTGCTTTCGGAGATGCTTGCCGCCGTCGCGGTGGGCTGCTGTGAATGCACCGGCCTCGACCGTCTCGTCGTGGCGGGGGGCGACACCGCGGCGACCGTCTGCCGCGCGCTTGGGGTGCAGAGGCTCCGGGTCTGGCGAGAAATTCGCCCCGGTCTGCCCTCGCTGCTCGCGCTTGCATCACCCATGTTTTTAGTCCTTAAGTCGGGCAGCTTCGGCGCACCCGACTTTATGGCTGAAGCCGTTTCGCACCTCAAGGAGGCAGCGCATGTCCCCGCTTAAAGAGTCCCGTTACCCCGAATTAGAGCGGCTCGGGGCGCGTTACCCCGACCTAACACCGTGCCTAGCCGACGTCCTGCGCGCGTTTGAAATCTTAAGGGATTGTTTTGCGGCGGGAGGAAAGTTGCTCATCTGCGGAAGCGGCGGAAGCGCGGCCGACAGCGAGCACATCGTTGGTGAGCTGATGAAGAGCTTTAAGCGGGCGCGGCCTGTCCCCGACGTGGTGCGCGCACGCCTCACGGAAACCTTCCCGGGAGAAGGCGAAGCCTTGGCTAACCAACTTCAAGGTGCGCTCCCGGCCCTGTCGCTAGTGAGTCAGATAGCGTTACTGACCGCCG
>CADCWP010000312.1 GCA_902806425.1 uncultured Truepera sp.
ACAACACCGTGGGTAGCCCGGTGCGGCTGTTTGGAGGTGACTGCGTTACGTCGGTAGTGGAGCTCGCCATCTAGTTCCTAAAAAGACTGATTACAGCCCTAAGCGTCGCCGGATCGCAACCCGAACCGCTGCCACATGTAAAGTACCGCCGACCCCCGTGAGAGGCGTGGCGGTCCGGTGTGAGGGTGCGCTACTCCTCGCGCAAAACGTAGCCGACGCCGCGCACCGTATGGATCAGGCGACGTTCACCCTCACCCTCGAGCTTCCGCCTCAAATAGCCGACGTACACGTCGACGACGTTGCTGCCGCCGGTGTACTCGGGCCAGACTTTTTCCTCGATCTCGAAGCGGTTAAAGACCTTGCCGGGGCTGCGGGCAAAAAGCTCCAACAACTCAAACTCCTTGGCGGAGAGTTCAATCCGCCGCCCGTCGCGGAAGACCTCGCGACCATCCAGGTTCATCACCAAGTCAGCGACCCGCACCTCGCCGGTGACGGCCGGGTTGACGCGGCGCAGGTGCGCCCGCACCCGAGCCAAAAGCTCCTCGATGGAAAACGGCTTCACTAGGTAGTCGTCGGCCCCGGAGTCTAACCCTTGCACTTTGTCGTCGACGCTGTCTTTGGCCGTGAGGATGATGATCGGCGTGTTCGAGGTCTTGCGAACACGCCGCGCGACCTCCAAACCGTCTAGAACCGGCAACATCAGGTCGAGCACGACCAAATCGGGGTTGAGTTCACGAAATTTGGATAAACCAGTCACGCCGTCGTAGGTGACGACAGTCTCATACAATTCGGCTTGCAGCTCTAGGTCGATAAATTTGGCGATCTCTTTTTCATCCTCGATAATGAGGATCAGGGGTTTTCTGTCCATTGGGCAATTATGAGACCCTTTACGGTGAGAGATTTGATGAGAAGGTGAGAACAATCAAGGGTATTTTCTAATAAGGCTTTAATTATCGGGTAATAGTACCGTCTCCTGAATGATGATTTCATCTTTCAGGATGCGTTCCGCCCACGCCCGCGCACCGGGGAGCGAGTGGTCGCGGAAGTTGCCGCAGCGCGCTTCGCTGCATCCCGGAATCTCGCCCTCATGCGCCCGGATGGCCTCCAGAGAACGTGTGAGCGCCCGCGCAACCTCCTCCTCGGCGGGCTCGCCAAAGACAGTCAGGTAAAAACCGGTGCGGCAGCCCATTGGACTCGCGTCGATGATGCTCGGAACCGCGTCACCTAGCGATCCACGCAGATACCCAGCTAACAGATGCTCAAT
>CADCWP010000313.1:0-396 GCA_902806425.1 uncultured Truepera sp.
ATGCTGCGCGTTGTCTCGATGCCGCTGATGCCCGGTAGACCAATATCCATCACTACCACCTGAGCACGAGTATGCCAGAGGCGCTCCAAAGCATCCTCTCCGCTACCTGCCTCACCCACCACCTTAAGGCAAGGGTCGCGGTCAATCGTAGCGCGCAGGCCGTCTCTGGTAAAAGCGTGATCTTCGACCAGGAACACCTTGGTGATGCCCACCGTCATACAGTAATCGCCTCCTTGGCAATGGGTAGCCAGAGCGAAAAACAGCTCCCACCACCCTCGCGCGGCTTGTAACTGATACGGCCGCCGTGCGCGTTGACGATCTGCTGAGCCAGGTATAGACCCAAACCGGTGCCGCCCCCCGCTCTGCCGCTCGAAAAGCGTTGGAACAGCCTAGATA
>CADCWP010000313.1:406-7536 GCA_902806425.1 uncultured Truepera sp.
TCGCTCGCGCTGTCCGCCTCAGCACGTAGATCAACCGAGATAACGGTGTCTTCCGGGGAGAACGTAGCAGCGTTGTCGAGCAAGTTCTGAAACACGCGGCGCAACTCTCCGGGGCGACCCAAAACCATGAGCTTATCCGGGGCGCTCAAAGCTACATGTTGACGGCGCTCCGAAAAAACCGATGCGAGGCGTTCACTTGCCTCCTGGACGAGCGTCGTCAGGTTCACTGGCTCCATGTGATTAAGCGTCTCCCCACTCTCATAACGTGCTACGAGAAGTAGCGAATCTGCGAGCTCGAGTAGGTCCTCATTCGACCGCAATCCGTTTTCTAAAGTGTGGCGAAATTCCAGGCTCAGCTCGCCGTAAACGCCCTCGAGCGCCAGCCGCATGTTCATAGCGTTGGCGATTAAAGGGGTACGCAGGTCGTGCGAAAAGGCGTAGACAAGGTCACGGATCACCGTGTTGCGGTGCGCGAGCTCGCCGCGTTGGGCGTCGAGGTTCTCAAGCAGCACTGAGCGCTCTAGCAGAGCCTCGAGATCACGGAGTACCTCGCCAAGCAGCAACGTCGGCTTACTGACCTTCGGTTGAACAACTAAAACGACAAGATCCGGCGAGCGTTGGCGTCGCCAGCGCCCAACCGTCAACAGTTCAGCGTCGACACGCGCTGTGATGACGGGGGGCTCCACTGTCGGAATGGCAGCGACCACCCAAGGTGCGGTCTCGCCACGCTTTGCAAATGAAGAATCGGGGGGGGCGCTATAGCGGGTGGCGGTAAAGCAGTGATGCTCGAGGCTTGCAATGACCACGGTCTCAGCCTCAAACTGCTTGCGTAAGACCACGCAGGTACGCTCCAGCAGCGCTTGGGGCCGCTGTGGCCCGCTCAACTCATGCATGATCTCATAGGCGTTGTGTTCGCGCGCCGACCTATCCTGGTCGAGTTTGGCCGCGGTGAGGCGCGACGAGGTGTCACGTAAAGCCCACGTCAGATACCCTACCAGCAAAAAAGAGAGCGAGGCAATACCACGGTTCATTAATGCTGTCACGTCAATGCCTGCCCCTGCTTGAGCGTTGAGGTAGGCGGCGACCACGTTGGCTGAAAGCGCCAGGGCTACCATCACGACCGTTAGACGCCGCGAGTTGGCCAGTCCGGCAAACGCGATGGGAATATTGTAAATGATGGCGATCACCAAGTCTTGGGTAGTAGCGACGTCGAGTAGGAGGCCGATGGTTAAAAAGATTAGGCTTCCTGCAACGACATAGAAGGGTTCTTTGCCAGCTTTAGAAGTTTCGCCTGCATCCAAAACGTTTTGGTTCACGCCCTAATTATAAGGAAGTGGCGCAAAAAATAACCTAGCCAAGTGGCTACTTTTTCTATCCACTTGGCTAAAAAGAGTAGCCACCTGGTCATATGAAAGCTGGCTTGTGACGAGTATTTTGAAGATGGGTGGCTGGGTAGTCGACAAGTTTTAAGCCAGTACCCTCGACATAAGATTCGGACTTGGAGGAGTAGATGAACGTTGTGTGGCTGTTACTCGTCATCGCTGTAGGGGCTTACTTGATCTACGCGATGTTGAGACCGGAAGATTTCTGATGGGTATCGTGCTCGGCTTACTCATCTTTGTAGGTCTTTTCATGCTCTGTAGGGCCTTTTTAGGGGAAGCCGAAAAGCTATGATCGATGTCGTCCTCATTTATGGGTTGGCGTTCCTCCTCGCTTGGCCGCTCGGGCACTATATGGCAAGGGTCTTCCGTTCTGAACGCACTTGGCTCGACCCGATCTTGAACTCGCTTGAGCGCGGTCTCTACTGGCTTATAGGAATCAACTCCACGCAAGGTATGACCTGGTTCGGTTATGCCAGGGCACTGCTCTTCAGCAACCTGCTGGTGGGCGTGGTCGCCTACCTCGTCTTCATCTTCCAGGGCAGCTTGCCACTGAACCCCAATGGGATTCCCGGCATGAGCTGGGACTTAGCGCTCCACACTGCCGCGTCGTTCATCACCAACACCAACCAGCAGCACTACTCGGGGCAGGCACAGCTTTCGTATCTGTCTCAGATGGTGGGCATTACCGCGCTGCAAATCGTCACCCCGGCGGCAGGACTGGCGGCGCTCGTGGCGATCTTGCGAGGGCTCTTCGGTGGACGCTACGCTAGCACAGCCACAGCAGGCGAACCACGTGACCTCGGCAACTACTACGTGGATGTCACCAAGGCCATAACTCGCGTCTTGATCCCGATGTCGCTGGTATTGGCGCTGCTCTTGACTTGGCAGGGCGTACCCAGCACGTTTGAGGGCGCCAAGACAGCTACACTAGTAGACCCGCAGGGCGAAGTTACGGAGCAGACTATCCCAGTCGGACCGGTCGCGGCGATGGTTGCCATCAAACAGCTCGGGACCAACGGCGGGGGCTGGTATGGCCCTAATAGTGCCGTACCCTTAGAGAACCCTACGCCTCTCACCAACCTCTTCGAATCTGTTTCCATTATCCTTATTCCTATTGCCATCGTCTTCATGGTCGGGTACTTCACGCGCCGCAAGCGCTTCGGCATGTTGGCCTTAGGCGTCATGACTGTTATTTCGGTAGTGCTGGCAGTCACCGTGATTGCTGCCGAGAACGGCTCCAATCCCACTTTTCAGGGGCTGGCCGCGGCGGGTCCCAACTGGGAAGGTAAGGAGACGCGCTTCGGCCCGACGCCCTCGGCTTTATGGGCCACCCTGACGACGCAGACGTCCAATGGTTCGGTCAACGCCATGCACGACTCGTTCACCCCTGTGGGTGGCATGGTGCCGATGATCGGGATGCTTATTAATGAGACTTACGGCGGTATCGGGGTCGGCTTCGTAAACTTTCTCGTCTTCCTTTTTATTGCTGTGTTCATAGCCGGGTTGATGGTCGGGCGCACACCAGAGCTGTTCGGAAGGAAGCTCGAGGCCAAAGAGGTCAAGTTAGCCGCTATCGCCCTCTTGATTCAGCCACTGCTCATTTTGGTGCCTACAGCAATTGCACTCAGCTTCCCCGACCTGACAGGTAACTCCAACCCCGGTTTTCACGGTATCTCGCAGGTGTTTTACGAGTACACCTCTGCTTTTGCCAACAACGGCTCAGGGTTTGAAGGACTCGGTGACAACACCATTTGGTGGAACGTCACCACATCGGCCAACCTAATCCTAGCGCGGTTTATCCCCATCTTTGCGCCACTGGCGATTGCTGGGTTTTTGGCCGTCAAGCGTGTCGCACCTGAAACCGCAGGCACCCTGCGGATCGAGACGCCCATCTTCGCGGCGACTCTGGTTTCAGTCATCTTCATCCTGACGCTGCTTAACTTTTTGCCCGTGTTGGTGCTCGGCCCTATTGGAGAGCAGCTCGTCGCCGTTCCCGAGATCACAGCGTCAGTCGATCAGGAGTGGGTGCAGGCGAGCCGCGCCCTGTTCGGAAGACCTCAGTGACCACCCAGTCCATGCCATCTCAATCTCCCCAGAAGAAGAATGTTTTCGCGCCCGACCTCGTCCGCGTCGCCCTGGGCCAGTCTGTCGTTAAGCTGGACCCGCGCAACATGGTGCGTAACCCGGTGATGTTCGTCGTTGAGATAGGTACGGTCATCACTGCACTTTTCACGGTCGTTAACCTAATGAACGGTCAAGCTTTCGCTTATGAGCTGGCTATCACGCTTCTACTACTCTTTACGGTGCTGTTCGCCAACTTTGCCGAAGGACTTGCCGAGGCGCGCGGCAAGGCGCAGGCTGCGAGCTTACGCTCGGCACGTTCGGACACCAAAGCAAGGCGGCTCGAGGGTGATAGAGAGGTGCTCGTCTCGAGCCTTGACCTTAATAAGGGCGATAGGATTATTGTTTCCGCAGGAGAGTTCATCCCTGGCGACGGTGAGATCGTCGAGGGTGTAGCGACCATCGACGAGTCCGCCATCACCGGTGAGTCCGCTCCCGTGGTGCGTGAGGCGGGCACGGATCACAGCGGCGTTACGGGCGGCACCAAAGTTCTTTCAGATCAGATCATCATCGAGATCACCTCGAACCCCGGTGAGAGCTTTTTAGACCGGATGATCAGCTTGGTCGAGGGTGCGTCTCGTCAAAAGACGCCCAATGAGATCGCCCTATCCATCCTGCTCTCAGCACTGACCTTAATTTTCCTTGTAGTTGTGGCCACCCTGCTGCCGATTGCGGGCTTTGTCCAAACTTCGGTTTCGATCACCACGCTCGTAGCACTGCTCATCTGTCTTATCCCTACGACCATCGGCGGCCTCCTGCCCGCCATCGGCATCGCCGGGATGGACCGGGCGCTGAGGGCCAACGTCATCGCCAAGTCTGGTAAAGCGGTCGAGGTCGCGGGCGACATCGACACGCTGCTCTTAGACAAAACAGGCACCATCACCATCGGCAACCGGCAGGCAACCGGGTTTACCTCCGTGCGGGGGATTCCGGCTGAAAAGTTATACGAAGCCGCACACCTAGCGTCGTTGTCCGACCCGACGCCCGAGGGCAAGTCCATTGTGCAACTAGCGTTATCGCAGGGCAGTCATTTCCCTCAAACCATCATGGACGGCGCAACGTTCGTCGGGTTCACCGCTAAGACGCGCATGTCGGGGGTCGATCTGTCCGATGGCCGGAGCATCCGCAAAGGCGCCTCAAACCGTATGCGCACCTGGGTTGAAGAACAGGGCGGGAAGATACCCGTCGACCTCGAGGCCCTCGTCGACGACGTCGCCCGCAAAGGCGGCACGCCCCTAGTGGTCGCAGAAGGCAACACCGTGCTTGGCGTGGTGTCGCTGTCCGACATCGTCAAGACCGGCATCCAGCAGCGTTTCGCACAACTTCGCAAGATGGGTTTGCGTACTGTGATGATCACCGGGGACAACCCGCTCACCGCCGCCGCCATCGCTAAAGAGGCAGGCGTGGACGACTACTTAGCGGAGGCCACCCCCGAGGATAAGCTTCGCATGATCCGTGAGGAGCAGGACAAAGGCAAGCTCGTCGCCATGATGGGCGACGGGACCAACGACGCCCCTGCTCTTGCCCAAGCCGACGTAGGGCTAGCGATGAACTCCGGGACGCAAGCTGCGAAGGAAGCGGGCAACATGGTCGACCTCGACTCGGACCCCACCAAACTCTTGGAGGTTGTCGAGATCGGCAAGCAGCTCCTCATCACGCGCGGCTCCCTGACCACCTTCTCGATTGCCAACGACGTAGCCAAATACTTCGCTATCATCCCGGCCATCTTCGCCGGGACGCTGCCTGCCCTGAGCGTACTCAACGTCATGCGCTTAGCAAGCCCCACAAGCGCCATCTTATCGGCCGTCATCTTCAACGCCTTCATTATTCCCATCCTCATCCCGTTAGCTCTCAGAGGTGTGAAGTACACCCCCAAAAGCGCGGACGCGATGTTGGCGAATAACCTGCTCGTTTACGGTCTAGGCGGTCTTATCGTGCCCTTTATCGGCATCAAAGCCATTGACCTTTTGCTCACGGCCTTCGGCTGGATTTAAGGAGACACGTCATGCAACCTTCTGTCAAAGTTCAAGCTGAAACCCTCGACCGTAGCGGTGGTGAATTTAGCACGTGGCTACGATTTGCCCTACTCTTCCTCATCCTGTGTGGGCTTATTTACCCCATCGCCACGACTCGTCTAGGTGACGTATTGTTCCCGAGGCAGGCACAGGGGAGTTTGCTCGAGCGTGACGGCGTTGTCGTAGGTTCCGAGCTTGTGGGTCAGCCCTTCAGCAGTGACCGCTATTTTATCGGGCGTCCCTCTGCGGCAGGCGATGGCTACGACCCGACCAGCCTGTCAGGATCGAACTGGGCGGCGAGCAATCCCGATTTACGCACTAGGGCTGAAGCGTCCTCGGCGGAGATCGCAGCACGAGAGAATGTGGACCCTTCTGAGATCCCGGTCGACCTAATTGCCGCTTCGGGCTCGGGCGTGGACCCTCACATCTCACCAGCAGCGGCACGTTTGCAGGTTTCGAGGGTCGCGGAGGCCAGGGGCTTAGGCGCGGCGCAAGTGCAACAGCTTATTGACGAAAACACTGAGCGGAGCCCCATCGGACTAGGTCAACCCGGAGTCAATGTCCTTACACTTAATCTGGCACTAGACGCACTCTCTTTTGGTCAATCTAACTAATGGGTAGGTAAACGGGACGTGCCGAACCGCCCTCTAAACGAGGCTGAGTTGCGTGCAACTCAGCCTAACCGCAACCGAGATGACGCCCCGCACCCGGAAGAGCTGCTCAAAGCCCTAGTTAAAGACAGACGCGGCAACCATAAGATTTATGTAGGTGCCGCAGCTGGGGTCGGCAAAACCTACCGTGCGTTACAAGAACTGCGTGAACAGCGCGAGCTTGGTGTTGACGCTATGGTTGGTCTGGTAGAGACGCACGGGCGTAAAGAGACATTGGCGCTAGCGGAAGGATTAGAGACGTTTCCGCGCACCGTTGTGGACTATAAGGGTGTGCAGCTCACCGAAATGGACACAGCGGGCCTCATCGAAAGGCACCCCGAACTCGTCTTGGTGGACGAACTTGCTCACACCAACGTCCCCGGCTCGAAGTACCAGAAGCGCTACCAGGATGTCGAAGAGCTCCTGAGGGCGGGAATCAACGTCATCTCGACGATGAACGTGCAGCACCTTGAGAGCGCCAACGACTTGGTGGCCCGGCTTACTGGCGTGCGTGTCAAAGAACGCGTGCCTGACCGCGTCCTCCTAGCAGCCAATGAAGTTGTCTTGGTGGACGTCACGCCGGAAGTTCTACGAGACCGTTTGAAAGCGGGCAAGATCTATTCGAGGGATAAGATTGAGCAAGCCTTAAGCAACTTTTTCACCTTAGAGAACTTGTCCATATTGCGAGAACTTGCCCTACGCGAGGTTGCAGACGCAGTGGAAGACCCCGCTGTTGAAGCAGGCAGCGGTCACCGCATCAAAGAGCGTATTGCTGTAGCTATCACGGCGCGTCCTGATAGCGCTTGGCTTATCCGCCGTGGCGCGCGCATTGCTCAGCGCTTGGACGGCGAGTTCCACGTGATTTACGTGCGCAGCCGCGGCCTCACACGTGATGAAGAGAGGATGCTTAACACCTACCGCCTCATCACCGAGGCGCTCGAAGGCACATTTGTTCAGGTTGA
>CADCWP010000313.1:7546-17323 GCA_902806425.1 uncultured Truepera sp.
CCCACGCTTATTGGCTTCATTAAAGAGAAGCATGTCACTCAGGTCATTATGGGCACGAGTTTGCGCAACCGTTGGCAGGAGTTCTTCAAGGGTTCGATCATTAATCAGGTGCTCCGCCAAGCGGAAGATGTAGACGTTTATATCATTGGCAGGAAAGATCGTTAGCTTCAGGGACTGACGCTCGGCCCAACGAACCCAGAATCGGCAGACGGACACGGGTCTAATAAAGCCTTGGCAAGCATACTTTTCGCAGCAATAACTACAACTACGCTCAAGAACGCGCACGGCTAAGTATGGATCAACCGTGAGCGTTCCAGCTACACAGCTCTGATTTTTAACAGGCCCATAGTAGCAATGCGGTGTCAGACGAATTCAGTGCGGCTCTTTCGGTCTTCATCAAGTACAATCTCAGCAACGTCATCCCGTTGCAGGTTGTAAAGCCTGCGGTAAAGCCCACGCTGCGCCAACAGCTCGCGGTGCGTCCCCTGCTCGGCCAAGCGGCCCTGCTCAAGTACAAAGATCACGTCGGCCCCCTGAATCGTCGACAGCCGGTGGGCGATGATCAGCGTCGTCACCCCCAGACGGCGCTTGAATAAGCCCGTGAGCGCGTCTTGAATGACCCGTTCGGATTCGGCGTCTAAACTGCTCGTCGCCTCGTCCAGGATCAGCACCGACGTCTCTTTGAGGATGGCGCGGGCGATAGCGAGGCGCTGCTTTTGTCCACCTGAGAGCTTGACGCCACGCTCACCTATTTCGGTTTCAAACCCGAACGGTAGCGCCCCGATAAAGCCGTCGGCGTTGGCGTGGCGGGCGGCCTCCTCGACTTCGGCGTCCGAGGCGTCCGGTTTGGCGTAGCGGATGTTTTCACGGACCGACCCCGAGAAGAGCGTCGGTTCCTGCGGCACGACGGCGACGCGCCCGCGCAGCGTAACGAGGTCGTAGTCCCGCAAGTCGAAGCCGCCGAGCTGTACCGAACCGGCGTCCGGGTCGTATAAGCGGCTCACAAGTTTGGCGACGGTGCTCTTTCCTGCCCCAGACGGCCCGACGAGCGCGACGGTTTGCCCTGACGCAACCTTGAAGCTCAGGGCGTTAAGGGCGTTCCCACGTCCCTCCGAGTAGCCGAAAGATACGTCACGGAACTCGAGCCCCGCCTCTTGCATTTCGGTTCGTACGCCGCCCCCCTCAGGGCGGTCCTGAATCAGCGCGTCGACCCGCTCCAAGGCCGCTAACCCCGCTTGCAGCGCGTTGTTAAAAAACATCACCGAGCGCACCGGCCCGATCAGGTTGCCCAGGTAGAGCAAGAATGCTGAAAGCTGCCCTACGCTCAAATCTTGCTGCGTCACCAAGTAGCCGCCGAAGACGAGCACCGCCGCCAGCCCGAGGTCTGCCGACAGACCGACGAACATCTCCATGTAGCCGACCTGTTTGCGGCGCTCCAAGTTCAGCTCGACGTACGTCTCGTTCTCGTCGGCGAAGCGGCGAAACTCGAGCGGTTCGTTAGCGAAACTTTTGACCACACCGATGTTGCCGATGGCTTCGGTGGCGGTCGCGGTAAGGTCGCCGACGCGCTGCCGGATGCCCCGCGCCGAGTCGCGCAGCGGCCCCTGATAGCGCCAGGTAAAGTAGGCCATCAGTACCGTGATGACGAGCGCGACCAAGGCGAGCTGCCAATTCGTGAAAAATAAAATCGTTAAGATCACCACGACGCTAAAAAGTTGCCCTAAAAGCCGTGAGGCACCCGACTGAATCATAGTCTCGAGCGCGTTTACGTCCGACACCACCCGCGAGACCAGCGAACCCGAGCGCTCCTGGGTAAAGCGGGTCATGGGCAGCGTCAGCAGGCGACCGTAAGCCGCGAGACGCACCCCGCTGATGACCGACTGCGTGAACGCGTATGAGTAGTACATGGCGACGTAGCCGAGCCCAGCGACCAGAAGATAAAACAGCAGCACCCCGAGGCCCATCAACCAAAAAAGGCGCGCGTCGCCGCGTGGAATCAGCACGTCGATGGTCAGGCGCACAAACTGCGGCCACAGGGCGGTGAGGGTCGCCGTCAGGGTCAGGAGCAGCGACAACCCCAGCGCCTGCGGCCAGCGCGGCTTTATGATCTGCCAAAGCCGCCTCATAGCGCCGCGGGGGGTGATTTGCCGTGTCTGAATCACTTTACAAGCGTACCGCCGCGCTGGCCGCTAAACCATAGAGCACCCTACACGCCCGAGGCGGGTGCAGAGCCGATAAGCTAACCCATGACGATACGCACCTTTACGGCGGCTGATTATCCGTCAATCAGCCGGATTGCCGCGCGGGTAAAGCCTGACACACGGCTGACGGCGGCACGACTGCGTGAGGCCGACCGGACTAGGACGCGGGGGCTCGAGGCCGGCGGCTTTCTCAATGAGATGCAGGGTCAAGCAGTCGGTTTCGTCCGCTACACCCAATATGCCGACCTCTACCAACCTGAAAAAGTGGTGCTCTTCGGTGCGGTGCTGCCCAAGTTTCGTGGGGCAGGTGTCGGCGGTGAGCTCTTAAGGGTGCTCGAGCGTCACCTCGTCACCCTCGGCATTTTTCAGATGCAAACGCAGGTATCTGAGACGGACACCGCGACCACGGAATTTTTGCGGCGGCGCGGTTTTGCGCCGACGTGGCGACGGTTGGAATACCGCCTAGCTGTCCGTGAGGCCGACACCCATTCTCTAGAGGCACTGGCGTCGAGGCTCGAGAAACAAAACATCCATGTCAAAACATACTTGGAACTCGTTACCGACCCCGTCCGGGACGAAAAACTTCGGGCGCTGGGCTGGCGCTTGGAGCAGGATGTGCCTCACGGAAAGCCACCCACAGAACTCAACTTGGAAGCGTTTCTGCGCGAACGCTTGGAACCGGAAGCGGTGCTCAAAGAGGCGTTTTACATCTCTGTGATGGGGGAAGCGTTCGTTGGCATGAACAGTTTGTGGAACTATGGAACGTACCTTGAAACCGAGTTTACCGGCGTTTTGCCCGAGTACCGGGGGCACGGCGTCGCTACGCTGCTAAAACTCCGGGGCATCCGCTACGCTCAACAGCATAGCTTTCCGGAAATCCGAACGACCAACGACGCCGGGAACACCGCGATGCGGCGGCTGAACGAACGTCTCGGTTTTGGGGCGCAGCCTGCGCTTTTACGGTTTGAAAAACAGCTCAGTGGGTCCGCTATGCTGAGGCCATGACGCCCCAAAAGATTACGACTGCACCCCTCCCCTACCTGCTTTACACTCCTAAACCTGCCGCCAAGCTGCCCCTCATCCTCTTTCTGCACGGCTCCGGCGAACGCGGGGACGATTTAGACCATGTAGGCGACCACGGTCTGTCCGAAATTTTGGCGAACTTGCCCGAAGCAGCTCTCGTAGTCGCCCCACAGTGCCCAGCAAACGCCCGCTGGACCGATCACTTGCACGCCTTGGAAACCATTCTGGACGCGGTTATCGCTGAGCACCCTGCCGACAAGAGCCGCGTCTACCTCACCGGCCTAAGCTTGGGCGGGCAGGGCGCGTGGTTTTTAGCCGCCCGCGCGCCCCAACGCTTCGCCGCGCTCGTCCCGGTCTGTGGCCGCAGCAACCCCGGCGCGGCTGACCGGCTTAAAAACCTACCGACCTGGACTTTTCACGGCGCGGACGACAACATCGTCCCTCTAAACGAATCCACAAAGATGGTAAGCGCGCTTGAAGCGGTAGGCGGAACCGTCAAGCTGACCATGTATCCCGGAACGGGCCACAACAGCTGGACGCGCGCCTACAGCGAGCCCGAACTCTACATGTGGCTGTTCGCCCAGAGTCAGACGGGTTGAGGTCAGGCTGGAACGTAGCAGCGGAGGAGTACGCCCTCACCTGAGAGGCGATACGGGCCTAGCGCGGCGGGCAGCACACACGACGTACCCTGCGAGAGCGTCAGTTCGGTATCGCCCGCGCGCAGCTTCAGCTCGCCAGAGAGTACGGTCAAGAGGTCGGCGCTGCTGGGCTGGGTGGTCGTAGACAGCTCACCCGACACCTCCAAGCGCTCAGTGGCGAAGTGCTCGGTGTGGATGAGCTGGGTTTTGCCGTCCCCTAACGGCTTAGGCTCCAACTTGGCGTGCTCGCCAGGAGTCAGGTCGGCAACCTCCAAGGCTTTGTCCAGGTGCAGGTCTCGAGGCTGCCCCTTGCTGTCTTTGCGGCCATAGTCGTAGAGCCGGTAGGTCAGGTCCGAGGCTTGCTGAATCTCAAAGAGCAGGATTCCGGCCCCGATAGCGTGAACCGTCCCGGCAGGGTTGTAGACGACGTCCCCGGCCCCTACGGGAACGACGTTGAGGTGAGGCTCGAGCCGCTCCTCCCGCGCCGCCGCCTTGACCGCGTCGGGCCTCAGCATGTCCTTAAAGCCCCAGATAATGTGCGCGTCCGGCTCCGCCTCTAGGATGAGCCACGCCTCGCTCTTGCCGTGAAAGCCCGACGCGGCCTCGTGCTCGTGGGCGTAAGCGTCGTTCGGATGTACCTGAATGGAGAGTTTGTCGCCAGCGTCGATAAATTTGGCGAGCAGCGGGAAAGCGTTGCCGTAGCGCCCGGACGAGACGGTTCCTATAAGGTCGGCACCGAGTTCCGCCGTCACCTCGTCCAGCGTGCGGCCCTGAAAGGAGCCGTTCAGAACGCGGTTGTCGCCGTAAATCTGCCACGATTCGCCGAGGGGTTCGTCGCCTTCGGGCTCTGAAAGGCCTAAAAATGAAACCAGCCGTTCGCCGCCCCAGAGGCGCGGGCTTAGAAAACGGTCCAACGTAAGCGGGTACAGCTGCGGGTGTGCTAGGTCGGCCATACAGCCAGTTTAGTACCCCTCGGCTCCCTCGTTAGCGTCCTCACGCATGCCCGTGGCTGTATACCAGCTGTGCGTCAGGGTCGGGACGCGGGCGACCTCACCGGCGCTCACCGGCGCGGGCATGGTGACGCCGCCCCGCAGCCGCACCAGATAGTCGGGTTCGGGGGCGTTCGGAGCAGCCGAAACCGTGTCCAATACAAAACCGTAGACGCCGCCCGCGTCGGTTCGGGCGGTAGCGACGACCTCACCACCCCTCAGCAGCTCGACCGTCTGCACCCTATTTTGCGACCCGTCCACCTCAACCCGGCCGAGCAGCGCGGTCACGGGCGGCGGCGGCCCAAACGAGCCGGGTTCCGCGAACGGTTCACCGGACGCGGTAAGAAGCGCCGCCAACTCCGCGCGCACGGCTCCCGGTTCGTCCCACCCTCTGTCGACGCTCCGGCTCGGCGTGCGGTACGAATAGCCAACCCACCCCGAGAGCTGTGGGTCGCCCATAACCGCGCGCAGCTGTGCCCGCGTCTCTTCGGGGTCGTTGCGGTAGACCCCAGCTGCAACCGCCGTCGCCGCACCCTGCGCCAGCCCCGCCGCACGTCGGTTCCAGAGGTCGAACCAGGCCGCTTCGTCGGCGTCCGCATTTTTGTAGTTCATCGGCAAGTTGAGGTCTAAAAAGCCGCTCGAGAGCCACCCCGCCCAGTCCTGTAAGACGACGCTATAGGCGTGGGAGTCCGTAAAATCTTGCGGCGGCGCGCCATACACGACCGTCGCGGCACCTACCCAGAGGCGTGGGTTCGCCCTTTTGGCCGCCAGGTAGAGCCGCCTCTCGAGCAGGCTCACCTGCTCGCGCCGCCACGCCGTCCACACTTCGTCGGTCGGGTGAGGTAGATTGCTGCCTCCGGTCTCCTGAACAAAACGCGCCAAGCTCACGGGGTTGTAGCCCCAGCTCGGCTGGCCACCCTCGTTAAAGTCCGGATAGCGCAGCCGGTCGAAGGTGACGCCGTCGAGACTGTAGTTTTCCACAAGGCTGACCACCGCCTCGGTGAGATAGTCGGCCACCGCCGGGACGCCGGGGTCCAGGTAGACGTCCCCCTGAGGGCGCGTCACGCCGTCGTAGCGGACGTTCAGCCAGCTCTCACCGCCGGCGGCGTCCGGACCGTGCAGGTTGTAAGCGTGGGCGGGGTCGGACGGCGGCGCACTCGCGCCCCATAGGGCCAGCGTCACCACCCAGGCGTGTACCTGCATGTCGGCGGCGTGAGCACGCTCTATAAGCGTCGCTAGCGGGTCGAAACCACCCACGAGCGCCGGGTCGTCACCCACCGGCAACGCCGAGCGCAGGCAGTAACAGTCGCCGCGGCGCACCGCCTGGACAAATACCGCGTTCAGGTTCATGGCCTTGGCGTCCCTTATCAACGTGTCGATCTCGTCTAGCGTCTTAAAGCCTGGGCCGTAGGCGTCGACCCACAGGCCCCGGAGCTGGCCGTTATTCACTTCAGGGGGCGTCAGGGTGGGCTCGAACCACTGGGCGCGGGCAAAGGTTAAGAGGAGCAGGGCGGAGAGAACAAGGGCGCGCATGGACTCAGTGACCCTAACACGCCCCCGGCGCACCCTTAGGGCCAAGCATCACGGTAGAGTAACGAGGGTGACGACCTTTACCGACGAACCGCTTGCACGGATTATCGAGGTGCTGCGAGGGCGGTTGGGGACGCTGGAGGCGGGGGAGCGGCTCACCTTTCGCGCGCTCGACCCGGACCTGGGCGTGGGCCTTTTCGCGGGCGAGTTTACTGAGATAAACGGTGTCCGTTACCGTCACCGCCCGCTAAGGAGCTGGCTCGACTTAGCCGAGCGGCTCGGCTGCCGCCTGCACACGCCGGAGAGTAACCCGGAATCAGGCAGGGTGCTCATCAACCTGAGCTTCTCGAAGCTGGGCGAAGGATCATGGCACAGTGGACCGGCTGGTGGGAAAACCGCCAGTGACCCCGCGGCGAGCGAAACCTACGGCCAAGCGTCCGAATTCGCACGGGTGCAAAAGCTTGAGGAGCCCACCTTTTGGCTCGACTATACAGAGGCGTTGGAACGGACTAACCTAGAACCAAACAGCCGGGTGCTGAGCCTGGGCGTGGGCCGGGGTGACGAACTCGAGCCGTTTGAGAGGGTTTTCAGGGACTACAACCTCAACTTTACCGGCGTCGACCACTCGGCGAGCGCGTTAGCCGCCGCGCGTGAACGGTTTCCGGGGGCGAACTGCCGTTTTCTTGAGGCTGATATGAGGGACTTGCAGGGACTCGAGCTGGGCCGCTTCGACCTCATCCTCAGCGTCGCCACCTTTCAGAGTCCGGGCGTAGCGGGTCACACCCTCATCCGCGAGCTGGTTCAGCACTTCCTGACGGCGGGCGGCAGCCTTATCGTGGCGCTGCCGAACTGCCGCTATCAGGACGGTGAGGTGCGGTTTGGCGCGCGGATGAAAAACTTCGCTCAGCCCGACCTGTCGCTCGTCGTCAAGGACCTGGCGTTTTACCGAAAATACTTGTACCAACACCGCTTCAAGGTCTTCCTCACGGGCAAGTATTATCTGTTTCTGACGGCTGTCCGGTAGTGAACGGCTCAGGGGTTGGGTCAGGATCTGCCGGTGGTGCGCTCGGTTCACGCTCGAGGTTGACTAAGCTCGCTCGTCACCACCCCAGCTTCCTATACCTCCGCCCACACCGAGCCGACGCAGCAAAGCTGTTCAAAAACTCTACAAGGAAGCAAGAAAGCCGTGAACGCCTAAAGGGTGTCTCTCTGGCGTGGAGGGTTTCGGCGAGTTTAGCCTGTACAGCAATACACAGCACGCATGAAAGGTTTTTTGCCAAACCTTTCCAGCAGCTTTGCAAGCGGCGAACACCAAAAACCTCGGAGGGGATCGCTATAAAAGCGCCGCGTGTGGCCTATGAGTTCCTCCTAAGTCACGGTTGGAGCAAAGCTACCCTGTTAATCTTTGACGTTACCGTCCTCGTCGCGCTCGAGCTTCGGCTTTTTGCCCGGTTGCGGCTGATTTACAGCACCCTCCGCCGGGTCGTACCCATCGTCGCGCTTTTGCTCCATCGCCTTTTTGTCCTGTGCTACGTCTTTTTGGTCGGGCATGGTTCACCTCCGGGATGATACCGGGCACCATACCGCTGTTCGGCGTCCCTGTACAAGGCGCTTAGGTCATCAGGCCCCCTGACAACCTCACTGTCCCGATGCTCGAGGTCACGGTTTGGGTCCGCAAGGGTGAGAATTTGAAACACTCTATCTAAACTACTGTTTCAGGTGGGTAGGTTTGTTCAGTGGGTGAGTGCGCGAAAAGGCTCACGCAGGCGTTCCAGGACGCGGTAGTGCCCTCTGGCGTCGCGGATGAGTTCGCAGCCGACCACGCGCGTATACGCGCCGTGCGGCAGCGCGATCCCCAGCATTTGAGGGCGGAAACTGGGGTTTCCCTCCACCAGTACTCTCGGGACGCGTCCACCGTTAAGGATCTCTTGGTCGTGGTAGATGCCGCGCAGGAAAAGGTTAAGCGCCCACACCCGCTGCAAGAGGCCGCGCTCGAGCCGCTCCCACTCGAGGGCCGGGATCACCGTGGAAACGGATCGAAGGGAAAGGGTCCTTCAGTCCCCTCGGCGTCGCCGTAGGCCGTAAAGGTGATGGCCTGAGTGCGGAGCGCCAGTTCGATCAGGCCCCGACGCCGCCTGAACTCGGCGCTGCTGAGCGCCCTAAACCCCTCCAGAAGCGCCGCATAGTGAGGTCTTACCGACCCGTCCGGCAAGAACGCCTCGTCGAAATTCTTGACCGGGAAGAAGTAAGTCGTCTTTTAGCACCTCAACACCCATAGAAGTTGCCTTGACAAAACCGGACGGGTAGGTTTAATGTGAATCAGAATTCGGAAACTAATTAAGGAGGCCACAGCATGAGAGTAGATAACTCGATGCGGGTTCGTACCGTTCAGCTCTCCCAGGGACCCATCCAGTACCTTGACATCGGCAACGGTCCGGTGTTGCTTTTCGTTCATGGCCTGCTGGTCAACGGCGAGATGTGGCGCAAGGTATACCGCCCACTCTCCGCCCGCTTCCGCTGCATCGTCCCGACGTTGCCGCTTGGGGGACATGTAGAGCCTATGCGCGAGGACGCCGACTTCACCCCTACAGGTATGGCGGACCTTATAAACGAGTTTATGGCGGCTTTGGGATTAGGGGACGCCACGCTAGTCGGGTGCGACACGGGTGGAGCCCTTAGCCAACTCGTGGCGGTACACCACCCCGAACGTGTAGGACGCCTTGTGCTGACCAACTGCGACGCCTTTGAACACTTCCCCCCACCTCTCTTACGACCGTTTGAAGTCCTTTTCCGCCTTCCGGGTGGCGCGTCTTTCTTCGGCTTAGCCGTGCGGCTCAGACCTGTTCAAAATCTGCTTTACGCTTTGCTCGCCCATGCGCCCCTCGAGCCCACTATCGCCGAGGGCTACTTCAAAGGATTTATTCATAGCCGAGCGGTGAGGCGTGACACCAAAAAGTTTATATCAAGTATTTCCAACCGCTACACGCTAGAAGCCGCCGAGCATTTTTCCGAGTTCCGCAGACCGGTCCTGGTTGCTTGGGGCGAGGATGACAGGTTCTTCACCCTCCGTTTCGGTGAGCGGTTAGCCCAAGCCTTCCCACACGCTCGTTTAGAGCGTGTGGAGGGCTCAAAGACGTTTGTGTCCGAGGATCAGCCCGAGGTTCTTAACGCCCTGATTACCGACTTTGTGCTCGAGCCCGTTCTTGCCTGAGTCTTCCTATCCGCCGCGTCCAGACCTTTTAAGCGTCGAAGAGTTGCCCCCTCGGCCCCAGCAGGAGCGGAGCCGCCGGACACGAGCAGCGCTGCTCACTGCGGCACTCGACCTGTTCGCACAGCACGGGTATGAGCTGACCAGCATCAGCGAGATCGCTGCCCGTGCGGGTGTAGGTGCTGGGA
>CADCWP010000314.1 GCA_902806425.1 uncultured Truepera sp.
GTAACGCTCGAGAGGGGCGTCGCCGTGTGAGCCCACCAGCAAGAAATAGCGTTTTGCCTGGAGAACACTGCGTCCAAGTTAAATGTTTCGACGCGCATCTGCGCCTTTTACAGCCGGTTGCAGAACTACTGAAGGTTGTAGCCGCAGTGCCTGAACCAGCCCGCAACATCCACTGAACTGACGGTGCGGCAGGCTCTAGCAACGGCGTCAGCGAGCGCCTGCTTAGTCAGGGCAGCAAGCGATTTGAGCTGGCCCTTGATCTTCGAGAAGGCAAGCTCGATGGGCGAAAAGTCAGGCGAGTAAGGTGGCAGGTAGAGCAAGCTGCAGCCGCGTGCTTCGATAAACGCACGCACTTCTTTGCGGTAGTGTGCCCTGAGATTGTCCATAACCACAATCTGGCCTGGAGTAAGGGTAGGCAGTAAGACGTGCTCGACCCAGGTGACAAAGACATCACCGTCGACGCTCCCCTCGATCAGCCCCTCGGCCTGAAGTCGACGGTTCGAGAGTGCCGCGAGCAGCGTCAGGTTACCGCCACGGTTTCTGGGCACACTGCCATAAGCACGTTGGCCCTTAGGCGCCCGAGCGTGGGTGCGCGTCATAGCGGTGTGGCTTCCTGCTTCGTCAATAAACACGAGCTTGTCAGGGTCGAGTAGGGTAACTTCCTGCCACCACGCTGCTCTGGCTTCGGGGTCTTGCTCGCTCGCCGCTAGCGTCTTTTTTTCCTTGACAACCCAGCTCGCTGCAATGCCCGGCACATGGCGTACACGCTCACGCTCCCCCCTTGCTCTTGCTGCCACAGCTCACAGTGCTCTTTCAAGCTGGCGTCGTTGTGCCGGGCAACCTGCTCAGCCAACGCGCTGTACGAAGCTGCTGCAATGGTCGCAGCCCGACCCGGAGGTGGCTTCGCTCGCAACTCCCCCCTACGCTCCCGCCGCACGTAGCGCTCTACTGACGATAGGCTCACCTTGAAGCGCTCTGCGACTTCTGGCTGCGTCATACCTTCCTTGACCGCCGCTACAACTCTCTCTCGTAAGTCCAGCGAATAAGCCATGCCCTGGCTTCTTACGCCTTCACTGCCTTTGCAACCAGCTGTAAGATCCTGTTCGACCGGAGAGAGCGGTGGAAGGGCGACCTGATCTTTAGCGCAGGCTATAACGCCTTGGCGGTTAGGCGGGTTCAGCCCTTCCCAGGCCCAAGCGTCCCTGAGTCTAGCCGAAGCCTTCTCCGGCCAAAATCAACATACAAGGCGGTTAGCGGTGGGT
>CADCWP010000315.1 GCA_902806425.1 uncultured Truepera sp.
CGTGAGCGCGTGTTAGAGCGGGCACGGAGTCTTCACAACAATCCCACTGATACGTGAGCGCTATAACGGGAGTTGAACGGTCAACCGGGCAAACGTCAATGAACCGGAACTGGTCGAGGCGGTAGGAGAGAGCTAAAGGCATGGTTCCCTTCGTTATCAGGAATCAGGAAGGTAGCATAGTGACAAGCCGTGCTAAGACTGGAAGTTGGAGAACTATATGCACAAGGGGCATCCGAACAACCTTCAGATGTCCTCCAGTCTTGTGAGCAGGGCAGCGAGGAGTGTTGTGTAACGCGGTCCTTTAGGGGTCAACTCACTGTGCATGAGATCAAGCGAACTGAACGTCACAAGAGCCTCGAACTGGACCGCGCTGAGCGCTGGCGCAAGCCTCGCGCTAACTTCACGACCGGCGTGCGGCGGCACGCGGCCAAGCGTGACGTGTGGGTGGTAGGCACGCTCCTCAGCCGGTAGCTCGAGGCGGACGCGGTCACGCCCCAAAGCTCCATACAACTCGTGCATAGGGGCCGCATCAGCCAGGCCCAGCCAGACGACGCGTGGCCGTGCGGGGCTAGGGAACACGCCGAGCCCGGTTAGGGAGACACCAAAGGGATGGCGCGAGGCGGCGATCTTTTGTACGGCGGCGTGAGCCTCATGGGCAGCAGCTGCGCTACGTTCGCCAAGAAACGCGAGGGTGATGTGCATTGTCTCCTCGCGCACCCAGCGGACACCAGGCAGCTGCGCCCGTAGTGGCGCGAGTACGTCGGTGGCGATGCGCGCCCGAAGCTCAGCGGGCAAGTTAAGCGCAATGAACAGGCGCATAGTCAGCGGACCCTCCCGGCTCGAGGTTGGCGCGCTTGAAGTCGTTTGCTGCTACGCAAAAAACCACTTGCTCAAGCGTCCAGCCACCCTTGGTCAACTTGTCTAGGGAAGCACCTTAGCGGCGTTGCCCATCGTCTCCTCGAGTTGCCTCAGCTCGACCTTCACGGCGAGTTCCGGCTTCGGGGTCAGGGCCGCCAGGAACGCTTCATCCGCCCTCCCTATGCCGATGGCGATAACTGTAATACCTTGCGCCCTTGCCAACCGCGCCGCGTCGAGGGCCGCTTCCCGGCTGTCGGGCATCCCGTCGGTGACCAGCAAGATGGTCTTGTCGCCACGCCGCCGTCTAAGTTGACGAGTCGCCAGCAAAAGTGCTTGAGCCATGGCGGTACGCCCGATGGGTTCGAGGGTCGACAGTTGAAATCCAAAACGTAT
>CADCWP010000316.1 GCA_902806425.1 uncultured Truepera sp.
AAAAACAAGGGCTAATGGCGACCGGTTCCTCTTAACTGAAAACGATGTGTCTAGCTTCGTAAATTAGTAAAAGGTATATTGCTTGAAAACGCTGAACCGCATTTTCGTCTACGGCACCCTCAAACCGGGCGGACGCAACTATTTTCTGGCTAAGGGCGTTGTTCATACAGACACCGCCTACCTCGAGGGGTACGACCTCGTGCACTTTGAACCCGAACGGTACCCAGCGATGGTTCCCGGTGCTGGGCGTGTTCACGGTGTCGTGCTGACGTTTAAGGACATAGAGGCGGCGCTTCCGGCCTTGGACGCCCTCGAGGGCCTCCACCTAAGCCCACCCGAGTACGAGCGTGTGACGGTAACCGTTCATCCCTCAGCTCAGACGGTCTGGACCTATGTGTACGTCAACCAAACCCGTTTAGCTGCCGGAGGAGTTTCAGTCGTAGCTGGAGGCGACTGGTCGCTTCGGTAACGGCGATCATGTTTGTTTTGTTAAATTTGTATTTTACTTACGAAAGTAAAGCTCTGAGCAGCGTATCTTTAGACTTCCTTGTCACCGCTAACTTACACCTAAGAATACCAATAAAAGCTCGTTCCACACGCGAAAAGCGTATTTGACAGACTACTGCCGGTGCCCTACTATGGCCTTTGCAAAGCTTCGGGTTTGACGCCCGAACCGTAAGTGGAGGCCTATGAGTACCCGAGACTGGCATATCATCGATTCGACCCTCAGGGAAGGCGAGCAGTTCGCGTTATCAAGCTTTACCTTGGCCGACAAGGTCGAGATCGCCAAGGCGCTCGACGCCTTCGGGGTCGAGTATCTCGAGCTGACCACGCCCGTCGCCTCGCCCGAGTCGCGCCGCGCTTTAGAGACCGTTGCCGGACTCGGCCTAAACGCCAAGATTTTGACCCATACCCGCGCCAACCTGCACGACGCGCGTCTGGCCGCCGACTGCGGCGCCGACGGTATCGACATCCTTTTCGGCACCTCGTCGGAGCTGCGGACCTTTTCGCACGGGCGCGGGGTCGGCGAGATCATCGACGAAAGTCTGGAGGTCATTCGTTTCGTCAAGTCGCGCGGCCTGAACGTGCGCTTTTCAAGCGAGGACACCTTCCGGAGCGATAAGTCCGACCTCCTGCGCGTCTACGCCGCCGCCGATAGAGCGGGCGTCGACCGTGTGGGGTTGGCCGATACGGTCGGCGTCGCCAGTCCGACCCAAGTGCGCGAGTTGGTCGCCGACGTGCGCGCGGTCGTCGGTTGCGACATCGAGTTTCACGGCCACAACGACACCGGCTGCGCGGTCGCCAACGCTTTCGAGGCGGTGCGGGCGGGCGCGACCCACGTCGATACCAGCATCTTAGGAATAGGCGAGCGCAACGGCATCACACCGCTGGGCGGCTTTTTAGCGCGAATGTTTACGCAAAATCCGGGGCGGCTCCAGGCGAAATACGCCCTCGAGCTGCTTCCCGAACTCGACGCCATGATCGCCCGGATGACGGGCTGCGGCGTCCCCTTTAACACCCCCTTGACGGGCGCGTTTGCCTACAACCACAAGGCCGGGATGCACCTCAAGGCCATCTACTTAAACCCCAACTCGTACGAGGTCATCCCGCCGGAGGTATTCGGGGTGTCGCGCACGATGCAGATTGGCAGCCGCCTGACCGGGCGCAACGCCATCGCGGCGCGGGCTTCCGAACTCGGCCTGACGCTCCCGGTGGAGGTGCTTTCAAGCATCACCAAGCAGATCAAGGCGCGGGCCGATGGGGGAGACTTGGCGCTTTGCGAGATCGACGCCTTGCTACGTGACGCGGCGCAGCCCGAGGAGGTTCTAGCGTGACCCCGACAAGCCTGCCCGACCTGCGCGGCCTGACACTGGCTGAACGCATCTTGTCGGTGCGTTCGGGCTCGCGGGTGCGCGCCGGTGAACTCGTGGTCGTGAGCGTCGATCAGGTGATGGTCGTCGATTCGGTTGCGCCGAGCGTTATCGCGCGGATTGAAAACGACCTCGGTGGTCGCGTCCGCAACCCCGAACGGGTGACGTTCGTGCTCGACCATGTTGCGCCCGCCGCCAACGTCGAGGTCGCCACCGCGCAGGCGGACGCGCGGCGTTACGCCCGTGAGCGCGGCATCCGAATTTTTGACGTCGGGCGCGGCATTTGCCATCAGGTGCTGATGGAGGAGGGCTTGATTCAACCGGGTGGCGTCGTCCTCGGTTCGGATTCTCATTCAACGACCTACGGGGCGGTTTCGTGCTTCGGCACCGGCATGGGCGCGACCGACGTCGCGCTCTCCGCGGCCTCGGGCCGAACTTGGCTCAAGGTGCCGGAAACGGTGGTTGTAAAACTCACAGGTGAGCGTCCCGTCGGAGTCAGCGCCAAGGATGTCGCGCTCACCGTCGTGCGGGAGCTGACGGCGGAGGGGGCGACGTACTCGAGCCTGGAGTTTCACGGTGCGGAGGACTTCACGCTCTCCGAGCGCATGACCTTAGCCAACCTAGCTGTCGAAGCGGGGGCGAAGGTCGGGTTGGTGCCGCCGAGCGGTGAGGTTTTAGAGGGCTTTAGCGTGCCTGAGTGGCTCGTGGTAGACCCTGACGCGGCGTATGTGAGGGTGCTCGAGCTTAACCTTGGCGCACTCACCCCCGTCGTTGCTGCGCCGTCATCCGTCGACAACGTTCACCCGTTATCAGGCTTCTCCGGCGTGAGAGTCGATCAAGTTTTCGTTGGCACCTGTACAAACGGCCGTCTGGATGACCTGCACACCGTCGCCGACATTTTGCGTGGTCAGCGGGTCGCGGACGGGACGCGGCTACTGGTGATTCCGGCCAGCTCACGGGTTTTACAAGACGCTGCTGCCGACGGTACCTTGACGACACTTCTAGCTGCGGGTGCCGTTTTTGGAACGCCCGGTTGCGGTCCCTGTATGGGGCGGCACATGGGCGTGCTCGCCCCCAGCGAAGTCTGCGTCTCGACCTCGAACCGCAACTTCGTCGGGCGGATGGGCAGCTCCGAGGCGCAGATCTTCCTGGCGAGTCCGGCTGTGGCGGCGCTGACGGCGCTGACCGGCTTTCTCGCCGCACCTCAACCAGAACCGGTGGTAGCCTGATGCCGCGCGTCTGGCAGTTCGGCGACTCCATCAACACCGACGACATCCTGCCCGGGAAGTACGCGCCGTTTATGGTCGGTGAGGACGAGTTTCACCGCTACGCCTTCGCGCACCTGCGCCCCGAGTTCGCCGCCGAGGTGAGACCCGGTGATCTGCTCGTCGGCGGGCGCAACTGGGGTCTCGGCTCGTCGCGCGAGTACGCGCCTCAGGCGCTTAAAACGCTCCAGGTGGGCGCAGTTATCGCGGAGTCGTTTGCGCGCATCCACTTCCGCAACCTGCTCAACCTGGGCATTCCGGCGTTTACCTCGGAAACGGTGCCGGACGCGCTGCGAGATGGGGACACCGTTTCGTTCGACCTGGCAGCCGGAACTATAGCGCGCGGCGACGAGGTGTTTGGCCTCGAGCCGCCCCCCGCATTTCTCCAAGAAGCTCTCAAAGAAGGCTCGATCTTGGCCTTTTACCAAAAATACGGGCGTTTTCCGGGCGAAGGGGCCAAGCGAGCGCCGAACCGACAGCCATCTTGATACTGAAAGGAACCACCATGTTAGAAACCATCGAAACCCCTTACGGCAGCGTCGAAGTCGACACCCAGACCGCCGAACTCGGTGAACTCCTGGTCACGGACGACGGCACCGAGCTTGAGGTGGTCGGGCTCGACCCGCTACGCCTCGAGCCCGCTCCAGAGGAAGATGAGGATTGGGGCGAATGACCCGAGTTTTAGAGCGTCCGCTAGACGTAGCGCCCCGTATCGCCATCGTCTACGACCGCTTGCGTCCGGAAGAGCGGCTGCTCTTCGAGGCGTTCGAGCGTCGGAATGTGCCGTTTGACAAGCTCTACGCCCCGAAGTTCACGTTCGATTTCAGTCAGCCGCAAGTGCCGCGCTACGATGTGGTGTTGGGGCGCTGCGTCTCACAGACGCGCGGGCTGGCGATAAGCCGCATTTTCAGCGCGCTCGGGGCGCGCGTCCTCAACGCGCCCGAGGTGATCGAGACCTGCGGTGACAAGCTCGCCACCAATGCGGCGCTCGCCCGCGCGGGTGTCCCGACGCCGCGCACCGGCGTCGCCTTTGATACCGAGTCGGCGCTCTCGCTGGCCGAGCGCTTCGGTTACCCGGTCGTGCTCAAGCCCACCGTTGGCTCGTGGGGCCGGATGGTCTCGCGGCTCAACGATCAGGACGCGCTCGAGGCCGTTCTCGAGCACAAGGAGACGCTTGGCGGGCCGCAACACAAGGTCTTTTATCTGCAAGAGTTCGTCCAGAAGCCCGGACGCGACATCCGCGCGTTTGTCGTCGGGGATGAGGTTGTGGCGGCGATTTACCGCACGTCGGCGCATTGGGTGACGAACACGGCGCGGGGCGCGGTGGCGTCGAACTGCCCGCTTTATGACGAACTTGCTGAGGTTTCTTTGCGGGCGGCTCGAGCCGTCGGCGGCGGGGTGCTGGCGGTCGATCTGCTCGAGAGCGAACGCGGTTTACTCGTCAACGAGGTCAACCACACGATGGAGTTTCGCAACTCGGTGACGACAACAGGGGTGGATATTCCGGCCTTAGTGGTGGGTTATGCTTCGTCGCTACTCGTGCCTTCTTGATGGACCTCCTGTAACCACCCCTCCTTGACAAGCTTTTCTTGAAGCGCTTCTTCGACAAACTTTGCTAGCGTTTTTTGCTCTTTCGCTGCACATGTTTTGGCTTCTTGATGAAGCCTGCGGTCGAGCCGGACAGTTACTCTTATAAACCCAGAATACAGAAAAATCGGGTCGCGGAGAACCAAGTTCGGCAGTAAGATGTTCAAGGTGACTCAGGGTGTTAACGAAGAACTGCTCGACCAAGTTGATGACCATGATGTGGTTGTGGGCACAGTTTACAGAGGTGAAGCGTGGCACCGAAACGTTCGCTGGGTTCGTGTTGTCAACGCTTTTGTAAAAGACTCGCAAGGTGAACTCTGGATTCCTACACGTTCTCGGCAGAAGCGTATGTTTCCGCTATGTCTGGACATGAGCGTGGGAGGGCACGTCGGCGCAGGTGAAAGCTATGAGCAGGCGTTTCTCAGAGAGGCGCGAGAAGAACTCAATGTACCTGAGTTGTTAGTCTATAAAGAAGTGGGGTATCTGAATCCGACAAGGCACCACGTGTCTGCATTTATGAAGGTCTACGAAATTTGTTCGGACGAGACTCCCCTTTACAATCCGAATGATTTTGTGGGCGGCGAATGGCTGCGTCCAAGAAGGTTGCTTGAAAAGATTCGGCAGGGCGTTCCTGCCAAGGGCGACCTCGAGCAACTTATCTGCATTTTCTATACTTGAAAGAAGGTACATACAGCGGTGAAGAAACTGGATGTTGCTATCGTCGGCGCGTCGGGCTACGCGGGCGGCGAATTTCTGCGATTGGCCCTCGGTCATCCGCATCTAAACGTGACTCAGGTCTCGAGCGAGCGCTACGCCAAGCAACCCGTCCACATCGTCCATCCCAATCTGCGCGGCGCGACCAAGCTCCGCTTCAGTGCCCTTAAAGACCTTCAAGACGCTGACCTGCTGGTGCTGGGGTTGCCCCACAAGGAATCCTCCACCCGCTTTGACACCTTTTCACGGAAAGCCCCACGGCTTCTCGATCTAGCCGCCGACTTTCGCCTTAAAGACCCGGTGGTGTACGAGAAGTATTACGGCGAGTCGCATCCGAGACCCGACCTGCCAAGTAGATTCGTTTACGCCAACCCTGAGCTGCACCGGGAAGAGCTGAGGGGTGCGATGTACATCGCCGGGGCGGGGTGTCTAGCTACGGCGGCCATCCTGGGTCTTTACCCGCTCCTCAAATATGCTGTGCCTGCAAAGGGCGACATCATCGTCGAAGGCAAGATCGGTTCGTCGGCGGCGGGCAACAAACCCTCCGAGTCGGGCCATCACCCCGAGCGCGCAGGCGTCGTTCGCACCTACGCCGCCACCGGCCACCGCCACACCGCCGAGATCACCCAGGAGTTGCCGGGACGGTTTCCGGTTCACCTGACCGCGACAGCCGTCGAGCGTGTCCGGGGCATCCTCGTCACCGCGCACGTATTCCTGCCGGACGGCTACAGTGACCGCGACGTGCTCGGCGCGTACCGCGAAGCTTATGAGGACGAACCCTTTATCCGCCTCGTGACCGCCAAACGGGGTATTCACCGCGTTCCCGATCCTAAGATTTTAGACGGTACCAACTTCTGTGACGTTGGTTTTGAGGTCGACAACGAGACGGGCCGCGTCGTGGTGATGAGCGCTCTCGACAACCTTGTCAAAGGGACAGCGGGACACGCGCTGCAAGCGCTCAATGTCAGCATGGGCTGGCCTGAGCAATTAGGACTGAACTTTACCGGATTGCACCCGTAAACTAGGGCGTAACTTACCTCCAAAAGCTGCTCGTGGCCGACGGTGCCTTCGTAACGCCCGCGCACGTCCTCGAGCACCTCTCCGCAGCGCAGGCCAAAGCCAGTCCAGGCGGCGCACCTCACAACCTATACGAAGAGCTTTGGCATACAGACTTTTGGCAGCGCCTCATTCTCTCAGTCATCCACGGCGAGCCGGTCTCATTCCCCGAGCACGCGGCGGAGGGTTGGCCGAAAGACAATGAAACACTGACGGAAGGGGCGTGGGAAGGGCTCGTCAGTCGGTTTTTGCTCGACTTGGAGGCAGCGGCGGCGGTGGCGGGCTCGGAGGACCTGGAGCGAATCGCAGGGGACAAAACCGTTCGAGAGCACCTGGAGAGCGTTGCCGGACACAACGCCTACCACTTCGGACGGATGGTTTTGCTGCGGCAGCTCTTGGGTCTCTGGCCACCACCGTCAGGCGGGGACACCTGGTAAGACAGTTTTAGGACGGGTTGTGACCGCTTTCGGCGCTAGCATCCTTGTAGAGGAGGCGAAGCGATGACCATCTGGCAGCACCTCTTTATCGACGACCTCGAGTACGCGCCCGCGGCGGATATCCTTGCTGGTTTGACGCCCCTTCAGGCCGGGACGCGCCCCAAGGGAATGCACAGCATCTTTGAGGAGCTTTTCCACGCGGCGGGCTGGCAGCAGGTGATGCTGGTGAGCGCGAAGGGCGGGGCGATGGGCGAACCCGATGCGACTGGCCCTCGACCCCCGGGCCGCCCAACGAGCGTGCCTGGAGGGATTTAGTAACGGGTTTTTTAGTGGGGTCTGAGGAAGCTGCGGTGCTCGGGAGCCAGACCGAACGGCTGGGCGAGGTGCTGCCAGAGGGCCGCACCGCTCGGGAACGGCTACAGCTGCTCGCGGTGCATAACGCCTATCACATGGGTAAAATCGTCGCTCTGCGGCAGGTTTTAGGTTTCTAGAAACCCCCGCCCACTGACAGCGGCGCGTTATGAAGTTCTAGGGAGGCGAAGATGAACAACTGGAGACATCTCTTTCTCACCGGCGAGTTCGCGCCGCGCGCCCATATCTTAAGTGGGCTCACATTGGAGCAGGTCAGCACCCGCCCCACCGGAGCCCCACACAGCATCTTTGAGGAGCTGTGGCACGCCGCCGAGTGGCAGCGGCTCACGTTAGAACGCGACGAAGCGGCGCTCGAGCGTTGGGAGGGGGGCGTGCAATTTCCGCCCCGACCAGCCCCCGAGGATGAGGCGGTCTGGCAGGCGTTGGTACGCTCTTTTCTCTCCGATTCGGAACGCGCGGTCCGGCTCTCTCAGAACGAGGCTTGGCTCGAGTCGGATGAAACGGAATTATCGGGGTTTACCTGGGGCAACGCGCTCGAGTGTTTGGTTGTCCACAGCGCCTACCATATGGGCAAGATCGTCCTCTTGCGGCAGCTTTTGGGCGTCTGGAGCCCACCGCCTGAAAATGCTGAAGCCCCGTAGAGGAACTTTCCGCCCTGTCAGCGCGCGGACTGGTCCATACAGAGGTTCACCGCACCACCTAAGATAAACGTATGACGATCTTCCAACGGTTGTTTACCGATCTAGAGTTCGCGCCCCGCGATCACATCGTCACGGTGCCTTTTGCGTACGTCGGCGTGCAACCCGGAGCCGCCCATCACAGCATCTTTGAAGAGCTTTGGCATGTTACCAAGTGGCAGAGCTTCGTGCTGCGGATGGTCCGTGGGGAGGTCGTTCGCAGCGACTACGACGAAGAGGGGTTTCCTGACGAACAAGTCCCTGAGGGTGAGAACGCTTGGCTCGAGTTGGTATCGGAGTTTCTTGCCGGTTCCGCCGAAGCCGTCGCCCTTGCGGGGGATGAGGACGCTCTGGCCGTTTCGTTAGGCGACGGCCTTACGGTGCGGGAGCGGCTCGAGCTGCTCGCCGTCCACAACGCCTATCACCTCGGTAAGATCGTTTTGCTGCGGCAACTGCTCGGCATCTGGGTCCCGCCTCTGGATGATGCTGCTTAGTCGGGCGGACGCGCGGCGCTTTCTGCTGGCGTATCACTTCGCACCCAAAACGGTGGCCGAGGTTTTCGCGCGCCTGGGCAGCGTGCAGGTCGACCCGCTGAACCCGCTCGGGCGCAATCACGACCTGGTCATGCAGGTGAGGGTTTCGGAGTATCGGCGTGGGGATTGGGAAGGGGCCGCCTACCGAGACCGCTTGGTCTACGACGCCTGGGACAAGCAGGCGTGTCTGGTGCCCGTGTCGGACTGGCCGCACCGCCGCCTCTATCACGGGCATTACCGGCCCTACTGGGCCGAAAGGGTGCTGACGCCGCACGCGGACGCGGTAGCCGACACGTTGGCCGAGCTGCGCGCCAAGGGGCCGCTGTCGTCGCTCGAGTTTGAAAACAAGGGGCGCGTCGAGGCGTGGGCGGGTTCATGGTATGGCCCGAAGCTCGTCAAGCAGACCTTGCGGGCGCTCTGGGACACCGGGCAGATCGTCACGCACCACCGCGCTGGGGGTCGACACGTCTACGACCTGCCGGAGAACGTCCTGCCCGCCGAGGTGGTCAACGCGCCGGTAGTAGCTCGAGACGACGCCCTCAAACACCTCATCTTGCGCCGTCATCAGAGCGTGGGGTTGCTGCGGCTGAACGCGGACGGGGCGCTCTGGAGTCTGCCTGCCACGTCAGCCGAGCGCAAAGTCCTGATTCAAGACCTCGTGACTGAAGGCGCGCTTGTTCCGGTGCAGATAGAGGGGAGCGCGCAGCGTTATCACCTGCTGGCGGGGGCGCAGACTTATTTGGGTCAGGACGTTCGACCTGAAGTGCGGTTTCTGGCACCCTTGGACAGCCTCATGTGGGACCGGAAGATGGTCGCGGAGCTGTTCGGCTTCGACTATATCTGGGAGGTCTACAAGCCTCAGCCGCTGAGAAGGTGGGGATATTACGTGCTGCCGGTCTTGTATGGGGACCTGTTTGTGGGGAGGGTGGACTCGAGGCTCACCGGCGGGACGTGGCGCATCCTCAACTGGTGGTGGGAAGAGGGCGTCGCCGTTACGCCGGACTTGGTAGCAGCACTCGGGGAGGCCGTTACGCGCTTTCGGCGCTACCTGGGTGCCGAGCGTGTAGAACTGCCCGTGGGCCTAGACAGGCGCGTGCAGGCGGCTTTTCAAGACACTGTTGTGAATCCTTAAGCGCTCTCAAGACGTAGGCTCAGGCGTTTCCAACGCCACACGTTGAGACAGGACTACACCGCAGTAACGAGACAGCAAAAAGTCTTGGAGGTGCGTGTTACATACAGCCTTTGTCTTGTAAGGTTGCAAAACTTTTGGACCAGCAGAACATTAGGGCACGTCTTACAACCTTGACAAGCGCCTCGTAACGTGCTTGAATAAATCTAACGCTGTTAGAAAAGAGGTGAGTTAGATAGGTACCAGGGAGAGACGGCAACGCCAAAAGCAGGCCACCCGCGACGGCATCTTGCAGGCAGCCAAAACAATAGCCCAAGCCGAGGGGTGGGGCGCGGTGACGGTCCGTAAACTGGCCGACGCTATCGAATACAGCCCACCAACTATCTATGAGTACTTCGACAACAAAGACGCGGTGCTAAGCGAGGTCGTGCAAAACGGGTTTACCGAGCTGACACGTGAGATGCAGAGTGCGGGAGGCCAGAGCACAGTACCGGAGGAACAGCTGTTGGCGGTTGGTCTCGCCTACTACCGTTTTGCCAAAGCGCAGCCCGAGCTGTACCGGATCATGCACGGTATGGGCGGTGTGCCGCTCGACGCAAGGGTTGTCGCGGTGAACGCACAGCTTGCGGGGGCAGTGTCGCAAGGCGTGCTTCATAACTGGGCAGTAAAAAATGCCGTTCAGCTCGACGAACTCGAGGCCAGCGAACTGCTATGGAGCACCCTGCACGGGCTCACCATTCTCGGCGCGAGCAACCGGCTCGAAGGCGGTGACGAGCGTACGGAGCGGCTTATCGCCCGGGCAGTGCGGGATTTTCTTACCGCTTGGCGTGTGCAAGGAGTGTAGACCTCTCCTTTTTTGATCAATAGCTAACGTTGTTAGATATTTGTACGACTTTCACCTAAAAGCTTGGACATGACTAAGGACAGACCGCCAAATCATTTTCAGCGCAACTCGAACAAGCGCTGGTCAGCCCTCCATCAACCTCTTACAGCGCCACAAAGGAGCAATCATGAACGCAACATCCACCCGCAAACGAGTCGGTACACCGGCCCTGTTCTTGACCGCTACGCTAGCGATGGCTACAGTTTTGGCCAGCTCAGTCAACAACGTGCCATCACCCGAACGCACCACCGCGCTGGATCGGACATTTAAGGGCAACGCTATGGACATCGACCGAAACGCTCCCGCAATCACCCGTGACGAGATCTTCATCGCAGCGCCCCCAAGCATGGTCTGGGACCTGTTCACCGACATCCCCAGCTGGCCTGAGTGGCATAGCGACATAAGCAGCGCGAGCCTCGAGGGTCCCCTCACCGCCGGAACCGTCTTCCGCTGGAGCACCGCCGGTTTAGACAACATCGCTTCTACCATCGGCGAGGTGGTCCCGGAGCAGCGCATCGCCTGGTCGGGCCCGGCCCAAGGGATTATGGGTATTCACGTTTGGACCTTTACAGCAGTCCAAAACGGGGTGCTCGTCGAGACCGAGGAGTCGTGGAGCGGAGAACCCGTGCTGCAACAGCTCGAGGTTGCGCAGCAGGGGTTAGACCAGTCCATCAGATCGTGGCTTGAGAACTTGAAGCGTGAAGCTGAAGCTCGCGCTCAAAACCTTTAGCCTAGCGCCACTTCGGTTACCCACAGCAACCCCTTGACACAGCCTAGAGCGTCGCTCTGTACTAAGCACCCGTTGTCCAGGCGCTGACCGAACATACACGCAGCACCGGAACTCTCCATCACCACTGCCTAACGACGCTAGCTTTCAGAACATAGTTCTACAAGGAGTTGAAGATGACCGTGACGAACTCCCAACCCACGGACCCGACCACGACGGAACACGACCGCGACCTGCACCTCATCTTCGGTACCGGCCCGGCAGGAACAACCTTGAGCGAGGTGCTGCTGTCACAAAACAAACGCGTTCGCTGCATCAACCGTAGTGGCAAAGCCGACCTGCCGCCGGGCGTCGAAGTGCAAGCTGGCAACGCGCTCGACTCGGCGGCGGTACGTGAGCTTTGTAAAGATGCTGCGGTCGTCTACCACTGTGCCAACGTACCCTACCCCCAGCAAGTGGAGCTGATGCCCCGCTTTGGGGCCAACATCATCGAGGGTGCGGCCCGGGCGAACGCAAAGCTGATCGTGCTCGACACCCTGTACATGTACGGCCAAACGCACGGCTCGCCGATGACGGAAGAGACGCCCTACGCCGCCACTACACGTAAGGGTCGGATGCGCGCGCAGCTTGCGGAGGGCTACTTGGCGGCGCACAAGGCGGGAACGGTGCGCGTAGCCCTTGGTCGCGCCGCCGATTTCTTCGGACCACGGGTCCTGAACTCTGCCCTCGGCGACCGCGTTTTTCCCCCTGCGCTGGCGGGCAAGCCGATGCAACTGCTCGGCAACCTCGAGCTGCCGCACAGCTACGCTTACATCGGCGACGTCGCCCGTGGGTTAGGGGCGCTGGCTGAGCGCGATGAGGCGCTCGGTCGCGCCTGGCTGCTCCCGGTCGTTGCGCCGCCGCCCACGCAGCGGGAGATGGCGCAGAGGATTGCCGAGCAACTCGGGCAACCCGTGCGGACGCAGGCACTGCCAAAAGTAGCGATCCGCGCCTTCGGCTTGGTCGATCCGTTTATGCGCGAGTTTGTCGAGATGTTCTACCAGTATACGGAGCCGCAGATCGTCGACTCACGGGCGTTTGAACAAGCACTTGGCCTCGAGGCAACGCCGCTCGCTGAGGCTCTGCGCGCAACGGTCTCCTGGTATCGGCGGAGGGCTGACGCCGCAGTTTAAACGTCTCCACAACCTTGAAAGAGGTGATAGCGAGGCGGCCCTATGCAAACGTCGACGTTAGAGCGATAAGCTCACTACGCTGACGTTCGGTGGAAATGGTGCTTGGTTTTGGGGTTTGAAGGGGGCTGGGTATGGGGTTTACCAACAAGCAGGTGCGCGTTTGGTCGAGATGGATTCACCTGATCGGGGCGTGGCTTATTGGTGCTTTTGTCTACTCACCGGGGCGTGACGAGGCCTGGTTCGTCCTGGTGATGCAGCTCGGGGTGATTCCCGTTCTCACCCTTACGGGTATAGCGATGTGGAAGCAGGCCCTCGTTGGGCGCTGGTTGGGCACAGGCCACCCAACTAAAATGTAAGGGATGAATCAAACGCACTTCGATACAGTGATCGTCGGCAGCGGTTTTGGCGGCTCGGTGATGGCCTACCGCCTCGCGGAAGCGGGCCGGGAGGTCTGTCTTCTCGAGAAGGGCAAAGCCTACCCACCCGGTTCGTTTCCCCGCAGTCCGTATAACGCGCACGACAACTTCTGGGACCCCAAAGAGGGGCGCTACGGCCTGTTCGACCTCTGGTCGTTTCACCGGATTCACGCCCTGGTCGCCAGCGGTTTGGGGGGTGGCTCGCTCGTCTACGCCAACGTGCTGGTCCGTAAAGACGAAGCGTGGTTCGTCAACGAGAACCTTTCGCAAGGCGGCTACGAAAACTGGCCCGTCACCCGCGCCGACCTCGAGCCGCACTACGACCGGGTTGAACAGGTGCTCTCGCCCAAGCCCTATCCCTTTGAGTTTGCGCCCTACTCGGGTACGTCGAAGACCCAGGCCTTCTGGACGGCGACCAAACGAGCAGGGCTCGAGCCGTTTTTCCCCGGCTTAGCCGTGACCTTCGCTAATGGCGACGCCGCCCCGGTTCCGGGCGAGCCGATCCACGAAGCCGAACCCAACCTGCATGGTCGCACGCGCCTGACCTGCCGCCTCTGCGGTGAGTGCGACGTGGGCTGTAACTACGGCTCCAAGAACACCCTCGACTACACCTACCTCTCGGCGGCCGCGCGCTGTGGTGCCGAGCTGCGTACAGGCTGTGAGGTCAAATCGTTTGCGCCGCGCGACGTGGGCGGCTACACCGTGACCTATGTGGAACATCCGCTGACTGCGGCTGGTCCTGCGGACGAGTCCGCTCCCAGCACGTCGCATACCGTGACCGCCGACCGGCTGGTGCTCTCAGCAGGCGCTCTCGGCTCGACCTACTTGCTGCTCAAAAACCGAATCGCCTTCCCGCGCCTTAGTCGGCGGCTCGGCACCTGCTTTTCCGGCAACGGCGACCTGCTCACCTTCGTTCGAAAGCGCCCGAACGCACAGGCTGACCCGGAGATGCCTGCGGTCATCGACCCGACGTTCGGCCCCGTCATCACCAGTGCCGCGCGGGTCGGCGACGCGCTCGACGGTGACGGCTCGAGCGGGCGCGGCTTCTATCTCGAGGACGCCGGGTTTCCCGCTCACCTGGCCTGGGCTTTGCAGGTTATGGCTGCGCCGGGACCGCTCCTCACCCTGCTTAGCCAGCGGTTTTTATGGGACTGGACGGGCAAAGGCGCTGATCCCCGCCTCCCGTCACAGCTTGCACGTATGTTGAGCGGGAACACCCTAGCGGGGGGCGTGCTGCCGCTTTTAGGCATGGGGCATGACGTGCCCGACGGTCGGCTGAGGCTCCGGGCCGGGCGACTGGACGTCGATTGGAACCGGCGCGCGTCGAAAGACTATTTCAAACGTGCCAGGGCGACGTCACAGCGCGTCGCCCAGGAACTGGGCGCGACGTTCGCCGACAACCCCATCCGCTATCTCAACCGGCTCGTGACCGTTCACCCGCTGGGAGGCTGTCCGATGGGGCGCAACGAGGAGGAGGGCGTCGTCGACTCCTACGGCGAGGTCTTTAACTACCCGGACCTATGCGTCGTGGACGGCGCGATGATGCCGGGTCCGGTCGGCGCTAACCCGAGCCTCACGATAGCCGCCCTCGCCGACCGCTGCGCCGACCGTCTTTTAGAAAAAAGGAGGCGTGGATGAAAGCGGGACTTACCTTTACCGAAACGCTGCAAGGTCACCTCAGCTTTGGCGAGCACGACCCACAGAGGGGCGCACTCCGAGGTACCCAGGAGGGCAACAAGATTTTTTGTCACCTCGAGGTGAACGTCGGCGACGTGGAGCGGTTCTATCTGCCGCCGCAGCCCGACAACGCCCTATCGGGCTGGGTGTACAGCAGTGCTCTCGGCAAAAGACTTCCGGTAGCGCGTGGCAACCTAAGGTTTTTCGTCAAGGACAAATCCGCAACGACCGGCGTGGTGACCTATCAGCTCCGCTACTGCCTGCTGCTTTTTGACGAGCTGGGTCATCCGCTCACCGTTGTGGGTGTCAAGACAATTGGGGGGAGCCACCTGGGTCGCCTGTGGAAAGACGCCACGACCGTCCGTATTCATCTCTATAAGGGCGACAGGTTTGCGGACGTTGCAGGGGTGAGTGACGCTCATATAGGGCACGTACAAGGTTTAGAAACGCTAGCCGCAGGCGTCATCAGTGTCAGGCCGCTCGCTTTTTTACGGCAACTCACGACGCTTCGCGCCGCAGACCCTCGCAGCGTCGTGCGCTTCGGCGGCCTGTTCATGAAACGTTTGCTGGGAGCGTACGCTCTGGGTGCTCGAGCCGACCGAGGGGCGCGCTAGAAAGGACCCCAACTCGGCTACGCGACTTTCTCTAGTTCAGCCGCTGGTTCATGGCGGATCACCTAGCTAGAGGATTAGGAAAGCAACCCCTCGAGACTGCACGAGGCCGTCCGGAGTTGCGTGCGTGCAGCTGGGCGTTATCTACTAAGGATGTGTACGCGCTTCACGTCCAATTCGGCCGCGAGCGCCCCGCTGCGCCCGAGCGGGCGACGCGCCGTAAGGGCGTCCTCACGGAGAAGGCATGATCATCGTCAAGGTGGGTGGTTCACTTGGTATCGACTACGCCGCTCTCTGTGAAGACGTGGCCGCCCTCTATAAAGAGGGCCGAAAGCTCATCGTGGTTCACGGTGGCAGCGCTGAAACGAACCGCGTCGCCGCAGCGCTAGGCCATCCGCCCAAATTCGTCACCAGCCCGTCGGGGTACACAAGCCGCTTCACTGACCGAAAGACGCTCGAGATCTTCGAGATGGTCTACTGCGGTGTGCAGAACAAAGGTCTGGTGGAGCGGTTACAGCGTCTGGGGGTCAACGCCGTCGGGCTTTCCGGTCTGGACGGGCGCATCTTTGAAGGTAAACATAAAGATACCGTGCGGAGCGTTGAAGACGGCAAGGTCAAGGTGCTGCGTGGCGACCATACCGGCACCGTCGAGCGGGTCAACACCGGACTGTTGACGCTGCTTTTAGATAACGGCTACCTGCCCGTGCTGACGCCACCCGGCTCGAGCTATGAGGGCGTCGCTGTCAACGTCGACGGTGACCGGGCGGCGGCGGCGTTGGCGGTCGCGTTTGGGGCCGAGGCGCTGCTCTTGCTGTCGAACGTCCCCGGACTGTTGCGCGATTTTCCCGATGAGGCGTCGCTTATCGCAGAGATTCCGGCAGGGGAGGTTGAGGCGTATCTCGAGTTTGCCCACGACCGGATGAAGAAGAAGGTCTTGGGCGCTGCCGAAGCGGTGCGGGGCGGCGTCAAGCGGGTGGTGTTTGGGGACGCGCGCGTTTCAAAGCCGGTCACGGCGGCCCTCGCCGGACGCGGTACAGTAGTTCGGTAGTGCGCCGAGACATCTCCTTGGAGATCGGCGCGCACCACTTCAACTACCGTGTGGCCGCGATTGTCCGCCGTGAGGACGCCTTTCTGGTATGCCGCTCCCGACGTGACAACTTTTGTTTTCTTCCGGGCGGCAGAGTGCAAGACGGTGAAGCCGCCTCGGACGCCCTGACGCGAGAGGAGCTTGGGCTCGAGGTGAGGGCTAAACGCGCCGTGTTCTTCACCGAGAACTTTTTTAGTCTGCACGGGAGGCGGTTTCACGAGCTTTGCCTGTACTATGAGGTCGCTTTGCCTACCACCGGGTCGCTTCCGCGGGTCGCTGACGATGATGAGCTGGTGTGGTTGAACGTGGCGGCTATAGCAGACGCCAACCTAAAACCCGGCTTTTTAGCAGCGCGCCTCGAAAACCTCCCTGAGACCCTGGAGCATCTCGTGCTTTACGATAGCTAGAGGAGACCCCATGTCGCAAACGCAGACGAGAACACAAGAAATTCTGGCTCGAGACGCCGAGCACCACACCGGCCTCTGGCACCCGGACATCGTCTTTACCCACGGTGACGGCGTCAAGCTCTACGACGCCGAGGGCAACGCGTACTTGGACTGTATGGCGGGAATCGCGGTCGCCAGCGTCGGTCACGGCAACAAACGCCTCGCCCGGGCGCTCGCCGAACAGGCCGAAAAGCTCATCATCGTCTCCCAAGCGCACGGTAACGACACGCGGGTGCGGTTCTACGAAAAACTCTTTGCGGCTCTTCCCGAGTCGCTCGGTCTGACGCGGGTCTTTATGGCGAACTCGGGCAGCGAGGTCAACGAGGCAGCCCTTAAATGGGCGCGGGTCGCTACCGGACGGGGCGGCTTCGTAGCGGCCAAACGCGGCTTTTCAGGCCGGACGCTCGGGGTGCTGGGGCTGACCTGGGAACCCAAATACCGCGAGCCGTTCGAGCCGCTGCCCTACGAAACGACCTTCATCGGTTTTAACAACATCGGCGAGCTGGACGCGGCGATTACCGAGGAGACGGCGGCGGTATTTTTGGAGCCCGTCCAGGGTGAGGGCGGGATGCACCCGGCGGACCCGGCGTTTTTAGAGGCAGCCAGGGCCTTGACCCGCGAACGCGGCGCGCTGCTCATCATGGACGAGGTGCAGTCCGGCGTCGGGCGCACCGGTAAATTTCTGGCTTCGGAGCACTTCGGTGTAGCGCCCGATATGGTGACGCTCGCCAAAGGTCTGGGTGGCGGCGTCCCTATCGGCGCGCTGCTGATGACGGACGAGGTGGCCGCGAAGATGCCTGCGGGCGGCCACGGTACGACCTTCGGCGGGAACGCCCTGGCGTCGGCGGCTGCGGTGGCGGTTTTGGAGGAGTTCGAGGCGCGCAATCTCGTTCAGAACGCCGCCGAAGTCGGAGCGTACTTTCAGGAGCGGTTGCGCGCGCTAAACGCCCCGCAGATTCGCTCCGTGCGGGGCATGGGCCTGATGATCGGCGTCGAGTTTAGGGGCAAGGTCGCGCCTATTGTCGCCGGGTTACGTGACGCTCGCGTGCTGGTCATCAACGCCGGGGCGACGGTCATCCGCTTTGTGCCGCCACTGATCATCACCAAAGGGGAGGTGGATGAGGTGGTGAGGCGGCTTGGGGTGGTGCTCGAGCGCAACAAGCCGAGCTAAGATATACACGCGTTTTTGAGAGGAGCGTCCCGTGCTCACGGCTTTCCTTGAAGACCTTAAAAAGTGGGTGGCGACGCAACTTGATGTCGTCGGGGCTGCACTTGTAGGCTCCTACGCGCGCAACGCTGCCACAGAAGCGTCCGACATCGACGTGATTATTTTGACGACGGCTGTAGAGAAGTATTTTTTAGGCGAGCAGTGGGCGTCGCTGTTTGGGCAGGTTCAAAAAGCGGGTGTCGAAGATTGGGGTGCCGTCAGGACGTTGCGCGTCTCTTACCGGGACGGGCTCGAGGTCGAGTTCAACTTTTCCTCACCCGCTTGGGCCAGCGTTCCGGTCGATTTTGGCACCCACCAGGTTGTTTCGGATGGAATGAAGATTGTTTTTGACCCGCAAGGGACGCTCGGGTCCCTTCAGCGGGCGGTACTGAGTACATCAGCACACGCAAGCGGCGTGTAACCAACGTTGTAAAGGAGCCCCACCATGAGCCAACCCCTGCGCGAACCCCTCGAGCACCTCCACCGCGAACTGGACGAGGCAAACGCTAAAGAAGCACACCCCCCTTTGTCCGAGCTGCAACGCGACACCAAAACCACCTTGGAACACCCCGACCACCACGCCGCGCTCGAGGCCGACGTCAGCTTTCGGGGTCGGCTCGAGGAGGCTGTCAGGCGTTACGAAGCGTCGCATCCGAACGTCACCCGCGCCGCTCAAAACGTGCTTGACGTGCTGACTGCCAACGGCCTCTAAGGTGAAGCCGACTACCCTTTAAGGTGACGGTTCTCTCCGCCGCAACACTCCTATTTCTGGTGATGGACCCGTTTGGAAACATCCCCATCTTCTTGTCGATTCTGGAGCCCTACAGCGCGGCGCGGCGTCTGCGGATCATCGCCAGGGAGATGCTGATCGCGCTCGCCGTGCTGATGACGTTTCTTTTCGCGGGGCAGTACATACTGGACGCCCTCGGTATCTCCGAGCCGTCGCTGACGGCGGCTGGTGGCGTGGTCCTCTTTTTGATCGCGCTCAGGATGATTTTCCCCCGTGCGGGTGGGGTGATGGAGCATAGCGCCGAGGACGATGGGGAGCCTTTGGTGGTGCCGCTCGCCATACCGCTGATTGCGGGGCCATCAGCAATGGCGTCGGTGATGCTCATCATGGGCAGCGACCCCGCGAGGGCCGGTGTCTGGGCCGGAGCGGTCTTTTCGGCGTGGCTTTTGACCGGGAGCGTCCTCATGCTGGCGGTGCGGTTTTCACGCTTCTTGGGGCGGCGGGGGTTGACCGCCATTCAGCGGCTTATGGGCATGATCCTGACGGCGATAGCCATCAACATGATGCTGACGGGGATTCGTGAGTTTTTCGCGCTTTAAGTCTCGCCCTGTCGGCAGCTATCGGCGCAATTGACCAACCCCTGAGCTGCGTCGGGGCAGCGGATGTGTCCTTGAGCTTGACGGGGCCACCGCGCCGTCTATGGTGAGGGTATGTACACCGCTACAAAGCGTCCACGGTTGGGGTTCCTCGAGGGCATCCGGGGTTTGTGCGCGCTCTACGTGGCGCTCCTTCACACGCTGCTCTTTACCGGGCACGGCTTAGCCGCCGAAACGTACTCACCCGTATTTAGGGCACTCGCCTACGTCTTGTCGTTCGGTCATTATGCGGTCGCGGTATTTATCGTGTTGTCCGGATTTTGTCTGACGATTCCCGTCGCGCTGGCCCCGACGCGCACCCTGCGGGGCGGTTTCCGCGACTATATCGTCCGCCGCGCGCGGCGCATTTTGCCCCCTTACTACGCCGCGCTGGCGCTTTTTGTCACGCTGATCGTTCTTGTGCCGGTTCTGAGCACGCCCGCGGGCACCGCGTGGGACTCGAAGCTTCCGCTGACCTGGGACGCTCTGGTGTCGCACCTACTGCTCATTCACAACATCTATCCCGGCTGGATGTTTAAGATCGACGGGCCGATGTGGACGGTGGCCACCGAGTGGCAGATTTACTTTCTCTTCCCGCTCCTCCTGCTGGTGTGGCGGCGGCTGAACTTGGCCGCCACGGTCGCCTTCGCGCTCTCTCTAAGCATCGTGCCGCAGCTTCTGCTGCCGTCGCAGCTGAGTTTGCGCTGGCTGCACCCCTGGTATTTCGGGTTGTTCGCCCTGGGTATGGCGGGCGCAGTTGTGGCGTTTTCGCCGTCGCCGTTTTGGGAGCGGGTGCGGCGGTTGCCGTGGCGTCCTCTGGCGGGGTTTGGAACCGCTTTGGTGCTCGCAACCTTGGTCGTCGGCGACACCTATCTCCGGCTCCCGACCTACCTGAACGAGACCCTGATAGGTTTCGGCGTGGGCCTAATCTTGGTCCACTACACGCTTACGGAGCGTGCGGGGCGTGCGTCACCGCGTCTGAACTTTTTGGGTTGCCGCCCCATCGTTCTGCTAGGAACCTTTTCGTACAGCATCTACCTCGTTCACAGCCCGCTGTTAGGACTGTTTAACCTGCTCACGCTTCATCTGACGCTCTCCTCGGACGTGCGGTTTTTGATGATGCTGTTCGTGGCGCTACCCGTCGTGCTCGGGTGCTCGTACCTGTTTTACCGGGTCGTCGAACGCCGCTTTCTGCCCGGTCATCTGCGGGCACCGAAGCCGCGTCCCATACCGCTCACTACCGCGCGCAGCTGAGGTTGGGGTCTAGGTTAAAGTATGGGACCGCCTGCCCGCTAGAATTGGGGGGTGATCGACGCCGCTACCCTCCTCGAGCGCACCCTAACCATCTCCAGCCCGTCGGGTTCCGAAGTCGGGGTCGCCCACTTTTTGGTCTCGCAGATGGGGGCCTTTTGCGACGAAGCCTTCGTCGACGCCGCGGGAAACGCGGTCGGGCGCATTGGCACGGGGCCGGTGGGCGTCTACGTTTTGGGTCATATCGACACGGTTCCGGGCGATATTCCGGTGCGGGTGGAGGGCGGCGCCCTCTACGGGCGCGGTGCGGTCGATGCCAAGGGGCCGTTCTGCGCGGCGGTAGCGGCTGCGGCGTCGCTTTCCGATGCCGTAAAGGACGCGCTTACCCTGACCCTGATCGGCGCGGTTGAGGAGGAAGCGCCCACGAGCAAGGGTGCTCGCTACGCGCTGCTAACGTACCCCAAGCCCGATTTTGTCATCGTTGGCGAACCCTCCGGTTGGGACGCCCTGACCTTAGGCTATAAGGGGCGCTTGGTTCTAAAGCTGAGCCTCGAGAAACCCAACTTCCACAGCGCCGGAGACGACACGACCGCCGCCGAAGACGCCGTGACCTGCTGGGGGCGGGTCAAAGCTTGGGCTGAAGGCGTTTCGGGTACGGGCTTCGACCGGGTGCAGGCGGCGCTGCAAAGCTTGAACACCGACTCCGACGGCCTCACGCAGAGGGCGCAAGCCGTGATCGGGCTGCGTTTGCCGCCCGCGTGGCCGCCCGAGCGGGCCGAAGGGGAGCTGCTCGCGGCGCTGGGCTCCGGGTTCCCCGGTCTGAGAGCAGAGGTTCTCGGGCGCGAGCAGCCCTACCGCGGCCCTAAAGACACCGCGCTCACGCGGGCCTTTCGCGTCGCCATACGCGCAGCGGGAGGCGTTCCCCGCTTTAAACTCAAAACCGGCACGGCGGATATGAACGTGGTCGCGCCGCATTGGAACGTGCCGATGCTGGCCTACGGCCCCGGCGATTCGGCCCTGGACCACACGCCCCATGAGCACGTCGAACTCGCTGAACTCGAGCGGGCCGTGGGGGTGCTCGCCGCCACTTTCGAGGGGCTTGCTTTTGCACCGCACGTCAGGGCCAACCGAAGCGGATAAACGCCCCTACCGCGCGCTCCAAACTGAGCGCGCCGCCCGCCGACCAGCGCGCGTAACCGCGTAGAAACGGGATGAGCTGCGGCGTGGCGTGGGCGACTTCACGGTAGAAAAGACGCGCCATCGGTCCCGCTTCCTCGAGGTAGCCCGACGCCCCAAAACGGCTCAGCGTCGCCTCGACGTCGTAGGGCACTGAGTAAAAGTCAGGCTGCCAGCCGTCTTTGTGGCGAGTGAGCACCGCGTACTGCGCTTCGGGGAGGCCGCTCAGCGGAATCCCGACCGAGCCGTTCGTGATGAGCTGGTGCGTCCGCCAGAGGCGGGTAGCCGCCACATGGTCGTGTCCACGGACGACGTAACGCGCCCTCAGGTTCGGAAACATCTCCGTGAGTACTTCTTCCGAGGTATAAGCGTTTAAGTTGTCGTGGTCGCTGCGGAGCGAAGCGTGAACGAACAGCAGGTCGGGCGCTCCCGGCAGGCCGAGGCTCGGGGGCAACCGTCCGAGCGTCCGGCGCACCGCCTCACCCAACTGCCGCACCGCCCAAGCGACCGGCGCGAACTGCGGCGTCGCCCAGGCCGGGGGTGCCGCCGCCGTGCCGAACGTCGCTACATACGCTTCGTGATTGCCGCGCAGGATGGGGCACCCCAGCGCTTTGGCGCGCTCCCAACAGGCCAGCGAGTCGGCTGCACCGACGACGATATCGCCGACTACGACGAAACCGTCCGGGTTCAAACGGTAGGCGTGCTCCAGGACGGCCTCGAGCGCCGCTAAGTTGCCGTGAATATCACCCAGAACAGCGAGCCTCATCGTCTACTACCTTACACGCAGCGTGAGCATTGACCAAGAAGGTGTCACGGTGCCTGACGGGTGAGAGCTCGAGACCAACGCTTCACCGTGGGTCGGGAGTTTGCTGGCATGTCCACCTGTACCGCTCGGACATCTCGCTTAGCTATACCCACTCCACCACACAACCTTAATACCCGCCCCCCGACGTTGCCCCGCCGGACACACTGCCGCCCGACCCTGTGCCTCCTGATACCGTGCCTCCTGATACCGTGCCGCCTGACATACTGCCCCCCGACATGCTCCCGATGCCCGGTGCCCCACCCGTTTCGGGAGGCGTTTCGGCGGGTGCGCCGAAAGTGTAGGCGTCGCGCAAGCGGTCTAGGTCGGCGCGGTTGACCACGCCGTTGTCGTCGATGTCGGCGGGCAAACTGACGCCGGTCTCACCGAACGCCGTGCTGAAGTCGGCCAGATCGTAAAAGTCCACCACGCCGTCCTGATTGATGTCCTCGGCAACAAACGCCGCGAGCGCCCGGAGCGCCGCCTCGTCGGCGGGGGTCAGCTCGGCGTCCGCCTCCTGCGGGATCGCTGGGTTCATCACGCTGCGCGTTCCGGGAGCCGCGCTGAGACCGCCGAGCAGCCCGAGTTCATGCGTCAAGGCCCGGTCACTCGGTTCGGCGGGGTTTAGAAGAACTTCGGTCGTCGGGTTCGGGGTGCGCTGAACGGTCAGTGAAAAGGTGTCGCTGCCGAAGCGCTCGCCGTCGCCGTAGCGGATGACGTTGGGCGCGTCCTCGGTCTCGCTGGCCTCGAACTCGCTGCCCTCCACCCCGCTCCAGCGGGCACCGGCACGCTCGACGCGTTCGCTTAACCCCTCAGGGCCGCCTTCAGCGTCAATGCGGTAGTCGAAAGCGAAGGCTAAACCACCCAAGACGAGCGCGGTGAAAAGGGGCCATTTGAGGAGGCGGCTCCCAACCCGACCTACCTGAAACCGACTCACTGGGCCGCCTCGAGCCGTGCGGCGAGGGCGTCCAAGACCGCCGTCTGGTCGGCTCCTTCACCGTCACGGAGGATTCGGCCCGCGTCGTCTAGGCTCAGGAGTCGCCCCGTCAGGTCCTCGAAACCGCCTGGCGTCGCGCGCCAGAGTCCCTGCGAAAAGCCCACGATGGGCGAGTAGAAGGGGGCGTCGTAGGCCAGCACGAGTACCTCGTCGCCGCGCCTGAACTCGGGCATTCCCTCGACCTCCACGCTCCGGCCGTCCGGCAGGGTGCCGCCGTAAAAAGAGAGCGTCACGGTCTCCTCCAGCTCACCCGTGAGCGGCCTCGAGACCGTGAACGTCACCTGCGTATACGGCTCGCCCTCTCTGGGTTCGACACTGACCTCCGACACCGTGCCCGAAAACCCCAGCTCGGCGCGGGCAATAAGTTCGTCCAAACTCAGCTCCCGGTAGGTCGTCGCCGAGGCGAAGCTGAGCATAAGAAGTGCCGTCAGCAAAGCGTTTTTCACAGGTTTAAAGGCCATCGGTGTCCCCTGGATCGTCCGTCTCCTCTTGGCTGTCGGGTATCCCATTGTCATTCAAATCATCCTCGTCTATCCCGCTGCCATCCGTCTCACCCGTTCCCTCGGTCTGCTCGTCCCCTGAGTCGGCGCTGTCCTGAGTGCTCGAGAAACCGTGCTCGCCCTCGCGCGACCTGTACTCGGTGCGGGCCTCGAGCGTCAGGGTGTTGGGCTCGACGGGGCGCAGCTCGAACGAGAACAGTTCGGCGTCCCCGTTTAAGCTCGGCCCTAAAAAGGCTAGGTCGACACTCAGCTGCCCCTCGCGGGCGCTCTGCAACACCGTCAGGCTGCCCTGCGCGGCGCGCACGCTGCCGCCGACGAAGGTAAACAGCGTCTCGTCCCACGTCACCTGCGTCCGTAGCGCCTGCAAACTCCGCGCCTCGCGCACGCTGATAGGAATCCGCACCGCGCTGCTGACCGTCGTCGCCGGAACGTTTAAGACCAGTTCGGCGGGGGGCGCGGTCGTTACAGAAACGGTGTAGTCCTCGACCGCCTGCGAGAGGTTGGCGTCCGAGACCTGAAGCGAGAAGTCGAAGCTGCCCACCTCGGTTGGCGTCCCGCTCAGCGAGCCGTTCTCGAGGGTCAGGCCCGGCGGCAAACGCCCGCTCCGCACCTCGAAATTGTAGGGGGCGAGCCCGCCGGTCACCACGAAGTCGAAGGTGTAGTCCTCACCGATATAGGCCGGGTCGATAGTCGAGCTGAACAGGCTCAGCGCCTCACCGTTACCGGGCGCGTCGAGTTCGCCGCACCCGGCGCTCAGCACGAGCAGGAGCGGAAGCAGGGGACGAGAAAGCTTCATAGGCAAGAGCCTATCACCTTGTAGATTAGAAGCCCTCCGCAGCGTACCCTTGGGGCGTGACGCAAACCCTGGAAGCTGTTCGCGCCGTGGCCGAGCGGGCGTGCGCGGCCCCCACCAACGCTTTTGGTTACGGCATCTGGACGCACCATATCGTTTTCGTGGTGAGCTTTGGCCGTGAGCTGAGCCTTGTGTTAGGGGCCGACGCCGAGATCGTCGAACTCGCCGCGCTTTTGCACGACTACGCCGGTATCAAAGACGTGCGCCTCGAGCCTGAGCACCACCGCCACGGCACCGACGAAGCGCGGCGGCTTTTGGGCGCGTTGAACTATCCGCCGGAGCGGACCGAATGGGTCGCGGCCTGCATCCTCACGCACCGGGCGAGTCGGGGGCTGGAGCCGGAGACGCTCGAGGCTCGCTGTGTGGCGTCCGCCGACGGGATGGCGCACATCGCGCAGGTACCGTCGTTGCTGAGGCTCGCCTACGTCGAGAAGGGTCTGAGCGTTGGAGCAGGCGCCGCCTGGGTCGCCGCCAAGCTGAGGCGCTCCTACGGCAAGCTCTGCCCGGAGGCGAAGGGAATTATAGAGGCGCGGTATCACGCCGCTTTGGAAACGTTAGAGACCGCTTGAGGTGCCCTGCTACAATGGGCTATGAAAAAACGTATGCTCGTGCTGCTGGCGCTTTTCGGTGTGGCAGCGGCCCAACCCGCCGACGGAACGGTCTTTTACGAAATCTTTTTGCGTTCGTTCCAAGACTCTGACGGCGACGGCGTCGGCGACCTGAAGGGTGCGACCGAACGTCTGGATTACCTCCAAGACTTAGGCGTCGGCGGGATTTGGCTCATGCCGCTCCACGCGAGCCCGAGCTACCACGGCTACGACGTGACGGACTACAAAAGTGTCAACCCCGACTACGGCACGCTTGAAGCCCTCAAGGCGTTTCTGGCCGCCGCTCACGAACGTGGCATGGATGTGATTTTGGATTTGGTCGTCAACCACACGTCGTCCGAGCATCCGTGGTTCGTGCAGGCCGAGGCGGGTGGTTCGCGTTACCGAAACTTTTACAGCTTCCGCAATGAGGACCCCGGCTGGAGAGGTTTGGGCGGCCCCGCTTGGCATCCGTCCGACGACGCCTACTACCTGGGCCTTTTTTGGAGTGAGATGCCTGACCTGAATTACCGCAACCCGGCGGTGCTAAAAGAAATGCAAGGCGTTGCCCGCTACTGGCTGAATATGGGCGTGGACGGCTTCCGGGTCGACGCCATCCAGCACATACTTGAGAACGAGGGCATCATCGCCAACACGCCGGAGAACGTCGCCTGGGTCGGCGACTTCGAGGCGTTTATCAAGTCGGTGAACGAAGACGCGTACCTTGTAGGTGAGACCTGGACCGACACTGAGACCATCGTTCGCTATCACGAGCGGGCGCAGCTCGACGTGTCGTTTAACTACCCGCTCTTCACGGCGCTCATCGCCTCGGTGCAAGACCGCAACCCGGCGGGGCTGGCCTATGTTTTGGGTGAGGACAGGCAGCTCTATCCTGAAAACGCGCGCTCCGCGACGTTCATCTCCAACCACGATCAAATTCGGCCCGGTACGGCTCTTGGTTTTTTGCGGCGCGACGAGGCGCGGCTGAAGCTGGCGGCGGGGCTGCTGCTGACGCTGCCGGGTGTGCCCTTTATCTACTACGGTGAGGAACTGGGCCTGCCCAACGGCCCCGGCGACGCCGACGAGGAGAAGCGCACGCCGATGCCGTGGGATGCTTCTGAAAACGCAGGCTTTACCACCGGGACACCTTGGTACGCCCTCAGCAGCGACGACGCTGAGCTGACAGTGGCGGCGCAGGTGGCACAGCCCGACTCGCTGCTAAACCACTACAAGGCGCTGGTTGCACTGCGTAAGGCGCACCCGGCACTGGCACAGGGGACGCTGATCTTGGAGTCTCAGGAGAACCCTGATGTTTTGGGATTCGTCCGCGAGTATGAGGGAGCGCGCGCCTTGGTGCTGGCGAACTTTGGCGACGAGACGCAGCTTGAGACCTCGGCGTATGCCGGAGCGACGGAGCTTCTAACAAAAAAAGAAGTAGGGGAGACGCTGACCTTAGGGGAGATGGGTATGGCGGTGCTCGAGCTGCCCTAACGGGCTACTTGGCTGACCGTAAGCGGGCTCGAGCCCACACGCTTGGCTAAAAAACACCTTGCGACAGGGTGTTTACGAATAGTGACGCCACGACCGCGTGGGGGACAAAAGAAGTGCCTGCGTCTCTTAGCGGAGGCAAGCTATTTACCGACACAAAAGTTTTTGAAAATGTGCTCTAGAGTCTCCTCGGCGATGTCGCCTCGGCCTGTCAGCTCGGCGAGCGTCCGGAGCGCGTCCTCCAAGTCTAGTGCGGCGAGGTCATCGGGCGCGGCTTGAGCGCGCAGCAGGTTTTCGCGCACCGTCTCCAGCGCACTGACCTGTCGTTCACCGCCGAGCCACAGTTCGGTGCCCCCGGCGTCGCCAATGAGCCGTTCGCGCACCGTCTGCCGGAGCGTCTCCAAGCCTTCACCTGTGGTTGCGGAAACGTTCAGCGTAGCGATTCCGTGGGTCTGAGGCCCCCACACGGCGCTCAGGTCGGTCTTGCTGGCGACTACGAGCAGGCGGGCGGGGTCCAGCTCGGCGATCAAGGCCAGATCTTCCGGCTCTAGCGGCGTGCTCGTGTCGAGCAGCAGCAAGCTCAGGTCGGCGTTACGTGCGATGCTTTTCGCGAGTTCGACACCGGATGCTTCGATGGCGTCCCCAGTATCGCGGATGCCCGCCGTGTCGACTGCCGTCACAGGCACGCCTAGGATGTCCAGGGGTGCCTCGAGATAGTCACGCGTCGTTCCCGGCACGTCCGACACCAACGAGCGCCGGTAGCCTAGAAGCGCGTTCAGCAGGCTTGATTTGCCCGCGTTGGGTTTGCCGATGAGCGCCAGCCGCGCCCCCCGCTGCGCGATCCGGCCCGCTTTGGCGGTCGCCAACAGCTTGTCGATGCGGCCTACGGCCCTGCCCAACGGCTCTATAAAGTCCGCGTCCGGCACGCCCTCATCCGGATAGTCGAAGACGGCTTGAAGGTTTCCGTACACCCTCGTCACGTCGCTCTGGATGAGGTCGAGTTGCTCGGTGAGCGCTTTAGAAAGCCCCAACGCGGCGCTTCGTCTGGCGCTATCGCTCTGAGCGTTGACGAGGTCCAAAACCGCCTCGGCCTGCACCAGGTCGAGCCGCCCGGAGAGGTAAGCGCGGAGCGTGAACTCGCCGGGTTGCGCGAGGCGCGCGCCATGTCTTAAACAAAGCTCGAGCGCGCGACGCAAGACCGCTGGGCCGCCATGCGTTTGCAGTTCTAAAACGTCCTCGCCAGTATATGAGTGCGGCGTGCGGAAAGTCAGGAGCAGCGCCTCGTCGACGAGTTCTTCGCCGTCCGTAACGCGCCCGTACACGATCCGGCCCGCCGGAAGGTCCGTTACACAACGGCCACTATGGGGCGCAAAGAGTCTTGCACCGACCGTGTAGCTCTCCGGCCCCGACAGCCGCACGATGCCGACCGCCCCGACGCCGGGGGCGGTGGCGATAGCGGCGATGGTATCTCCTTGGGGGGGCAGCGGCATAGTTACATTCCACCGCTTGGGCTTCTCAAACTACGTCGTGAGCATGACTTGAAGCTGTTAAGGTCCACCGACGTTACTCTCTCACACGTACGAGCGCCACAACGTAGTCAGGTTTGGCTTCTCCAAACGCTTGTTGACATCTGAACCCGCCTTCACGTTTTCTACAGGGGTCCTCATTGCCAGGTCCGAGCACTATCGCCGTGTCGCGCCCTCCAAGTGTGACGCCGCCATCCTTGAAAACAAGCGTAAAAAAGCCTTGTTGCCCTTGCGGGATGGGTGGGCCAGAAATCTGCTTTAAGTCAAGTGCGATATGTAGAGACCCCGGCCCTCCCCGTGCGCCATCTTCGAGCACGCGGCGCACGGTCACGTTTCGGGGGATAAGGTGTTCTGCCTCTACGTAACCTGACGGTATCCATCCTCCCGCGCTCTCGTAACCTTCAAGTAGAGCGAAGTATCCCGCTGTCGCAAGACTAGCCAGTGGAAGGATATAGTCATCATGCGTCTCTCTTGTTTCTATGCCAAAGGTTTCTAAGAGTGGATCAAGGGGTACGATCAGCTCGCCTGACGCTTCCATCCAGTATGGTGTAGAGGCGACCTCTAAGGTGTTTTGGTCTACCTGAACGGTTGAAGAGTCGGCTTTGAATTCGATTTTGTGGTTGGTGTTGTTATAGCGCTTACCGACGATAAGGCCGGACTTCTGTGATGTATCAAGGTACATCTGTGCGCCCAAAAGTTCCCCCACCACGCGCAGAGGCACCATCCCGTCACCCCGCTCGTTTCTGTACGGCGTGACGGGATGAGCTTGTAGGAGATACCACTCGTTTATCTTGAGGAGCACCGGGGTGCCCTGCTGCGGTGGAGTGAAGACCTCGAGCACCTCGCTCACAGGTGTGTTGAATGCGGGTGCTTGGGCGTGGACGCCACCCCAAACGAGCGCGGTAACTAAAAGCAGGAATAGATGACGGTGTTTCACCCTCAGCCTCTTAAACAGCTACAGCCGACGCTACGCCTTGAAACGCTTCTGTTCCTGCTCGAATCATCCTCTCGATGTCGGCTTCCGTATGCGCGTACGACAAAAACGCCGCCTCATAAGCGCTCGCGGGCCAGTAGACGCCGCGCTCCAGCAGACCGTGAAACCACCTCTTAAACTGTTCCGTATCCGTCGTGCTAGCGCTCTCAAAATCCGTCACCGGCCCCTCGGTAAAGAAGACTGTGATCATCGAGCCGACGCGGTTGACTGTGACGGGGACGCCGTGCCGCTCGGCCCCGGCGCGGAGGCCCGCCCCCAACTGCGCCCCTCGCGCCTCTAAGACCTCGTACAAGTCAGGTGCCTCAGCCATCGCCTCGAACGTTGCAATCCCCGCCGCCATCGCCAGAGGATTGCCCGAGAGTGTCCCGGCCTGGTAGACCTTGCCGACCGGCGAGACGTTGTTCATAACGTCTGCCTTGCCGCCATACGCCCCGACCGGCAGCCCGCCGCCGATGATCTTGCCCCAGCACACCAGGTCGGCGTCGATACCGTAGTGCTCAACCGCGCCGCCGGGGGCGAGCCTGAACCCGGTCATCACCTCGTCGGCGATCAGCAGCGCGCCGTAGTGACGAGTCAACCCGCGCAAGCCGCTTAAAAACTCTTGGGTTGGAGTGACGACGCCCATGTTGCCGACGACGGGCTCAAAGATAACCGCGGCGATCTCGTCCGGGCGCGCCTCGAACAGCTCGCGCACCGAGTCCAGATCGTTGTACCGCGCGACAAGCGTCGTTTTGGCCGTATCCGCCGGGACGCCCGCCGACGAGGGAACGCCTGTCGTCAGCGCCCCCGATCCGGCGGCCACGAGAAGCGCGTCGGCGTGGCCGTGGTAGTTCCCGGCGAACTTGATGATGAAGTCGCGCCCGGTCGCCCCTCGCGCCACTCTAAGTGCGCTCATAGTCGCTTCGGTGCCAGAGTTGACGAAGCGAACGCGCTCACAGCCGGGGTAGTGTGCCAAGACCTGCTCGGCCAGCTCGACCTCACGGCCTGTGGGCGCTCCGAATGAGGTGCCGTGCTGCGCCGCTGCCTGAACTGCGGCAACCACTTTCGGATGCGCGTGGCCCAAGATCATCGGTCCCCACGACCCGACCGCGTCGAGATACGCGTTGCCGTCGGCGTCAGTGAGGGTGACGCCGCTAGCTTGTGTGATAAACCTGGGGTTGCCGCCGACCGAGCCGAAGGCCCGAACGGGCGAGTTGACGCCGCCCGGAATGAGCTCGGTGGCGCGGGCAAAAAGCGCTTCAGAGGCCGTTGTCTTCATCTCTCTATGCTGTCACGGCGACGGCGTGGAGAGGGCTCACTGGCCTACGCGAACCCTGTCAGGTCACGCCTGCTCGTAGTCGACGGCGACAACTTCGAGGGTCTGCTTGCCGCGAGGGGTTTGCATATGCGCTTTTTCCCCGACCTTTGGGCCACTGGGCGCGCGGGCGATGGGCGCGGTGAAGGCTACGCGGTTCTCATCGGTGGCCGCCTCGTCAACCCCAACAACCGTAAAACGGCGTTCCTCACCGGCGAATCTGCCTGAAAGCGTCCGCACGGTGACGGTCGCGCCGAAGCCGACTTCGCCTTGCAGTGCTGTTTGCACGACTTGGACGCTCGAGAGACGGCCCTCGAGCCCCTCTAGGCGCTCGCGCAGCGCCGCAAGTTGCCGCGCCCGCTCTGCGTCGTCATTCGCGCCGTCATCTTTACCGTCCCCGAGCCGCGCACGTTCGGCGATCAGTGCGGCACGTTCGGTCTGGAGCAGTTGCAACCCTCTAGGCGTGACGTAGTTGGGGGTGCCGGGGGGCAGCGGCGGGCGGGCCGCGACGATGATCCGTTCGCCTTGAGCGTCGTCTTTAAGAAACGCCTTACTCATAAAAACCCTTTCTTAGCTGGGGAGCTGTGGCTTCGATTATAGAGTGCTCAACTCTTGACACGCGTCGGCCAAAGTTTTTGCTCGCGTATACCCGCTTCATGTTTCTAAAGGCGTGCTTGAGCAGAAGCCGTAGCTCGGTCCAACATCCGGCGCTCCCCGATTCGCTCAACCTCTCCGAATCGGCTTCAGCCGGGCTCCGGACAACGCCGTGCGGGTAGGGGCTGCGAGAACCCGGACCGCGTGGGTATTCGGCTGACCAGGGCTTGCTAAACTACCCTTAAAGATGCAGACCATCACCTTTGTCCAACAGTTCGCCTCGCCGACCCTCGACCATTTTTTTCGCCTTATGAGCGACTTGGGCAGCACAGAGGCGTACATTATCTTTTTGCTCGGTACCTATCTGGCTTTAGACGCGCGCCTCGGGCAGCGGTTGGGCCTCTTTGTCCTCTTCGGGTTTTATCTAAATTTCCACCTTAAAGGCTTGATCGGGACGGAGCGACCGTTTCTTATCGATCCTGCGGTAGCGCGCACACCTGAAGCGATCCCGACGAGCGGGCCGGGGTTCCCAAGCGGCCACGCGCAGATGAGCCTGACGTTCTGGGGATACGCCGCGAGTTGGCTTAAACGTCCCTGGTTCTGGGCTGTAGCGGTGCTGCTCGTCGCTTTGATCTCGCTTTCCCGGCTCTATCTGGGGATGCATTTTTTGGTCGATGTTGTCGGTGGGCTCCTTATCGGCGCGTTTTATACGGTGGTGGTGGCCTTTGCCGAACCGGTATGGGCGAGTCTCAAGGGCGTTCCGAGACCGATGAGGGCGCTTGCAGGCTTTCTGATACCGCTCTTTTTGCTGCTCGTGCTGCCGCCGCCCGGCCTCGAGTCGAGCCTTATCATGGGGGCGATGGCGGCCTTTGGCAGCGCGCCTCTGCTGCTGCCCTACAAACCCCCCGCACGGCTCGGCCCGCGCCTGCTGGTGGCTTTTGTCGGCATCGTGTTCGTCTTCGCGGCGCTTACGGCCTCGAGTCTGCTGCTACCCGAAGACTTCAAGCGCAACCCTTTAGGTGGTTTTATCCGCTACTTCGCGGTCGCCTATATCGGCCTCTACCTGACGCCGTGGCTCGCGCAGCGGCTTGGAATCGCACCCCGCAAAACTCGTGCGGCGCATTAAACTCACGCTCGAGTACGACGGCAGCTCCTTTTACGGCTGGCAGGTACAGGCCAAAACCGGGGAGCGGACGGTTCAGGGCGTCGTTGAGTCTGCCCTGGCCGACGTTCCCGGCGCAGTTCCCAGGGTCATGGCCGCAGGCCGCACCGACGCCGGGGTTCACGCCCTCGCCATGACGGCGCACTACAACACCGACGACGGCATTCCGGTAGCCAACATTCCGGCGGCCCTCAACGCCCGCCTGCCGGGTGACGTTCGCGTATTGGACGCTGAGGAGGTCGGCCCGGACTTCGAGGCGCAGTTCGGGTGCCGCTATCGCCGCTACATGTACCGGCTGCGCTCGCTTCGGGGTGGGGTGACGGGGTCGGCCTTGGACCGGCAGCGGGTGCTCTTTTTGCCGCAGCGCCTCGACACCCCCGCCATGCAGCGGGCTGCCCCACAGTTTGAGGGCACACGCGACTTCGCCGCACTCGCTACCCAAGAGGTGCGCCCGACGGTCCGGACGGTGTTTTTGTGCCGCCTGCACGTCTCAGGAGCCGACCTCACGCTGCACGTCGCCGCCGACGGCTTTTTGCGAAATATGGTGCGGGCGCTTGTCGGCACGCTTGTGTGGGTCGGGGAGGGGAAGCTGACGCCGGAGCGTATTCCGGAACTCCTAGCCGCTAAAGACCGCCGCCGTATGGGGCCGAACGTACCGCCGCATGGCCTCTATTTCGCCGAGGCCGGGTATACGCCGTGGACCGGGTTCGACCTGGTTTAGGGGTCTTCAGGCAGCTAAGAGATCAAAAAGCTGAGTCCGTTCGGCCCGTTAACTGCTTGCGCTATCGGTACGTCCCCTCAACCCTTCCTTGCGCGCTCGCCCCGCCCACAGGTGCGCCTGACGTAGCGGCTCCGGCAGCTTTGTGCGCCCCGGCAGCGCCCGGACGAACGCCAGCCCCGCGTCAAACCCGACCCGGTGCCCCGGCGAGAGGTAGAGCGCCTTGACGTTCGTACGGGAACGGTAGACCCAACCGACCTGTGCGCCCTTGGCGATGAGCGGCACGGCGTTCCCGGCTTCATTAGAGAGCTCCGCCGCCGGTTTGCCGTACAGGAGACTTTTGGCGACGCCGAGACTCGGTAGGTCCAGATGTACCCCCAAGTGCGCGGCGATGCCGAGGCCGCGCGGGTGCGCGACGCCCTGACCGTCGACTAGAAGTAGGTCGGGCGGTGCGGAGAGGTTAGCAAGCGCCTCCAGGTAGGCCGGGGCTTCACGAAACGATAGATAACCCGGCACGTAGGGAAAAACGCCATCGGGGTCTACCGCGCCGAAACCAACCTCACGCACCTCTTGGGACTCACAGTCCCACAAGACTGCCGCTGCTACGAGCGCCTCATCGCGTTTATATGAGGCGTCGAGTGCCGCCAGGGTACGCACGTGCGAAAGGTCGCCCGTAAGACTGACGCGGGCGGCGAGGTCGCGCTGAATGGCGGTAGCTTCCTGAAGGGTGCGGGGTGTAGGAAAGGCGATCACAACCGATTTTACCTGTTTGCGAAGGTGACTTTTTAGCTCAGGGAAGAAGTTTAAGGGGTTTTATCGTCCTTACAACGGTAAAGTGTCGTCGGTCAGTCGTAGCTACCCTGCCTGAACCGCCCTCACCCAGCGCAATCACCGCTGCGTCGGCAAACCCCAGCGGCAAGTCGGCATACTTCCGCATCAGCTCCTGTATTCGGGGTACGTCAGCCTCTTGTTAGACGAGGCTGAAACCGCCGTTCTGACAATCGTCTAAAAACGCTGCCATAGCGTGATGTCCGACTTTGGTCTCAACCATCCAAGCGAGTTCGCTGAGAACAGCGACCGGCACGATGATTGGAGGAGTTTCCGATAAAAAGAGCCTGACGACGGCTTTGTTGTTGTGGTCGCGGCGGTTGAGAAAAGCAAAGAGCGCCGACGTGTCAGCGACGAGCACGCGCTACATCTTTTAAGCTTTCACTTTGAGTATCAGAAGCTATGATGCCCATTGACGAGAAACGTGGATTCCTCCGATGCCAGGCATCCAAAATCACTTCCTCAATGGCTTCTTGAAGCACCGAAATCTGTAGCCTGTAAGCTTCGCTTTCATCTAAAAGAGTTACAAGCTCAGCCCCAAGTGGAAGTTCTAGCAACACTTCACGGTCTTGCTCAGTATAGAAACGAGTAACCCCCGTAAAAAGCCGGTAGTTGTGGTGGTTATATGCTGTCCAAGGTTCTGTGCTAGCTTGTATGGCCTCAGCAAATGCTTGAAGTGCTTCGGCTCGCTTTGCCAAACTCTCGAAAATACCAACTAGCGCCTTCCAAATCTCTAGCGCTTCTTCAAAACGCTCATCGTAAGTTGATTACGTCGTTTGCTATCTAGTTTAAGGGCAGGAGAAGGGGGATGGTGGGATTACCATGGCCCCTCATCCCCGTTATCAGCGTAGCCTCGACGAGCTGTTCTTGCACGTCTACGTTTACATCGACGACTGGCTCGAGCCCTACCAAGCGCAACTCCCCAAACACAGCAGGCAAAAAGCCAGCATCAGTGAGTTGTTGACTATTGCAGTGATGGGCGAGCTGTTGGCACAACCGTATGAGAGCACGTGGTACTGGATTGTCAAGCAGCGGTTTGGCGATCTCTTTCCAAGCCTGCCCGAGTACAGCCGCTACCACCGCGTGCTCAGGAACGCTGAGCCACTATTGGCGGCGCTGGCGCTCTCAGTAGTCGCTGGGCAGTCGCGGCTGCACCTAATCGACAGCAAGCCCTTGCCGATAGCTAAGGGGAAACGAGCGGCGTGGGCGAAGCTGCCCGAAGCCGCTAAAGGCTTCTCAACCATGGGGATGGTTTACGGCTTCAAACTCCACGCCCTGACCGACGAACGAGGACTGTTCGAGAGGTGGACCTTTGCTCCGGCCAACCACAGCGATGTGACGCTAGCAGGTGAGCTTTTGGAGGGTCTAGAAGCGCATCTCATCCTTGGCGACAAAGCTTATATCGGCTCTACGGCCTGCACGCCGAAGCGCAAGAACATGGCTCAAAAGGACGATTGGAAGGGCTGGATGAGCAACGCTCGCAAACGCATTGAGTCGAGCTTTAGCTCCCTAGTCCGCTCCCTGACGCTTCATGCGGCTCAAGTTAAGACCTTCGCCTCGCTTAAAACCCGCGTCAACCTCAAGATCGCCGCCTTCAATCTGCTCTACTCAGGCGTGCTCTTCAAATAGCAAACGACGTGATTTGGAAAGTAAACTTTGAAATCGCTCTCGGTAAGTTTCGTAGGAATTAGCAAACGGGTCCATAGAAGATTATAGACAGGAGCTTTGACTGAAGAGGTTAAACGCTTGACCTATAATTACTCTATGACCCACTTTGAAAACGGCAAAGCCGTCATGGTTGACGTGTCGGAAAAAGCTGACACGTTCCGTGAGGCGACGGCGCGCTCGAGCGTCCTCCTCACCCCTGAGGTTTTAGCGGCGCTGAACGCTGGCCCTGAAAAGGGCGACCCTATCGCAGTCGCCGAACTCGCGGGCATCATGGCCGCTAAACGCACGAGTGAACTCATACCGCTCTGTCACCCATTGCCGCTCACCAAGGTCTCGGTGCGGGGTGAACTTGACGAAGCCTCGGCGCAGGTTCACTTCACCGCGACCTGCCGCGTGACCGGCAAGACGGGCGTCGAGATGGAGGCGTTAGTCGCCGCGAGCGTCGCCGCCCTGACGCTCTACGACATGCTTAAAGCACACGGCAAGGGGATGGTGATTCAGGACGTTCGGCTTCTCAGCAAGACCGGCGGCAAGTCGGGCAGTTGGACAGGCTAGGGTGGCGACGCTGACGTTTGCCCGCCCGCTGAGCCCGGACGACCAAGAGGCGCTCGAGCCCCTAGACGCAAGCTACGCCGAGCACTTCGGTTTGGAACCCGTGCTCACGAAAAGCAGCGTCAGCTTCTACGTCCGTACCGGGCACGCCTTTGTCGCGGAACGTGAGGGCGAAACGGTCGGCTTCGTCCTCGCTCAAGCCGTCTGGAACGGAACGCGGCCCACCGTCTATGTAAACCGTTTGAGCGTGTCCGATGTGACCGATTCCGGAGCGCGTGAAGCGCTTTTAGAGGCCGTCACCAAGAGCGCCTACGACGCCGCCGTGTACGACTTGCAGGTACAGGTGCCGGAAGCCGACGACGGTGCGGCTCGGGCGCTCGCCGCCAAAAGTTACGCGCTCACGCCCGAGCGCGTCTACGGGCGGGTGCTGGGCTCGAGGGGCCGCAGGTGAGGGGGGCCAACACCTACATCGGCGTCTACCAGGCACGCCTCGAGATGCCCTGGGTGGGGTCCCTCAAAGAGAAGCGGGCGCTTGTAAAACCCGTGGTCGAACGGCTCAAGGTGCGCTTTGCGGTGGCGGTGGCCCGTCTCGACGGGCTGAATGAGCACAGCTGGGAGACGCTCGGCGTCACGGCCATCAGCAGCGACCGGGTGGGGCTCGAAGGACTTTTGCACAAGGTCGAAGCGTTCGTCGTGGCGGGAGGCGAGTACCGCGTCACCGCGAGCAGTTTAGACATTGAGGTGTGGGAGCCGCTCTCGCGCTCGGGTCCTGTTACGGGTTTTTCACAGCTTTAGGGTAAGATTGCCGCACATATAGCAGGTATCATCTGGTTTGAGCCAAAATCAGCCTACGCTAAACTACCTGCAACGTACTTTAGGTGATGATAGCTGCGTTCCACCGGCTCAGTATCTATGAAAAACGCTATAGTAGCCCAAGCAACCCACTTGGCCTCAGGGAGAGACATGGCAGATAAAACGCGGTCTGAAGTGCCTAAAGAGGTGCCCTCGAAAGTTCCCCAGAAGGGTCGCGGCGCGCCGCTCCAAACGAAAGACCGCGTTACGGTCACCGACGAGGCGCTCGCCACCCTTATCGGCCTCGCCGCGCACGAGGTTCCCGGCATCATCGGGATGTCCCCGGCAAACCTCCGCGAGGGTATCAAACGCATTCTCGGCGCGCAACAGGCCGACGAAGGGGTCGAGATTTCGCGCAGCGCCGAGGGTGACGAAAGGGCGGCCGTCGACCTCTACGTCGCGGTCGCCTACGGCGTCAACATTCCGGCGGTCGCCGAGTCGGTCCGCGAGCGGGTGCTCTACGCCGCCAAGACATTCGCCGGGGTCGTGATCACGCGGGTCGGCGTTCACGTCGCGGGGGTGGGCCGTGCTGGACGTTAAGGCCGATCACGTCCGGCTCGAGGCCCGCGATCTCGCCACCGCTTTCGCCTTTGCGACCGACTGGCTCGGCGTCTACGTCGACGAGGTCAACGCGCTCAACGTCTATCCCGTTCCCGACGGCGACACCGGTACCAACATGCACCTCACCATGCAGTCGGTGCGGCGGCAGCTCAGCGACGAGCGTCCCAAAACGATGGCGGCCCTTGCCCACGCGCTCTCGTACGGGTCGCTCCTAGGCGCGCGCGGCAACTCGGGCGTCATCTTAAGTCAGGTGCTCAAGGGTTTTTCGGAATCCATCAAGGGCCAGAGCACGCTCGGCGCGAAAGCGGTGATCGAGGCCCTTAAGAGCGCCTCTAAAAGCGCCTACGCCGCCGTCATGAAACCGGTTGAAGGAACCATCCTGACGGTCGTTCGCTCCGCCGCCGAAGGGGCCGAAAAGGCGGCCTCGGGCTCCCCCTTGGACGTCCTCCGCGACGCCTGGAAAGCGGGCGACGACGCCCTGAAAAAGACGCCCGAGATGCTCCCGCTGCTCAAGCAGGCGGGCGTCGTTGACTCCGGCGGGTTGGGTTTTTTGCGCGTTTTAGAGGGCATCATCGCCTCGTTTGAAGGCCGTGATCTGCCGCCGCCGCCGAACGTCACCGCGCGCGCGCAAGAGGGTTTTGAAGAGCAGGAATTCGGCTTCTGCACCGAGTTCTTGCTCTCTAATGTGACGGTGCCTACCAAGGAGATTCAGGAGCAGGTCAAGGCGTACGGCGACTCGCTTTTAGTCGTCGGCGCGGAGGGCTTTGTAAAGGGGCACATCCACACCGAAGAACCCGAACAGCTCTTGGCCCTCGTCGCCCGCTACGGCACCATGGTGCGCTCCAAAGTCGAGGACATGAGCGAGCAGCACCAGGAGATTTTAGCAGGTGCGAACCTGAGCGAGGTCGCGCCGCCCAAAACGGCCTTGGTCGCGGTCAGCGCGGGCTTCGGCGTCACCAAGGTGTTTCGGAGTCTCGGCGCGCGCGTCGTCGGGGGTGGGCAGACGAACAACCCGAGCGTGCAGGACATCGCCGACGCGGTGAGAAGCGTCGGCGCGCTGGATGTCATCATCATGCCCAACAACAAAAACATCATCATGGCTGCCGAGCGGGTCGCCGAGCTGGTTCCGGAAAAACGGGTGTGGGTCCTCCCGACCCGCACGCTGGGGCAGGGGTTGGCGGCGGCAGTTCTTTTCAGCGAAAGTGGTGACGTGAGCGCGCTGTTCGCGGAGATGCAGGGAGCCGCCGAGCACGCCTGCACCCTGGAGGTCACGACCGCAAGCCGCACGGCAGCAGTGGACGGGGTCGCGGTCAGCGAAGGCGATTTTATCGGCCTTAAGGACGGTAAACTTATGGTCGCCGCCGACTTGCCCGAGGGGTGCTTGACGGAGCTTGTGGAGCCTGTTGCCGGAGACTATGAGATTGGCGCACTGTTCTATAGCGCTGCGATAGGCCGGGAGCGGGCGGAGGCGCTGCACGGCGCGCTCACGGCGCGTTTTGCGGGCTTAGAGCTCGAGCTTCACCCCGGCAGCCCCGACCTGTACGCGTTCGTGCTGGCGCTCGAGTAGGCCGGTGCGTCGCCGTGTGGGCCTCACCCGCTCTTCAACCCCTTCACACACGCCCGCAGCTTCTGTAAGCTAGACTCGCCAAATGATCAGGCGTTCTCTAGCCCTCCTGGTGCTGACCCTGCTTTTCAGCACCTTAGCTAGCACTGGGCTCGCGCAGCGCTGCTACGATGAAGTTCGCGCGGGGCTGAGTATCAATGAGCTGTCGCAACCGGCAACCGGGCGCAGCGCAGCGCGGCTCTTTAGGCGCGCCGTCGAGCTGCTCGAGCCCTCGCTGCCGCCCTTGCAACGGGTCGTCGACCTGCCCGTCACCGCCGACGACCCTGACCGCGAGGCGTTTTCATACCTCGCTGACCGCCAACTTCTAGAACCGATGTGGCTGCCCGGGGAGTTCTCCGCCGACGCCTGGCACGCCGCCCTGAGCAAAGTCGCGGGGTGGTACGCGCTGCCGGTCCCGGTCTTAGACGAGACCCGGCCCTCGAATAACGAGCTGTTAGATTCCTTTGCGCCCATTTTCGACGCCGCCGGGGAGGTGCTGAACCCGGTTGCGCTCTTTGCCTTCGACCCGGCGGCGGACCAGCGCATCGCGTTTTGGGCGACGCTGCGTAACGGGGTCTACCCGCGCATGATCGTGGTGCGCCCACCCGGTGAGCCCATAGACGTGCAGGGCGACACCGCCGGGGCGCTCGCGCACCTCGGCGACTGCGTGGTGACGCCCCAAAACTACGTCTATACGCGGGCCGATACCGCCGAGCGGCTTTTTCTGGCAACCAACGAGTCGCGGATGGTGCTGCTCGAAACCGTGCCGCCTTCGCCGCAATTATTGCTCGAGGCTCCTGTCGGTCAGGAGGCGTCGTACCTGACCTTTACGGCCCCGGAGGTCGCTGACAAGGTGCGGTATACGGCGCTGTTTCTAGGACCGAGCGTGGGATTTGGGGCGCTGCTACGGCTGTTGCCCCAGCTCCGTACAAACATGAGCCCGCAGGAGATCGTGTCCTTTCTGAACGGCGCGCGTAACGGGCTTTAAGGTCTGCGCTCCCTTACCGACAGTTATCATGGCCAGTGCTCTGCGAGGCCGTGATGACGGGTAGGGGTTTGTATCGTGAACCGGACGGTACTCTAAAAGTCCATTGAGAAAATCTTGCGGCCTAATCGGTGGTTGCTTATTGGGCTTTGCTCGTAGCGCGAAGTGATTGCAGGGCACTACGAGGGTTTGACCGGGCGGGTTGCTCCACTCATCCCAGCGCGGCGCTGATGGCACCGTTCATCTCCACGGCGGCTTCACGTGCCCGCTCGGCGAAGTCGGCCCCCTGAGTTACGTAGGTCAGCGCGCGGCTCGAGCTGACCACCGCCCCCAGCCCCTCCTCGTCGAACGCCGCCGCGACGTCCTCGGCCCCGCCGCCCTGCGCCCCGTACCCCGGCACAAGCAGCACGCTGTAGGGAAGACGTTCGCGTAGAGCCTTCAAAGCGTCCGGATGTGTCGCTCCCACAACCGCCCCGACCGGCGCGTATCCGGACCCGCCCCGGTGCGGCCCGGCGAGGCGGGTGACGAGGTCGGCTACGTGTTCAAACAGCTGCGCTCCGCCCTCGAGCTTTACATCTTGGACGTCCCCACCGCCCGGATTCGACGTTTTGACCAAGACGAATAGACCACGGTCGGCCCTCACCGCTTGGGTGACGAACGGCTCCAGGCTGTCCGCGCCCAGATACGGGTTTATGGTCAGTGCGTCCGACGCGAAAACCCCTCCCGCCAGATAGCTCCGCGCGTAAGCCTCCGCGCTCACACCGATGTCACCGCGTTTGGCGTCTAAAATGACCGGGATGCCCCGCGCCCGCACGTCGGCGGTAAGCTGCGCGAGCGCGATGAGTCCGGGGATACCGAGTGCCTCGAAAAAGGCCGACTGAAGTTTGTAGCAGGCCACGACGCCCTGCGTCGCCTGAATAATGGCCTGAAAGTAGTAGACGACCGCCCGGGCGACCTGTGCGGGATCGCCGTTAAAACGCTCCGGGTGCGTCGAGGGGTGCCCTTCGGGGCGCGGGTCGATACCTAGGCAGATGCGTGAGTCCGTCGTCCGGATGCGGCTGAAAAGTCTGTCGGCAAACGTTGGCATGAGGCTAGGCTAACAGATACGTTCCGCCGCCGAGGCAGGCGTTTTGTCCCTGTCGCAACCTAGGGTTAGCTGGTAATTTGAAGCGGAGGTTCAGATGGTGTCAACTCATATTGGGCGAATGCGCCTGATCAGCCTCATCGAAGGGGTGTCGTTTTTGGTCCTGCTGGGCGTCGCCATGCCGCTCAAGTATCTGGCCGGGGTGCCGGAGGTCGTTACCGTGGTAGGCGCGGCGCACGGCGTTCTTTTCATCCTCTACGCGCTGGCGGCGGCTGCACTGACCCTGGCGCTGAGATGGTCGCCGCTCTGGTTTATCGGGGCGATGGTGGCGTCGGTGGTTCCGTTCGGCACCTTTTACCTGGACGCGCGGCTTAAAAAGGTTCAGGCCGGAGCAACTTAGTTTGCTCTAACTTAATTCCAGCCAATAGGGGTTTGCGGCGCTCGAGAGCTGCGGCGGCTTCTCGCTACCTATAGCAGGTAATACCCTGGTTTTAGATGCAATCGGTTTGTAAAGCCCCGACTGCCACGTACTTTCAGGGATGGAATCCAGCTGTCTACAGGTGGGTCCGGCTCAGGATGATGTGGAGCTGCCAACAAACTAATCTGGCGTGCGAAAAATTCTTTACCCGCGTTTACGGGCCGACACGAGTACGCTTTCGTAAAGCCGTTCGACCTCGACCCCGTGCGCGTCGATAATTCCGGCTATCTCGGCCAGGAAGTGCGCCCTAGCCTCTGCCGTTAGTGCCTGCACGTTACTGTATGTCAGGAGCAGGTCGAGATAACGCGCTTTGCTGTAGCGGTAGCTCCACGCAAAGCGCGATGTAGGGAGACTCTCGAAAAAGGGCGAGGCTGCAAGGGCGCTGCTAAACCGGTCCGGTGCAAAGTCAGGTACTGGACGCTTAAGCTCCAAAGGGTTTTCAAAACGCCTATGGATAGGATCGGTGGCCCTGTAAAAAGCCGTGTCCTGCGAACGCTCCTGATGCCAAGCCAGGAGCAGCGCCCCACCCGAACGCAGAAGCGACGCGGCGTGCGCGAGTCCGGTTTCCGGCGCAATCCAGTGAAACCCCTGCACCGAGACGAGCGCGTCGAAGGGCGTGTCCGAACGGTAATCTTCAAACGCGACTGTCTGAACAGTGACGTTCGGATGGTGGGCCAGGTTGGAGCGGGCAAGCTCGGCGAGCGCGGGGCCAAGCTCGAGCGCGTGAACCCGCAGGCCAGCCTGAGCGAGGGGAAGGGTGGCCTGACCCGTACCGCAGCCGACCTCTAAAACGCGTTCGCCGGGTCGAAGGTCTCTAAGCATAGCGTCCAGCATGGCTTTGGGCGGTGCAGGCCGGGCGCGCCCGTAGCGCGCGGCCTCCCGGTCGAAGGTCGCTCTCAGCGTCAGGTCGTTGTCCACGCACCTTTTGTAACATGTAGGTGTAACGCCTAAACAGCACGAAAAAGGGCCGGATATAAACCGGCCCTAATCTGATTGCGTAACCCCTAATCGGACGCGCTGACCCCAACTTCACGCCCGTGACAGTGCTTGAACTTCTTGCCACTACCGCAGGGGCAGGGGTCGTTGCGGCCCACCTTGACGTCGGTGCGGACGGGTTGCGTGGGTTGTGCGGCGGCTTGTGGAGGTTGCGGGGACGACGCGAACGGGTTGCCGGGCTTTGCCGGACGCGCGGCGGGCCGGGGCTGCGGGCTCCCGGAGAACGAGAGACTCGTGGACACCGCGCCGCCCCCGTCCTCACCATAGGTGCTGCTGACCGAATTGTTCACCGCGCCGGGACGCGCCTCGGGCTTTTCGTAGCTTACCGGCCCCTGCGCCCGCGGCTGCGGCGTCAGCGGTGCCTGCGTCTGCACCTGTACCCGGAAGAGCAGCTTGGCGACCTGCAAGCGCATCCCGCTCTTCATCTCCTCGAAGAGGTTAAACGCCTCGAACGCGTACTCTTGCAGCGGGTTGCGCTGACCGTAACCGCGCAGGCCGATACCCTGGCGCAGCACGTCCATCGCGTGCAGCTGCTCTTTCCAGTGGTTGTCGACGACCTGGAGGACGATGTAGCGTTCTAACTCGCGCAGTAAGGGCGCGCCGAGTTCAGCCTCGCGGGCTTTGTAAGCGTGCTCGAGTTCGGGGACCAAAGTGTCGGTCGCGTCGTCGGGTTCTTGACCCCGGAGCGTCTCGAAGTCGAAGGCCTCCAACTGCGGTACGGCGTCGACGACGGCGGTTTTAAGCGCCGCGATGTCCTGCTCCTCGGGCTCCAACTCCTTATTCAGGTAGTTCTGCACCTGCGCGTCGACGTACTCGGCGATCATGTCCTGAACGTCGTCGGAGATGTCCGTGCCTAAGAGGATGTCACGGCGCTGCTTGTAGATGACCTCGCGCTGCTTGCTCATCACGTTGTCGAACTCTAAGAGCTGTTTGCGGATGCCAAAGTTGCGGTCCTCTACGCGCTTCTGCGCCCGCTCGATAGCGCCCGTGACCATCTTCGCCTCGATGGGCTGGGCGTCGTCCATACCGAGCCGGTCCATCATGCCCACCACGCGCTCGTTGGCGAATAGACGCATGAGGTCGTCCTCGAACGAGACGTAGAAGCGGCTCGAGCCGGGGTCGCCCTGGCGTCCGGCCCGCCCGCGCAGCTGATTGTCGATGCGGCGCGATTCGTGGCGTTCGGTGCCGATGATGTGCAGCCCGCCCAAACCGACGACCTTTTCGTGGTCGACTCCCGCTTCGTCGCGGAGGCGTTCCAAGGTCGGGATGATGTCCTCGGGCAACCCTTCGACCTCACGGGCTGCCCCCCGCGCCTCGTCTAACTTACCGAGCATCACCGATTTAATAAACAGCTCGACGTTCTCTTCAAAGCGGCTGATACCCTGACGTTCCAAAAGCTGTCCAGCCAAGGCCTCCGGGTTGCCGCCCAACACGATGTCCGTCCCACGACCCGCCATGTTGGTCGAGATGGTGACCGTGCCGCTGCGCCCCGCCTGCGCGACGATCTCGGCCTCGCGCTCGTGATATTTGGCGTTTAGGACCTGATGCTTGACGCCCTTGCGCTTGAGCATCCCGGAAAGCCGCTCGGACGCGTCAATCGTAACCGTCCCGACCAGGATCGGTTGCCCGGTCTTGTGCAGCTCCTCGATCTCGGCGACGACCGCCTCGAACTTGCCCTTTTCGGTGCGGTAGACGATGTCGTCGGCGTCTTTGCGGATAACGGTCTTGTTCGTCGGGATGGTTAAAACGTCGGTGCTATAGATTTCCTGAAACTCTTTCTCCTCGGTTTTGGCCGTCCCGGTCATCCCGGCGATCTTGCCGTACAACTTGAAAAAGTTCTGGTAGGTGATCGTCGCCAGCGTCTGGTTCTCACGCTCGATCTTGACGCCCTCTTTGGCCTCGATAGCCTGGTGTAGGCCCTCACCGAAGCGGCGGCCGGGCATCAGGCGACCTGTAAACTCGTCGACGATGACGATCTGACCCTTTTCGTCCTTAACGTACTGCTTGTCTACGTGGTAGTGCATCCGGGCGCGCAAGGCTTGACGGACCATGTGGCCGAGTTCCATATTCTGCGCGCTGAAAAGGTCCTCGACGCCCAGGGCTTTTTCTGCTTTGTCGATGCCCGCTTCCGTCAGGTGGATGTCTTTGGTCTTCTCGTCGGCGCTGAAGTCGCCGGTGGCGGGTTTGTCGCCCTCGGCGGGTTCGCCGCGCTCCAAGCCCTTGGCAATCTTCGCCATCACGTAGTACTTGTCAGTAGCCAGCTCCGCCGGTCCTGAGATGATCAGCGGGGTTCTGGCCTCGTCGATGAGGATCGAGTCGACCTCGTCGATGATGGCGTAGTTGAGCGGGGTGTCGGCGCGGAGTACGAGCTGTTCGGGGCGGAAAGACATGTTGTCGCGGAGGTAGTCGAAACCAAGCTCCGAGTTGGTCATGTAGGTGACGTCGCACCCGTACGCGGCGCGCCGCGCGTCGGGTTTGAGGTCGTGTGAAATGACGCCGACGGAGAGGCCCAAACCGCGGTACACCGGCCCCATCCACTCGGCCCCGGTGCTCGCCAGATAGTCGTTCGCGGTAACGAGGTGGACGCCGTAGCCGGGTAGGGCGTTCAGGGCGAGCGCAAGGGTAGCGACGAGCGTTTTGCCCTCCCCGGTCTTCATCTCGGCCATCTTGCCCGCGTGAAGCGCAGCGCCGCCGACGAGCTGCACGTCGTAGTGCCGGACGCCCAGGTTACGCACCGCCGACTCGCGTACAAGCGCGAACGCTTCGGGCATCAGCTCGGTTAACGTCTCGCCCTCTTTGTACCGTTCACGGAGCCCCGCGTACTCCGCGGCTAGGTCGTTCATCTCCTTGACCTTGGGCTCGAGCGCGTTCACCGCCGCGACGATATCGCGTTCAATACGCCGCACATCCCGTTCGTTGGTATCAAATAATTTCTGGATAAAGCCAAACATGCCGTCTCCTTCTAGGCAGAAAAACCTGATAAACGTTCCCAGCTTATCACGTGACCCTAAAGAGACCCCGAAAGGGCCGACTTAAGCCTCTTCACATCTTGCGTTCAGATTCTGCGTTGCAGATTGCCCCCGCTTTTCTCAGACAGTTTGACTCTAGGCCCGAACCGACCTAAATGCAGTGAGGTCTTTGCTACCTGATACAGATAAAAAATGCGACCCTTCATCCTTGCTTGATAAATGTCAGCGTGTTGCTGCCGTACACGCGCCTGTCGCCTACAAGCTCGAGCGTGGTCGGATGCTGAAAGATGTACACCGAAGCGACCTCGGCCTCTAGAATCGTTCCGAAAACCTTTTCGAGTTTGAGCGGATAGGGTGGCGCTGCAAAAACGACGTCAAAGGCTCGCGGGTGCCCCTTTGCGTAGGCGAGCGCGTCGCCTTGAACGACCACGGTGTCCAGATGGAGCGCGTGCGCGTTTTTGCGGATGACCGCCGCAGCTTCTTTCGAGAGATCGACGCAGGTCGCGCGCCAGCCGCGCGAGGCAGCCTCGAGGCCCACCGCGCCCGAGCCGCTGTAGAGGTCTAAAAATGTTCCTCTGGGCCGAAAGCCGATGATGTTAAACAGCGCCTCACGCAGACGGCTCGGGCTCGGACGGGTGCCGCTTCTGGGAACGTCTAAGCTGCGCCCTTTGGCCGTCCCGCCGATGATGCGTGGTCTACTCATCTTCACCTACGGTTCTGGGAACGCGCTCACACGGTCTCATCGCCTCAGAGCTTACCCTTTAGCGTGGAGGTTTCGATGACCCTACATCCGACGGCGCGTCGTCTCATCTTGCTGGGCACGCCCCTGCTGCTGGCGCTTCTAATGCTCTACCACTCCTATGGTGGCGTGAGTTCGCGCACCACGCCGCTGCCCTTTATGGCTCTGCATCTGCTGCTGCTGCCGCTGTTTATGCTCCTCGCTTGGGGTGTCTGGCTGCTGCTAGGCGGGGTGCGCGGGACGGCTGCGTGGGTCTCGAGGCTGAGTCTGGGGCTGTTCGTGCCCCTCTACTCGGCTTACGACGCGGTCTTCGGCCTAGCGAGAAGCATGATGTACGACTACGCCGTTCGCTACGCCGAAACGCCCGAGCAGGGTGCGGCGATTGCGCAGGCGGCGGGATCGTTCTGGCGTTACCCGGCGGCGGATATGGTGCGCTACGGTGGCGCGGCCTGTTGGTGTTTGGGACTTTTAGCGGCGGTGTGGGCACTCGCCCGTGCGGGCCGTCCTCGGTGGCCGCTCTTTTTTCTGACGCTCTCGGCCGTCGCGCTGCTGTTCGACCATCCGGCCCCACCCGGCACGGTGGCCTTCGGGGCGTTTTTCTTGGCGGCGTGGGGGTTGGAGGGGAGGGCTTCAGAAAGGGCTTTAGTAAGCACCTCTGGGTAGGGTAAAGTGCCGGATAGTGATTCGCTCCATCGCCCCCGACGAACTCGAGTGGTTTTTGGCCTCGTCCTATGATTTTCTCGGTCACAGCGACCCGCGCGCCTTCGCGCGGCGGAGTATGCGAGCTGTTCACGACCCGTTAGCCGAAGCCGACCGCTGCTTTATCCTCTTTGCCGAAGGGGACGTGCCGCTCGCCGGTGCCTACGTGCTCGCGCCGGAACCCGAAGACGATGACCAAAACTTGTATCTGAGCAACCTCTGGTTCAAGGGTGCCGCCACCGACCTCAGCAAACTGCTGAGTCACCTGCTGCACAAGTTCGACCACGAGGCGGTGCACTGCCCGCTCTACAACGTGTCTCCCGGTCGCCTCGAGGCGCTGGCCCCGGCTCTCTTAGGGCTCGGTTTCGAGGGACGGCAGGCGGTCGACCTCGAGTTCAGCCTCTCCGACCTGCCGCCTCTCGGGCTCCCGCTTGTTCTAGAAGCGTGGAGTGAGGAGAACGACGCACTGTTTCAGGGGGTCTTCGAGCAGGGCGAAGGCTACAGGCCGTCCGAGGCGTTCTGGGCTTGGCTCAAGCGGTGGCGCGGGCCGTTTCATCCGAACCTGTGGTTCGTGGCCTCGGAAGCGCTCGATCAGGAGCCGGTCGGTTACGCGTTCTACGGACCCCTGCAAGAAGGTATCGACGGGGTGTACTACCTGACGGCGGCGGGGGTGCTCGCCGAGCACCGCGACTCCAGTGAGATGCTCCGGCGACTTTTAATCTCGAGTATGCAAGAGCTCGCCGCCATAAGCCCCTTTGCCCGCATCCAGACCCTCGTCACCCAGCGCGACCCTAAACTCGTCGACATCTTGGAATCGTTGGGGTTCGAGCGCAGGGGCAAGTATCCGGTATTCGTCAAACAGCCGCGGTAGAGGGTGCGCGGGACGATTTACGCAAAGGTCTCGTAACAACGGTGACGACGCTTATTCATCAGCGGGTGGGGGCGGCGAGGCGAGAATCCTACAGTCATCTGTAAAGTCTTATCGGGTTGGATAGTGCTGAGAGATGCCCAGTTTCTTCGTGGTCACTGTCTTTTACTGGCCGACCCCGCAGTTGCCGACCTCAACGAGCTTGGCGGAAGCACAGCGCCGGTAGGTTCTCAAATATAGTCGTCGCTGGTAACG
>CADCWP010000317.1 GCA_902806425.1 uncultured Truepera sp.
TAGGAGCGCAGCAGAAACCAGCTGACGATGTTAAGTCAATAAAGGGACAGCTATACGTGGCTGTTAAAAGAGAGCTTGCCGTTGTACAGCTGGGGAACACGGCTGATGCCTTTGCGAAGCAGGCTCTCGCACCCTTAATCACTCCTGACACGGCTGTATATCAAGCTTTAGAGGCCGAGATTTTCGGGCCCATCGGTTAAAGCTTGTCATCAACACTTACAACAAGAAAAAGCGCTCTCGAGCTACGCCCCTCTCAGTTCTTTCAGCCGCTCCCCGACCTTCTCGGCGTGCTTGTCGTGATTGACCTCGTACATCGCCTCGGCGACCTTGCCCTCTGGGTCGATGATAAAGGTCGAGCGCAGCACCCCCTCGTAGCGCTTGCCGGTGCTCGAGCTGACCTTCTCGCCATACGAACCGTAGCGCTTGGCGACTGCGCCGCTTGGGTCACTAAGGAGCGGAAACGGCAGGCTGAACTCGTTGGCGAAACCCTCGTGCGAGCCGAGGTCGTCGGCGGAGACGCCTAAAACCTCCGCGCCCATCCCCGGCATCGCGTCTCTAAAGTCGCACGCCTCCTGGGTGCAGCCCGGCGTGTTGTCTTTCGGGTAAAAGTACAGGACCGTCCACTTGCCGTGGTAGTCCCCTAAGCTCTTCGTGCCCTGGTTGGACTCCAGATTAAACGGCGGTGCTGCGTCCCCTGCTGATAACTGATCGCTCATCGGTTCGACTCCTTTCGTTGTTGGTCGTGTGTAAGGTTTTTGCTAGAGTGCCTTATGACAATCTACTTTAACAGAGAGCGGAGCGCGGGTAGTGTCCGCTGAGGCGCTTAAGGAACAGGCTGCGCGCGAGGCCATTAAACACGTTCAGTCCGGGATGACGCTCGGGCTCGGGACCGGCAGCACCGCCCGCTACGCCATTATAGGCATCGGCGAGATGCTTCAGCGGGGCGAGATTAGAGACGTTCGCGCCGCCGCCACCTCGGTCGAGACCGAGCGGCTGGCGACTCAGGGCGGAATTCCGCTTATCGACATCGGGGCGGAAGGCGTCGACCTCGCTATCGACGGGATGGACGAGGTGACCAACACCCTAGACGTTATCAAGGGTTTGGGCGGCGCGCTCCTGCGCGAGAAGATCGTCGAGTCGCGGGCGCGAACCTTTATTCTCATCGGCGACGTCAGCAAACGGGTAGGCCGCTTGGGTGAAAAGACCCCGGTGCCGGTTGAAATCCTGCCGTTCGGCTTCGGGGCGACGCAGCGTGACCTCGAGGCTTTAGGCTGCCGCGCCGTCCTGCGGAGTGCTGACGGTACCCCGGCGCGCAGCGACAACGACAACTACATCGTCGACTGTCACTTTGATGCACCTTTCGACCCGCCCGAAATAGCCGCCGCCATAAGTCAGATTCCCGGCGTTTTGGAGCACGGCCTCTTTTTGGGCATGGCGCAGACCGCCTATATCGCCGACGGCGAGCGGGTCATCCGTTTGGACCGCCCGTAGGCCTTTGGGAGCTTTTATACTGAGCCTATGGTGATCGCCGTAGGGCTTGATATCGTTGAACTAGACCGCATCCAAGGGGTATGGAACCGTCACCGGGATAGATTTTTGGAGCGTCACTTCCATCCCGACGAGCTTTCGTACTGCCTTAAAAAGCACCACCCGCTGCCGTCGCTGGCGGTCCGCTTCGCCGCCAAGGAGGCGTTTCAAAAGACCTGGCCGGTCGCGCACGGTTGGCGCGACGTGTGGGTCGTGCGCGAAGGGGACAAGCCGGTTCTGAGGTTCTCTGACGAGATTGCCGCCGAGATGGAGAAAAACGGCTGGACGGCGCATCTGAGTATGAGCCACGCAAGGACGCACGCGACGGCGGTCGTTATATTGGAGCAGCGTTAACGTTCTAGAGGGATGGTTCTAGAGGGATGATTGTAAACTGCAAAAAATATGGGTGTCGCTGCACGTCATCCTCCCGCCGCCCCTGAAACCGCCGTCACACCTCATAAAAGCCGGTCAGTAGCTCCTTCGCCTCCTGGTCGGTCAGCATCAGGGTGTCGTCCATCATTTCAGCTACCGGGCCTAGATAGGTCTCCATGTGGCGGCGGTAGCTTTTTGCGTCATACAGGTCGAAGGACCTTTCAATCTCTCCAGCCGACTCTTGCCACACCTCGTCGTTATCAACTCGTCGGTATACGCGCCGTCCCTCACGCTCCAGCTGCCTGAGGGCTCGAGCCATTCTCGGAACGACTAGCGCCTGACGCTCACGGAAATGGGCCGTCAAACGTTCCTCGACCTCGGCAAATGGTGTTACCTCAAACGGGATAAAGTAGGCGTCGTGTACGCTGCGGTAGTACTTGATGGGCCGTCCAGCGCGTTTTTCTAAACGCGAAACTTCTAGCAATCCTGCCCGCAAAAGCGTCTTGACGCGGTAGAGCACAGCATCCAAACTGCACCCGATCTCCCCGGCTGCTGCCGTCACGCTCCGCTCGCGGGCAACGAACGGCTCGAAGAACTTAAAGCTCGCCGGATTCGACAAGAGCCGCGCCTGCTCCGGGTCGGTGACGGTGTAGAACGCCTCCACGGGCGGCCTACCGAAATCTTGCGGTGCCATTTCAAGTAGAACCCTATCACACTGAGCGTATGACCGACCTTGAACTGCTCAACCATGCCCGCAATACCGCTAGTGACTATCAGCAAGAGGCCGCATGTCAACGCCGTGCCCACGCCGCTGTGCGCGCTGGGCCGACCTACAGGCTCGAGCGCGTGTACTACCTCAGCAAGGCGCTGTTCTGGTTCGCCACCGCGCTCCCGGCGGCACTTTCGGTGCTGCTGCTGCAAAGCCGGGGGTTCACGCTTCTACAGGTGGGTCTCTATCTGGGCGTCTATTCGCTTACGGTGGCGCTGCTCGAGGTGCCCTCGGGGATGCTGGCTGACAGCTGGGGTCGTAAACGCACGACGCTGCTGGCCTGCGCGCTGCTGATCGCCGCGCAAGGGGTACTGATGTGGGCGTTTTCGGTGCCGCTGCTGCTCGTCTGGGCGCTTATGTACGGCGCGGGCAGGGCGCTCATATCGGGAGCGCTCGAGGCTTGGTTCGTCGATGCGGTCGAGGAAGTCGCACCGGAAACCGAAATGCAGCCGCTGTTCGCTAAAGCGGGAACCGTTGAGCTACTCGCCCTCACCCTCGGCACGCTGGCCGGGGGCGCGCTGCCAAAACTTTTTACAGGGCTGCCGGAGGGGGCGGTGGTGTCGCCGCTGTCGGTGGTGCTCTTGGCTTCGGTGGTGGTCAAAGGGCTTCTCTTCATGGTGGTGCTGTGGGGCGTCCGCGAAACGCGACCGGCCCAGACGGTGCATGGGACCTCCCGCACGGGGTTTCGTGTGGTGCTGGTAAACGCCGCCGACGTGAGCCGTAAAAGACCCACCCTCAGGCTGCTGTTCGGCGGGGCTCTGGCGAGCGGATTTGCGCTGGCCGGGCTCGAGACCTTCTGGCAACCCCGCTTCGCTGAACTTTCGGGGCCGGACACGCTTGTACTCAGCGTGATTCTGGCGGGCAGCTTCGGGGCCGGGATGCTCGGCAACCTGGCGTCGGTTCCGCTCTGCCGGTTTTTGGGTGGACGCTACGCGCTGGTCACGGCACTTACCCAAGGGTTGGGCGGCGTAGCCTTTGTTTTTTTAGCACTCCAAACGCGAGCCGTCCCCGCCGCACTGCTCTTCTGGCTTGTTTACCTGACTTTAGGGATGTCGGGCTCGCCGCGGCAGACGCTCCTCAACCGCGTGGTGCCAAGCGGGGCGCGGGCTGCCCTGCTCTCGGTCGCCTCGCTGATGACGTACGTAGGCTTTTTTGCGGGCAGTGTGGTGCTTGGGGGCCTTGCCGAACGGGTGTCGGTGGCGGCGGTGTGGGGACTGGCGGGTGCGGTTCTAACACTGTCGGTCGGGTTTTACCTGCGGCTCGAGGGGGTGCAGGGGACGGCGAAAGCGGCCCCATCCGTCCACTGACGCATTTTCGCGCGGTTGCGACCGTCTTCGTCAGAAGCCATCTGACGCACATTGACCAAATCCGCGCCACCCGGCTTCAAGCCGTCTCACGAAGTAAGCGCTTGAGGAGAACGCCCTGCGTGACCCTGGCAGTGAACTCCAGCAAGATAGCGTCCCACGGCGCAAGCCGAACTTGTGCCGTCTTCGCGCCCGTCATATGGTTAGCGCGAGCAGATGCACCTTGCTGCCGTCCGGGTATTCGAGGGTCCGCTCGAACGAAAATCCGAGTCCTTCGAGCAGCCGTAGCGAGGCCGCGTTGTCCGGCGAGACGATGGCCGCGATCTGGCGGAGTCCCAAGACGTCCCGGGCGTAGACCACCGTCGCGGCGGCGGCCTCCCGAGCGTACCCCTTGCCCCGATATTCGCAGGCGAGGGCGAACCCGAGGTCCACGTCGTCTAGAAAGTCTCGCTTGACCAGCCCGCAGATTCCAACCGGCACGCCACCCCCCTTTAGCGCCACCAGGTACAGCCCGAACCCGTGCCGGTCGTACATCTCAACCGCGCCCGCTTGAATGTAAGCGCGGGCTTCCTCGTGCGTCCGAACGCCCCGGTCCCCGATGTGGCGAATCCACTCCGGGTCATTCATGAGGCCGAGGATAAACCCTGCGTCCTCGGCCGTCTGTCGGCGGAGCACGAGGCGGGGGGTCTCGATAACGTTCACATCCGCTGTTCCGATTTGGGACCGCACAGTCAGGGATTATAAAGCGTAGGTGTGGGGGACCCTGCGATAATTACCGGCCTCCGCGGCCCATCAATCACGTAAGCTAGCACCTACTCGAGCGTGGCGCTGCAAGCCAAAATCTCCGGTTTTTTATAAAGCGCGGCGACAGTCAACCCCGCCCGAAGGCACCACTCGAGCGGTCGGGGCGGGTTGAAGGTTCGGTGCGGGGTAAGCTAAGAAGCGTGCTCCTGCGCGCGCTCTCGCAGCTCAACTTCCGCAATTTGCTCACGCCCCGGTTAACCTTCGGCCCCGGCGTCACGGCGGTCGTCGGGCGCAACGCGGCGGGCAAGTCGAACCTGCTCGAGGCGGCGTACTTGGGCCTCACCGGCGAGCTGCCCTACGGCAAGATCTCCGAGACCGTCCGCTTAGGCGAGACGGAAGGTTATGTGAGCGTGAGCGTCGAGCGCGATGACGGTATCGTGAGCACCCAGATCGGCCTCGCACCGGGCAAAAAGCTTATCCGTCTGGACGGGCAGACGGTGCGCACCTTTGAACTCGCCAAGGCGACGGCGGCGGTACTCATCACCCCAGAAGATGCCGACTTAGTTCACGGTGCCCCGGCGCTGCGGCGTGGGTACCTGGACACGCTCTTGAGCAAGCTCTCGCCCCGCTACGCCCTTCTGCACCGCGAGTATACTCGGGTCGTGGACCAGCGCAACGCCGCCCTCAAGCACCCTGACGCCGCCTTAAAGGTCTGGACGGAGCGGTTTATCGAGCTGGGGAACGCGGTGGGCGCGCTGCGCTCGAGGGCGCTCGTCAAGGTTGCAGAGATCGCCGCAGACACCTACGCGGAGATTTCCGGCGACGACAAACCGCTAGGGGTGTCGCTCACCGGAGCGCACGAAAATCTAGCCGACGCCCTTTCCGAAAGCGAGTTTGAAGAACGCGCTCGGGGCGTCACCGTCGTCGGGCCGCACCGGGGCGACCTGCTGCTGACGCTCGGCGGGCACAGCGTTCAGACGTACGGCTCGCGCGGTGAAGCCCGCACCACCGCGCTCTCGCTGCGCGTCGCCGAGTACAGCCTCCTGAGCGAAAAACACCGCGAAGCACCCGTGCTTCTGCTGGACGATTTCACCGCCGAACTCGACGCCGGACGCCGCGAGTTTTTGCTGCGGCTGGCCGCGCGCGCGCCGCAAGCTATCGTCAGCGGTACCGAAGCGCCCCCGCACGCCGCCGCGCAGCTGTTCATCTCCGGGGGGCAGGTCCGTGCGGAACCGTAACGCCTCCCAAAATGTCTCCGACGTGCTCGCCGAAGTGTTCAAAAAGGGCGGCCTCAAACGGGGCGTGAGACGCGCCGAGGCGGTGCTCCTCTGGCCACAGGTGGTCGGGGCGAAGGTCGCTAAGTTTACCGAGGCCAAAACGCTCCAGGACGGCGTTTTGTTTGTCGAGGTGCCCGATTCCGAGACCGCCATGCACCTGAGCTTTCAGCGGCAAAAGTTTGTCAACGTCTACCAGGCTAAGTTCGGCGTGCGCGACGTTAAAGACGTGCGCTTTCGGACGGGCCGGAGGCCGCTGTTAGAACCCCCCGAAACGCCCAAAAAACAGGCTCAGCCCGACCCCAAGGCGCTCGCCGAGCTCGCCCGCACCGTCTCCCGCGCCGAGCTGTCAGACGAGCTTTCCAGAAGCGCCATGCAGGCCGCCAAGGCGATGCTCTCATGGCGGGCTGCGAGAGAAGCCGACGGTTGGGTGGCGTGTACAGTCTGCGGCGCGTTGACGCCTAACGATACAAAGGGGCGCGGCCTCTGCACGACCTGTACGCGCTACGCGGCGTTTCCCAAAGTCCGCACCGCCAGCCGCACCCTCGCGGTGGCCCCGGACCAGGCGACGCCCCTGTTAAGTGACGACGAGCGGGCGGTCGCCGTCTACGAAGCCAAGGCGTACCTGACAGAGAAACTTCAAGAACTCCTGCCTGAGGTTCTAGCCGACCCGGCGTATAAGCCACATTTGGAGTCTGCCGCCCGCTGTTACCTGGCGCACCTGTTGGGGAAGCCTCTTACCGAGGTGTTTGAAGCCGACCTCAGCCGGTTGGACGCCCGCATCGCCCGCGCCTTGGGCCGCTGGCACTAACTCCTAAGGAGACTCGACATCGCGCATCTGATCCTGCCCTTCCCCGAAGCCCTAGAGCTCGCCACGAGCCAAAAACCTCTGCCCGCCCCCATCGAAGGGGTGAGCTGTACGGGCAGCACGGTCCTTGTCAATATCAATCCCGAGTCGGTGCTGCCCAGGATGCCCAAAATCTTGCGCGCCGCCACACCCAAGGTGAGGCTCGAGCTGCGTTTCCTTAATTTTGCAGCGGGCGTAGCTACCTTTGAACTCTTCACCAACGTCTTGTCGCTCCCCGTCCACCGGCTGCTGAACCTGCTGGTTGACGCCGTCCCCCTCCCGGAAGGCGTCAAGGTGGAAAAGGGGGAAAGCGCACCGCGCGTCGTCGTCGATGTGCAGAGGTTTATCGACCAGCAAGTTTCAGGTTTAACCCTGGACGAGTTTTATCTCTTTGAAGGCGACGTGGTCGCAGTCGCCACGCTCCGCGACTTCCAGACCCGCTCCACAGCTAAACGGACCACCTAAACCCCAGCCATAAAAGAAAGTTGAGCTACCATGCCCAGCGCTGTCGTACCAAAACCGGTAATGCTGCTTATCCTAGACGGCTTCGGTCTGGCCCCGGACGGCCCCGGCAACGCGGTTGCCCTCGCGCACACGCCTAACTTCGACCACTTGTGGGCGACCTATCCGCACACCGAACTGCAAGCCTCGGGCCGCGCGGTCGGGCTGCCGGAGGGGCAGATGGGCAACTCCGAAGTCGGTCACCTCAACCTCGGCGCGGGACGTGTGGTGGAGCAGAGCCTGAGTTATATCCAGAGCCAAATTGACGACGGCACCTTCTTTGAGAACCCGGTGCTGAACGCGGTGTATGACGCCGCCACCAAGACGGGCGGCGCGCTGCATCTGATGGGGCTCCTCAGCGATGGCGGCGTCCACAGCGACCTGCGGCACCTGTTCGCACTTCTGAAGCTGGCCCAGCTCAAGGGCACCGCGCCCGTCTACGTCCACGTCTTTACCGACGGGCGCGACACACCGCCGCAGAGCGGGCTGGGCTTTGTGAGGCGGCTTGAGGCTGAGATCGACGCGCTTGCTCACGACATCCGCGTCGCCACGGTGTCGGGCCGCTACTACGCCATGGACCGCGACAACCGCTGGGAGCGCGTACAGCTCGCCTATGACGCGGTGGTGTGTGCTCAGGCCGAGTTTCACGCGGAGCGTGCGGTGGAGGCTGTAGAAAACGCTTACGCGCGTGGCGAGACCGACGAGTTTATCCGCCCAACCCTCGTCGCGGGCGGCGCAAAGGTAAAAGACGGCGACGCGGTGTTTTTCTTTAACTTCCGCGCCGACCGCGCGCGGCAGTTTACCTACGCGCTTTTAGGCGACGCCACCTGGGGACATTTCATTCGGTGCAGCGTCCCTAAAGTCCACTACGCCTCGCTTATGGAATACGACACCAAGCTGAACGCGCCCTACGCCCTATCCGTACCCGAGCTGAGAAATCCCTTGGCGCAGGTTTTGAGCGACGCTGGCAAGACGCAGTACCACACCGCCGAGACTGAGAAATACCCGCACGTGACCTATTTTTTCGACGCCAAGATCGAGGTCCCGTTCGAGGGCGAGGAGCGGCAGCTGGTGGCGTCGCCGAAGGTGGCGACCTACGATCTGCAACCCGAGATGAGCGCCCCCGAACTCACCGAACTCACGCTTAAACGCCTCCGCGAGCACGACGACGACTTCGTGCTCATCAACTACGCGAACCCCGACATGGTGGGGCACACGGGCGTGCTGGCGGCGGCTATAGAAGCGTGCGAGACGGCTGACGTGGGGCTGGGCAAGCTGGCCGCGGCGGTGCAAGCTAAAGGTGGCGCAGTAATCGTCTTGGCCGACCACGGCAACGCCGAGGTGATGATCGCTCGTGACGGCGGCCCGCACACCGCGCACACCACGAATCCGGTGCCGTGCATCGTGGTCGGGGCGGGAGCGGTGAGGCTGCGCTCCGGCGGCGTGTTGGGCGACGTTGCACCCACGATCTTGGACTTGCTGGGCCTCGAGCCCCCCCCCGTAATGACCCGTGTCTCACTTGTCGAAACGTCTCCGATAAAAGTCGGGCAGTAGCGTATGGACTACCGCACTGTAGGGCGCACCGGAGTGAAGGTTTCATCCCTCTGCTTTGGCACCATGTCGTTCGGCGATACCGCCGACGAAGCCGAGTCCGCACGGCTGTTCGCAGCGGCGCGTGACGCGGGCATCAACTTTTTCGACTGCGCAAATGTGTACGCCGGGGGCCGTTCCGAAGAGCTTTTGGGTGGGCTCATTCGGGGAGCACGCGACGACCTGGTGATCACCAGCAAGGTTTTCGGCAAGACGGGTGAGGGGATCAACGACCGGGGTTTGTCGCGCCGTCACCTCACCCGCGCGGTAGAGGCGTCGTTAAAACGGTTGGGGACGGACCGACTCGAGTTCTACTTCGTTCATCAGTTCGACCAGGGCACCCCCATCGACGAGACGCTGCGCGCCCTGAACGACCTCGTAACGCGCGGCCTGATCCTCTACCCGGCGGTGAGCAACTGGGCGGCGTGGCAGATCATGAAGGCGCTGGGAACGTCGGCGCACGAGCAGTTGGCCCGCTTCGAGCTGATTCAGCCGATGTACAACCTCAGCAAACGCCAAGCCGAGGTTGAAATCCTGCCGCTGGCCCGCTCCGAAAAGCTGGGCGTCATCCCCTACAGTCCGCTCGGCGGCGGCCTGCTGACGGGCAAATACGCGGGTGAGAGGCCGACGCAGGGCCGTTTGGTTGATAACAAGATGTACACGGCGCGTTACGGCGACCCGCAACACCACGAGACGGCGGCGCGCTTCGTGGCGTATGCGGACGCGCATGGCGTCCATCCGGCGACGCTGGCGGTGGCGTGGGTGGGGTCGCACCCTGCGGTAACCGCGCCCATCATCGGAGCTAGAAGTGTGGCGCAGCTCGAGCCTTCTCTCGCCGCCGCGTCGTTTGCCATGACTCCAGAGATGCGCGCGGAGATCACGGCGCTCTCCCCGGCAGTGCCGGTAGCGACGGACCGGAGCGAGGAGCAGCCTGGTTGAAGTAGGTGGCTCGTTTACAGCTTTACACTTATAACCTCGAATGCTAGGGGATAGCTGATTCAATGGGTGAGGAACCAAGCTAAGTTGTGAGCGGCGACTTTACGACAGACACTAGCTCGGATGCTCCAAAACGAGTTGAGCTGGCTAGTTAAAAGGTGCCAGGAGCGTAATAGTGAAGAGAAGACGGACTCAATGGACTTACGGAGCCAACCTAGCGCAGCGGTCCAAACTCGGGGATGAAGTTTTTGATCCTTAGGTTGGGCATAGACTCGAGAACCGGCATAACTTTTGTCGCCAATAACTAAGTCGGTAGTGTCGGCCAGCAGGCACCTAGCAATGCTGACATCGTGTTCCTGCGCAGGCACGACCGCGAAACGGCAAAACACCCTGCTGGTGGGTCACTGCATGGAGCTTGAAGCCGTAGAACCAACCGAGCCCGCCCCGTCCCGAGGTCGCTTCAGTCATCGCTCATACTCGTTTCCAGCGGACGCCCTTGCAAATTAGTAGTGGCCTCGAATCGATGATACGAAGCGTATCTGCATAGCTGCCCTTCTGATTCTCTGCTATAGGCAGACTGAAACGTCCTAGTGCTACCGAACGCTTTAGATAATCATCGACCATCACACAAACTATTGTGAACAGCTCAGTCAGCGTAGACTGACCTTGAAAATGGGTTGTACTCGACATACCCTCATCTTTCTTCTTTTAGACCCCTCTGACCCTATCTCTTAGCATTCGCGGTTATCCGCCTAATGCTAGACTTTCCTAACCCTTCACCAAAAAGGTTTGCACCCAGCAACCTGCTTATCCAACTAACTACAACCGCCTGCTGACGGCAACCTTATCACTAAGGAGAAGATCATGACGACTAGGAGCGACCGAAGAATCACGACGCCCTTCGGGGCCGCATCCACCGCCGCAGAGGTGCTGGAGAGAATCAACCTTTCCGGTAAAAGAATGATCGTTACTGGCGCATCCTCGGGCATCGGAGTCGAGACTGCCCGAGCGCTGGCGGGCGCCGGAGCGGAGGTGACGCTGGCCGTGCGCGACACCGAGGCCGGTGAGCGCACGGCAGCCGACATCACCAAGGCAACTGGGAACACGCAGGTGCAGGTTATGCGGCTCGACCTTGCTGACTTAGCCTCCGTCTCAGCTTTCATCGCCGCCTGGGAAGGTCCGCTCCATGTTCTTGTCAACAACGCCGGGATCATGAGGCTACCAGAGCGCACACTTACGCCCGACGGGATTGAATTGCAGTTCGCTACTAATCACCTCGGCCACTTTGCGCTCGCCGTCGGTCTGCACGACGCACTAGCCGCCGCAGCGGGTGCGCGCGTGGTCTCAGTAAGTTCCAGCGGGCACTTGGCCTCGCCCGTCGTCTTTGACGACATTAACTTCGAGCGGCGGCCCTATGACCCGCGGCTCGGCTACGGTCAGTCCAAGACGGCGAATGCACTCTTCGCTGTCGGTGTCAGCGCTAGGTGGGAAGTCGACGGCATTCTTGCCAACTCGTTGATGCCGGGTGGCATCTGGACGAACCTCCAGCGTTATTGGGACCCAGAGGAGCTAGCGCGTACAAAGGCTATGGTCGCTAAGGGAGGGACCGGCGCGCCGATCAAGACGCCTGAACAAGGTGCTGCTACCTCCGTACTACTGGCAGCTTCCCCTCTGGTCGAGGGCGTCGGCGGGCGCTACTTCGAGAACTGCAACGAGGCCGAGCCCCATAGGGAAGGAACCGACGGTGTTGCCGCCTATGCCCTCAATCCCGATGCTGCTGACCAGCTCTGGGAGATGTCGCTACGTCTTTTGGCGTAGCGAGAAGGACTTTAAGCCCTCATTCAGGGCCTTAACCACACTAGCAGGGTAAGCTTAATCTTTTTGGTTCTTGACCTGCTAGCACTCGGGGTTGATAGCCTCACAGAGGCCGCGTAGGCCGCACATAAACCTGCTCCCGTCAAAACACCTCGAGTGCCGCAACTATGACGCGGCACCGAAAACCCGGCTGGGCGCACCTGTAGAGTGACCCTATGGACCTCGCCTTTAATGGACGACTGACCGTCGTAACGGGAGCGGACTCGGGTATCGGGCTCCATACAGCTATGACTCTGGCTGCCGAAGGTGCCAAGGTGCTGCTGAGCGACCTCAACAGCGTGTCGCTGGCGGACGCTCTAAACCAGGTTCGACAACACGCTCCTGAAGCTGAGGTGTACTCGTTCGTCACCGACCTGACCGACCTAGGCGACGTAGGTGGGCTTCTGGAAGCGGCTGACGCGTACGGTGGTGTGCCGTCTTGGCCCACCTGGCGGGTGCCCGGGGTGCGGCGGGGGACTTTCTCGAGCTTTCGGACGAAGGGTGGCTGGAGACTCTAAACGCCGACCTCATGAGCGCCGTTCGCCTCTGCCGCGCCTTTATACCGGGAATGCTTGGGCGGGGCTACGGGCGCGTCGTGCTTACCGCCTCTGAAAACGCTATTCAACCCTATAGCGAGGAGACGCCCCACAACGCGGCCAAAGCGAGCATCGTCAACCTTGGCAAAGGGCTCTCCAAGGCGTACGGCAAGGACAGGGTACACGTCAGCGTCGTCTCCCCCGCTTACGTCAAAACACCGATCTGGCAGAGGAGCGGCCCAGCATCACCTTGAAGCGCCGGGGGGAGCCGCGGGAGGTCGCCAACGTGATCGCGTTTTTGTGTTCCGATGTGGCGGCGTATGTAGACGGTGCCAACTACCGGGTCGACGGCGTTCGGCTGAGCCTTGGCGGTTAGCAAAAAAGTTTGAGTACGATTTTGAAAGGACGCTAATGTCAAGCAGTGAAGCGGGGTGGCTTGACGTCACCTACCCCATCGAAGAGACGATGGTGTGCTGGCCGGGTCAGCCCCGTACGCAGCGAGAGCGGGTCAGCACATCGATGAGGGGGAGGATTCCAACGTCAGCATTTTGCAGATGAGTCTGCACATGGACGCGCCCCTACACTTCTTTAAGGACGGCGCAGACATCACCACCGCGCCTTTTGAGGTGATGTTAGGGCCGGTACGTGTAGCCGTATCGAGGGCGAGGGGGTAACCCCGGCAAGCTTGGAGGCGTACGAGGCGAGGAGCGGGGCGCTCGAGGTGGGCGAACGCCTGTTCTTTAAGACCGACAACTCTGCCCAGAATTGGCCGGAAGAGCCCTTTAACGAAGCCTACGTCGCGGTAGACGCTGACGCCGTAAGCTATCTGGCATCCAAAAGGCTCATCTTGGTGGGTGTGAATTATCGCTCAGTAGCACCCTTTACCAACACGGTCGAGGCGCACCTACCCTGCTCGGCGCGGGTGTCTAGATCATCGAAGGGCTCGACCTGCGCGCGGTTGATGAAGGGCACTACGAGATGGTGGCGCTGCCACTCAAATCAGAGGGGGCACGCCTCAGCGCTAAGTTCGGCTTTTCAAGTTACAAGAATGTGGCAGCGTTTTGCGGCACGGCGTTTACGAGTGGCACCGTTATGAACGCGTAGGGGTAAGCGTAACTAGAATGTGTTGTATCAAGTTGTATCAATAGGTAGAGGCTACTTAGCTACAGGTCATGGGAAGGCTCAAGCTGCAAAACGCTTTTTACAAAGTTCGATCCGGTCGCGCACATCCGCTACAACCTGAACGATGTCCTGCTCGGCTTGCGCAGCGCGTTCCGGTTCGCCGCAGGTAAGACCTAACTCAATGTCGCGCCTGAGCGAAACCAGGTACAGCCGCAAAAAATCCGCCATATCGGCGTCGACTAGAGTGCAGTATTCATCTAAGAGCGCCTGGGTGTTCCTATCGTCCGAACTCAGCTGCGAGCGTCTCATTAAGCTCCTTTTGGCGGCGCATATCAGGTGTCTTTCCGGGTGCCCTGAAGTCGTAACTACTACAGTTATTTTAGCAAGGACGGCAGCCGATGCTCAGGGTTGAAAGTACGGGTTAAGCCGGACCAGGTTACCGCTAAGCCGTCATCAAAAGGTCAAGGATTTGGACATGGACTCGGTATGGCGCGCGTCCGATTAGGCTGGACAAGGTACCGAGGACAAACGCTAAAGCACTCTCACCACCAGTGTTTGCGCTTAAAGTACCAGAGCAGCAGTCCGCCGATCAAGATAAAACATGTCCAGGCGAACAGATACCCGTAACGCCAACCGAACTCCGGCTCATGCTCGAAGTTCATCCCCATACGCCTGCCAAAAAGGTTAAAGGCAGAAAGATGGTCGAGACCGTCGTCAGCGTCCGGATAACCTCGTTAAGCCGCTGATTCTCTACGCTCAGGTACACTCCAAGAGCCCCCCGAGCACGTCGCGCGCGGCGTCGAGACCACCGTAGACCCGGGCCAGGTGGTCGGCTACGTCGCGCAGGTAGACGCCCCCCTCAGGTGAGAGTTCAGCGGCGTGGCGAGCAAACTGGGAAACGTACTCGCGGGCACTCGAGACCCTTTTACGGGTCGCAATCATTGTGCGTCTAAGCGCGAAGATCTCTTGGTAGAGCGGCCCGGCGCGCACATCGAGCACTTCGGCGTGCGTTTGGACCCGACGGTCGAACAGACGCTGCTCGAGCGCCTCGGTGCGGTCCTCGAGTTCGTCTAAGTAGGTAAAGAAGGTGTCGGTCCCGCGCTGCAACAGGTCGTAGAGGACGTCCATCGGCGTGCGCCCTGAAAAGCTGTTCACCTCCCGCCACACCGACTCCAGGTAGGTGACGGGTTCATCACGGAAGGTGATCAAGGTCCCCTGTTCGGGAAATCAGAAGACGTCGATCTCTTCGGTTCGGTCGCTCAGGTCTTCAGGCTCAGCGAGCGTACGAAAGATGAGAAAGAGGTGTTCGGGATACCTCTCGAAGCGGCTCCAATGGTCGCTTACCAAAACGTCCTCGAGCGCCAGCTTGTTAAAGGCGAAGTGACGTTTAAGCGCCTCGATCTGTTCAGCGCTTGGGGCTTCGACATCGACCCAGATATGTTCCGTCTGTCCGTGCCAGACTTCGTCGCCGCACACCTGAAGGTTTTTGACGCGGATGCCGGGTTTGGGGCGTAGGTAAGGGTGCTTAGAGGTGGGTGGTGATAAAGGGTGAGTCATAGGAATGCGGTCGTAACCCGTAGGGCTGAGTTGGTTCACCACTATACCACGCGAGGCATTCCTTAAAGCTCGTCAGGCTGCCGTGTTCCGTCAATCCTACAGCACAGAAGTCTGCTGCTAGACGGCAAAAAGTGTAGTTTACGCACCCCCCGAACAGTCCTTTTAAGGCTACACTATAGAAGTAAATTCTGCGTCTAAACCCCACTCACAGAACCTCTCATACAGTTAAAGGAGCCCATGTCCACTTCTGCTACGCTCCGCCCGAGACCCGTTGCACCACCCATTCAGAAACCCAAGCTGTGGCTGCCCAAACGCGTCCTTTTTACCGCCGACGCCCTTGAACAACCTTTTGGCCAACAGATGCTGGCGCGCATGAAGGCGTTGAGGCTGAACATTACCGAACTCTCCGGCAACCGCCTCCCCAGCCTGACCGGCAAAGACGAGCGCGAGACCTACCGCCTTGCCAAGCAGACGCTGGCCGTCGTCAACGCGCCTCCGAGCATGATGAAGCTGCAACCGATACCCCCGTCGGCGGACTGGCAGTTTCATCTGGCCAAAGGCTGCCCCGCTCACTGCCAGTACTGTTACCTCGCCGGGTCGCTTTCGGGGCCGCCCATCACCCGGGTCTACGCCAACTTGCCTGACATTCTCGCGGCGCTCGCCGCCTACGAGCAGCCCGGACGGCTCACAACCTTCGAAGCGTCGTGTTATACCGACCCGCTCTCGCTGGAACACCTCACCGGCTCGCTTTCTGAATGCGTCCGCTATTTCGGTACCCGTGAGGCCGCGCAGCTGCGCTGGGTAAGCAAGTTCGACGCGGTAGAGCCGCTTCTCGACGTGCCGCATAGTGGCCGGACGCGGGCGCGGGTCTCAGTCAACGCCGAGATGATCAGTCAGCGTCTCGAGGGGGGCACCGCGCCGGTCGCGGCCCGCTTGGCCGGACTCCGCAAGCTTGCCCAAGCGGGCTACCCGGTCGGTGTGGTCGTTGCCCCGATCATGCCCATCGAGGGGTGGAAAGACCTTTACAGTGCACTCTTTGAGAGGTTGGAAACGGCGCTCGACCTCCCCTGCGACCTGACTTTCGAGCTTATCAGCCACCGCTTCACGCCCGGTTCCAAAGAGGTGTTAGAGGGTTGGTATCCGAACTCGAGCTTGGAGATGAACGAGGAGCAGCGCGCCGTGAAACGCAACAAGTTCGGCGGCCTCAAGTACGTCTACACAAAGGACATCATGAACGAGTTGCGGACGTTTTTCGAGACGGAGATCGCTATGCGTTTCCCCAAGGCGCGTCTCCTCTACTGGACGTGAGCGCGGCGCTGCTCGCTCCGGCACACGGGCTCCTCGACGTTTCGCGCGTCTACCTCGAGCCCGCGGTGCGCGCCTACCCGCGCGGGATGGAGATTTTGGCGCGTTTCCCGGACGCGGAGCAAGTCGAGGTCGCGTCGCACTGGAACATTCCTGGCCTACACGGCAACGAAGGTTTGGCCAAGGACTGGGTACGCATCAAAAAGACCGTCCTCGTGTTGGGCGTCCGCAAAGGCTTTCCGCTACGTCCGAACGGGCGTAGCGCCGACTTTATCGCGCCGGGTTTTGCCAGCGGCTGCGCGATGGCGTGCGCCTATTGCTATGTGCCGCGCCACAAGGGTTTTGCCAATCCCATCTCGACGTTTGTCAATCTTGAGGGAATGTTTAGGGCCTTGGAGCGGCACGCGGCCAAGCAAGGGCCGAAAAAGCCTGCTCAGACCGACCCCCGCTACTGGGTCTACGACATCGGCGAGAACAGTGACGTGTCGGTCGACGCGCTTATCTCTAGCAACGTGCGCGATACCGTAGCCTTTTTTCGGACGCTGCCCGGTGCTAAAGCCTCGTTTGCGACCAAGTATGTCAACCGTGAGCTGCTCGGCTACGCCCCAGAGGGCAAGACGCGGATTCGTTTTTCGCTCATGCCCCAGCGCGTCGCCAAAACGGTCGATGTGAGGACGACGCCGATGTCGGAGCGTATCGGGGCTATCAACGACTTCGTGGAGGCGGGCTACGAGGTGCATCTCAACTTCAGCCCGGTCGTCTTATACGAAGGTTGGAGAGACGATTACGCCGAGCTTTTTACTGAACTTGACAACGTGCTCTCGCCTGAGGCGAAGGCGCAGGTCAAAGCGGAGGTGATCTTTCTGACGCATAACGCCCAGCTTCACGAGGTGAACTTAAGCTGGCACCCCAAAGCTGAAAC
>CADCWP010000318.1 GCA_902806425.1 uncultured Truepera sp.
GCGTGATGGGCCCTCCCGGGGCTCCCCGGGGACCGCGTTCGGGGAGGCGCGAACGGGCTGTGGGAGCTTCGGAGCGGGCCTACCGGTCGCTCCTGCGGGCCTACCCACGCAGGCTTCGGGACGAGTACGGCGACGAGATGGCCCGCCTTTTTCGGGATCTGTGCCGCGAGGGGCTGGAGTACGGCGGCGGCTTGGGCCTAGCGGCTTTGTGGGCCCGCATCCTGCCGGAGTTGGTCTGCAGCTCGCTAAAGGAGAGGGGCACCACATTGAACAGGAACACGTACCGATCCGTCGTCGGCGTTGCGCTCGCGACGGCGTTTGTACTGCTCATACCCTTGCTGGCGATGCAGATCACCGACGAAGTGGCCTGGAATCTAGCCGACTTCGTTTTCGCCGGTGCCCTCATCTTCGGCACCGGTCTCGCGTATGTGCTAATGGTGAGCAAGGCGGGCAACACCGCGTACCGGGCCGCCGTCGGCGTTGCGCTCGCAGCCGCATTCCTCCTCGTCTGGGTGAACGGTGCCGTGGGCATCACCGACAGCGACGCCGACTCCATGTACGTCGGGGTGCTCGCCGTGGGGATCGTCGGCGCCATCATCGCCCGCTTACGACCCAGTGGGATGGCACGCGCGATGTTCGCGACGGCGCTCGCCCAGGCGTCGGTCGCCGCGATCGCGCTGATCGCCGGGATCGTCCCCACGTACAACTCCGCGTTCGAGGTATTAGGGATCACCGGGTTCTACGTCGCACTGTTCGTCGGCTCGGCGTTGCTGTTTCGGCATGCCGCGCAGGGGCGCACCCCCGCGGGCGCAGGGCAGGAGGGGTGACTCGCGGCCACGTCCGAGAGGGGCGGCCATAGCCGCCCCTATTCACCCGAGTGCGTGGAAGGCTCGTTCTGCGAACTTTGCCTGTAGGGGGTTCTGAGAAGTTGGTGCCTCCGAGCAAGCGCTTTTGGTGTTGCGGTGCACATCGCCCTGGTTCCACCGCCTGTACGCTTGGCATATCCACGACAAAGGCAAACCCGCCGCGAGGCGGGGACGCAAAGCCCAAGGGCCTCCGAAGTAAGGGAGGCGGCCGGGCCGCCGAAGGAGTAGCCTATGCTGCCGCAAAGAACGCAGGCCACCGCGGGCAAGGGGGGGCGCTTGACGCACCTCGCCGACGAGGACCTGCTCGCGGCCGGGGCCGGGGGGGACGCCGGTGCCTTGGCCGCCCTCTACGCCCGCCACTCCCGCGCCGCCTACT
>CADCWP010000319.1 GCA_902806425.1 uncultured Truepera sp.
CTTCTACATAAGACCTATCTGTTTGTGGCATGTCGAGCGCAGAGCTCGCAGTTATACTCGAGCCTATGCTCATCTACGGCAAACAAGCGGTCATCGAGGCGCTCCAAGAGGGTAGCGCCGAGCGCGTCTTCGTGGCGCACGGCGTCCAGCCGGGTACCCTCAAGCAGTTGCAGACGCTGGCCCGAAGGGCAGGCGCGGACCTCCAACTCGTCCCCCGCATTCAGCTCGACCAGACGCTGAAAACGACGCGGCATCAGGGCATCGCCGCTGAACTGCCGGATTTGCAGTACGCCGAGCCCGACGCACCCTTTAGGCTGGCCGAAGAGCGGGGAGAAAAACCGCTTCTGGTACTTCTCGATCAGATCACCGACCCACACAACTACGGCGCGATCATCCGCAGCGCCGAAGTCTTGGGCGCGCACGGCGTCGTCTCTGAGGAGCGGCGGAGCGCCCCGCTGTCGGCGGTCGTCGCCAAGACCTCAGCGGGTGCGAGCAGCCATCTACCGCTCGTGCAGGTAAAGAACTTACCGCGTTACATGGACGACCTTAAAAGCCGGGGGGTATGGCTTTACGGCGCGTCGGGCGACGCGCACTCGAGCCCCGAGCAAGTCGATTGGGACCGACCGGCGGCGCTTGTCATCGGCTCTGAAGGGACGGGGATGCGGCGTCTGGTCCGTGAGAGCTGCGACGAGCTGATCGCTATTCCCATGCGCGGCAGGGTGGGTTCGCTCAACGCTTCGGTGGCGGCGGGCATCTTGCTCTACACGGTGGTGGGCTCGAGGCGCACCTAACTTAGACAAACCGCTTCGCGGGGGAGTATAAGGTGCTATGGCTAAACTTAAGGCAAAACACCTTTTTGACTTGACCTTTGTCTCGGACGCGCAGCTCAGCCCTGACGGCAGACAGGTCGCGGTGGTGCAGACAACGGTCTATGAGCCGAGCGATAAGGAGAAGCCGCCCGAATACCGCTCGCACATCTTTTTATACGATGTGCAGGCCTCGGCGGGCGGCGAAGGGGTGCAGCTCACGCACGGCGGCGAGTCGAACACCCAACCCCGCTTTTCCCCGGACGGGTCGCGGCTGGCGTTCGTCTCAAAGCGCGGCGAGGAGAGCCTTCCGCAGCTCTATCTGCTCTCTCTGAGCGGCGGTGAAGGAAAGCCTTTAACGAACTTTAAAGCCGGAGTCGGTGAAATCGTCTGGAGTCCGTCCGGCGGACAGCTGGCGTTTACCTCTCGCGGCGACTTTGAGGACAACGTGGGCAAAAAGGGCGAAGGTCGCACCATCGACCGGCTGTTCTATAAGGGCGACGGGATAGGGTTTAGAGCAGACGAACCCGAACAGGTTTACCTGCACGACTTCGAGACCAGCACCACCGATAAACTCACGAAGCTTAAAAGCAGCCCTAGTGCCCTGACGTTCAGCCCGGACGGCGCGCTGCTCTATTTCGCCGGGGCGAAAGATAACGACGCCGAGGACGCCTGGGAGAGCGATCTTTGGGCGCTGCCCATCACAGCCAAGGGCAAACCTCAGAGGTTTATCGGCAACCTCTCCCGCGTCTTTGCCGCCACGCCGAGCCCGGACGGAACTCAGCTCGCGCTCCTCGCCCCTACCGACCAGAACAACTTCGCCTCCCCTACCGGGCTCTGGCTCACGCCCGCCGCGGGGGGTGAGGCGACCTTGCTCACCGGAGACCTCGAGGCCGTCCCCAGCACGGGTGGTGACAGCCATTTCGGGGGGTATCCCAACGCACCGGCCTGGGCCGACGACGGCGCGAGCGTGTACGTCAACGCGAACCAAGAAGGGCGCAGCGGCGTCACCCGGGTCAGCCTCAACGGCGGGCTCCGCGCCGTGCAGAAGGGCGACCGGGTCGTGACCGGGTTTCACCACGCGGGGGGCCGCTTCGCCTTTACCGCCGAGACGCCGCACGCGCCCGGTGAGGTGTTCGTGCGTGACGCGCGGGGCAAGGAGACGCGGCTGAGCAGCGCCAACGTAAAGTTCACCGAAACCTACCGGCTGAGTGAGGCCAGCCCGGTTCGCCGTGCCAAGGCTAGAGGCGGGCCGAAGGTCGCGTACTGGACCTTGGAGCCACACAAGCCCCGCAAAGACCGCGCTTTGGTCTTGCAAGTTCACGGCGGACCGCATACGAACTACGGGTACGGCTTCTACTTCGAGTTCCAGCTTCTGGCCGCGCAGGGCTACACCGTGGTGTACGGCAACCCCAGGGGCTCCTCGAGCTACGGCGCGGACTTCACCACCACCATGCAGGGGCGCTACGGCACCGTCGACGCCGACGACGTGCTGGCGATAGCGGGCGCGGCTAGAGGCGCACACACCGACCCGGACGCCCCTATGCACCTGACCGGCGGTTCGTACGGCGGCTTTATGACGAACTGGCTCATCACCCAGACGGACCAGTTCCGTTCGGCGGTGACGCAGCGCTCGATCTGCAACTGGCTGTCGTTTTACGGAACGTCGGATATCGGTTACAACTTTGCGGCGGCGGAGGTCGCAGGCAACCCGTGGGAAGACCTCGAAAAGCTCTGGCAGCAGAGCCCACTTAACTATGTTGCGGGGGTCTCGACACCGCTGCTGATCCTCCACGCCGAAGACGATCACCGCTGCCCCATCGAACAGGCCGAACAGTTCTTCGTCGCTCTAAAGCGGTTGGGCAAGGAGACGCGGCTCGTGCGGTTTCCAGACGAAGGCCACGAGCTGTCACGTTCGGGAAGGCCTGACCGCAGGGTACAGCGGCTGGAGGCCCTCAGCGCTTGGTTTGAAGCGCACCCCTGAGGTGATCTCGACACCGGCTTTAAAGTGTAGGTGAAGAGGTAGGCAGTAAGAGGTTTGCTCACGTCGTACTCGAGGGTTTAGTTAGCCCACGAACGCCGACGTGCGGTTTTCCACATCTGCCGTTATACCCCTGCGGGTACGGCAGCTGTACCCGCAGGGTCTGAAGGGGGCTGCTAAAGTTTTCCTCACAACGCGGTGTGAAACCGCGCGCCCGGATGGGGGAAGCTGCATGGCAGAGCGGATTGTAGTGACGACGTTTGTTAAAAACCTCTTGGGTGGGGGCGCAGAGCGGGTCGCGGTCAACTTACTACAGGGTTTACCTGAGCACCTGTTTACGCAGGAGCTGGTGATGGTCGACGCCTGGGGACCGTATTTGGACCAGGTACCCGCGCACGTCAAACAGATCAACTTGGCCCAGGGCCACAACGTCACCAAGGCCATCCCGCAACTGGTACGCTACTTGCGCAGTCGCAAACCGGACGTTCTCATCTCGCATTTGGCGCACGCCAACGTCGCGGCGGTCGTCGCGGCGGCGAGCGCGCAGACCGGAACCAAGGTCGTGCTGATCGAGCACAACGACAACTCTCTTCTAGAGGGGGTCCGCTCGCGCTCGCGCGCCAGCAAGCTGTTGCAACGGTTTAAATCGCTCGCGTACGGGCGCGCCGATCAGCTCGTAGGGGTTTCAGAAGGCGTCTCCGACTATGTGGCAGCGACGTTCAGGGTACCCCGGGAAAAGGTCCGCACCATCTACAACCCGGTCATCAGCCGCGACCTGCTCCAGAGGGCCGAGGAGCCGCTGGTCCACCCCTGGTTCGCTCCCGGGAGCCCGCCCGTGCTGCTGGCGACCGGCCGCCTGCGTGAGCAAAAAGACTTCATTACCCTCGTGCGCGCCTTTGCGCTTGTCAAAAAACAAAGGCCCTGCCGCCTGCTGGTGTTGGGCGAAGGGGAGGAGCGTCCAGCTTTAGAGGCTGAGGTTGAGCGACTCGGCCTCGGCGACGCGGTGGCGTTACCCGGTTTTGTCACCAACCCTTACCCCTATATGCGCGCCGCGTCGCTGTTCGTCCTCTCGTCGCGTTGGGAGGGTCTACCGACGGTGCTGATTGAGGCGATGGCGTGCGGCTGCCCGGTCGTCGCCACGGACTGCCCGAGCGGACCTGATGAAATCTTGGAGGGAGGCCGCTGGGGGCCGCTCGTGGGGGTCGGCGACCCTGAAACCTTGGCAAGGGCTATCATTACGACCCTCACCGAGCACCCCACACCCGACGCCCTCAAGCTGCGCGCCGGTCAGTTCTCGTTCGACCGGGCGATCTCAAACTATACCGAATTGATTTCAGGGCTGGCGACGTCCCCGGCAACCCTTCAGGCTAGGGGCACGGTCAGCAGTGCTCACCGGTAGTTTTAGCGGGTGATATCCAGGCGCAAAGGCCCCCGGACAGAAAACTACATCCTTCACCCGGCCTACAACTTTTGGTCAGCCAGATTTTTTGCAGAATGTTGATCGTCCCGCACTCAGGTGCAGCGATGCTGTCTGTAACCCTACAAAACGCTAGTTGGCCCGGTAATTTTACCCGGTCGGACGGCCCGGACCCCTCTATAGTTGTGTAGGGGTTGGATTCGGGAGCCGTGTTCGGGCCTCGCCAGCCCCCGCAGACATCCGCGCCGCTCCGGCTGAAGGAGTACCCGATGAAGTTCGCTAGTTTTCGTTACGACACCTCGGTCAACCTGGGCGATCAGGTACAAAGTTTTGCAGCTGAGCAGTATCTGCCGCGCCTCGACGGGCATATCGACCGTGACACGCTTGATACAGTTTCCGGCCCTGAGAAGACGCTTGTGATCATGAACGGGTGGTTCAGCGACAAACCGCAGAATTGGCCCCCCTCGCGGGCGGTCGAGCCGGTGTTTTTTGGGTTTCACGCAAGCTATTACAACAATTTTAACAAACGCTTTTTAGAAGGCGACTCCATCGCCTACCTTAAAACTCAGGAGCCCATCGGTTGCCGGGACCGGCAGACGCGCGACTGGCTCCGCGAACGGGGGGTGGACGCGTTTTACAGCAAATGCCTGACCCTGACCTTCCCCAAACGGGAGAGCACGCCCGAAAACGGCAAGGTCTTTTTGGTTGACGTCGAGTACTATCCCATCCCTAAGTCCCTGCGAAAAAAGGGGGTCAAAGTCAGTCAGATGACCGTGCCCTTTTACGATGACGACACCAAACGCAAGATGATGCGGCAGCTTTTAGAGACCTATAAAAAAGAAGCGGCGCTGGTCGTCACCTCCAAGCTGCACTGCGCCATGCCCTGCCTGGCGATGGGCATTCCGGTCGTCTTTATCGGCAAGCCTGATGACTACCGCACCACCATCTTGCGCGACGTGGGTCTCCCCATTCAACCCTACAGGCTGCCCAAAAGCAGACCGCTCCGGCTCCTCAAGTGGGCGCTCTACGAGACGCTGGGCCTCGGTTACCTCAGGAAGAACGTGTGGAACCCCGAACCCCTTGACATCGAGGCGGAAAAGGCCGAGATTCGCGCCCACATCAAGTCTCGCCTCGAGGCTCGGCTAGCTCCCTCCAAACAGGTTGCCTAGAAACTATCTTAAAAACCCTTGGCAAGCTCTGTGACCGTAGAGCATCCTTTGGTGTCCGACGGGGTTGCGCGAGTGGATCTCGAACGAAGTGAGTCGGGATTCGAGTAAGATTGGACGCGCTCAGTTTCAGCGACCACTTCTAAGATAAGTTCTAGAGCCCTACCGAAGTACGGACTGGGGTACAGGCCCCTTAAGCCCAGCCGTCCACACAAACTTGGTATAGTGCGGCGCTCGGGAGCCCGCGCCGCAAGTGCCGCTCGCAGAACCTTAGGACGGTCGTGATCAGAGACGAAGGGCAGAGAAAACGGGTTACACTTTTTTTAAGCAACCTCGAGGGTGGCGGCGCGGAGCGCATCTCCGTAAATCTGCTCAAGGGCTTTTCGCCCGACCTTTTCGATCTAGACCTCGTGCTGATCACTGCGACCGGTCCCTTTTTGGATCAAGTGCCGCCCTACGTCAGAGTTATAGACCTTAAAAGGGCGAGCGTCTCGCAAGCGGTGTTGCCGCTGACCGGCTACTTGCGTCGTCGCCGCCCCGACGTCTTAATGTCGCACTTAAGCCACGTCAACGTGGGCGCGCTGCTCGCTAAAAGCTTGGCGCTGACCCCGACCAAGGTCGTTTTGGTCGAGCACAACGACCTCTCGAACGCCCGCGCCGCCCCTGGCTCCCCCATTGCTCCTAAAGTGCGCAACTGGCGCGCGCCGCAGCGGCGCTTTTTACCCCAGATCATGCGCTTTTTTTACCGCCGGGCCGACGCGGTCGTCGGCGTCTCTAAAGGTGTGTCGCGGTACGTCGCGGCCAGGTTCAAGGTGCCCGCGGCGCGCGTTCACACCATCTACAATCCGATTGTCGACGATGAACTGCTGCGCAGGTCTCAGGAAGCGCCCGAGCACCCGTGGTTACTGAACGCGGATGTTCCCACGCTCATCGCGGTCGGTCGCTTGACGCAGCAAAAGGACTTTCCTACGCTGCTGCGCGCCTTTGCCGAAGTTCGCAAGCGCCGCGAGGCCCGCCTCATCATCTTCGGCGAAGGGCCGCAGCGCGCCCCTCTGGAGGCGCTCGTGCAAGACTTGGGCCTCGGGGGGTCGGTTTCGCTGCCGGGTTTTACCCAAAATCCCTACGCCGCCATGCGCCGCGCCGCGCTCCTGGTGCTCTCGTCGCGCTGGGAGGGGCTGCCCACCGTTCTGGTCGAGGCGATGGCGTGCGGCTGCCCGGTCGTCGCCACGGACTGCCCGAGCGGACCTGATGAAATCTTGGAGGGAGGCCGCTGGGGGCCGCTCGTGGGGGTCGGCGACGTGCAGGCGTTGACTGAGGCCATCACAGGGGCGCTCGACCATCCCGTTTCTAAAGACGCCCTCCGGGAGCGCGCCGCCGCGTTTACCTACGACCGTTCGGTGGACGCCTACACAGAGCTGCTGACGTCGCTCTCATCGCCGTGAAGCGTCGCCGTCAGCGTCCGGGCAAGGGCGCGGTTGCGGTGTTCACATAAGTAGACGCCTTGCCAGGTCCCGAGCAGCAGGGAGCCGTCTTTTATAGGCAGCGACAGCGAAAAGCCTAACAGCGACGCCTTGAGGTGCGCGGGCATGTCGTCGGGGCCCTCGAGCGTGTGCCGGTAATAGGATGCACCCTCCGGTACGAGCACGTTCAGGTGCCGCTCAAAGTCGGCGCGCACGTCGGGTGAAGCGTTTTCGTTCAGGGTCAGGCTCGCCGAGGTGTGGTGAATAAACAGGTGCATGAGCCCGACACGCAGCTCGCGCAGCTCCGGCACCTGGGCCACAACGTCGCGGGTGATAAGGTGAACACCGCGGGGCCGCTCTTTTAACGTAAATGTTTTTTGGGTCCAAGCCACACCTCAAGCTAACCTCAGAGCCGCCGCAAGTAAACCCCCGTGGCACGGTGACCGACCCCTTTTTGTACGATCAGCCGCGCCCGCTCGCGCGTCGGGGCGATGTTTTCGCGCAGGTTGAGCAGGTTGATGTCGCGCCAGATGCGCGCCGCTCTCACCCCCGCCTCCTCCGGCGACAGCTCGGCTAAGGGGTGAAAGTACGACGACGGGTCCCTAAAGGCGGTGTCTTTAAGCTTTAGAAACCGGGCTGTGTACCAGTTTAGGAGCTGCTGCTCGTCCGCGTCGACGTAGATAGAAAAATCGAAAAAGTCCGACACGAACACCCGGTCACCGGCACCGTCGCCACGCCCCAAGACGTTGAGCCCTTCGAGGATAACGATGTCAGGCCTTGAAACCGTCACCTCAGCCCCCGGCACGACGTCGTAGCGTAGGTGCGAGTAGACGGGCGCGGCTACCTGGTCGCGCCCCGACTTGATATCGGCGACAAACTGTAAAAGACGCCGCTGATCGTAGCTTTCCGGGAATCCTTTGCGCTGCATCAGCCCGCGCGCTTCTAACACGTGGTTCGGATATAAAAAGCCGTCGGTGGTGATCAGGTCAACTTTAGGATGGTCGGGCCAATGCGACAGCAGCGCCTGCAACACGCGCGCAGTCGTGCTCTTACCGACCGCGACGCTGCCCGCCATGCCGATGATAAAAGGCACCATCCGCGCCGGTTTGCCCAAAAAGGCGTCGGTCACCCTGTAAAGCTCCTGCGCCTTGGCGACGTACAGGTTTAAGAGGCGCGATAGCGGCAGATAGACCTCGGCAACCTCCCCCAAAGAGAGGTCCTCGTTTAAGCCTCTGAGTTCGTCGAGGTCACTTTTTGAGAGTGTTAGCGGCGCCTTGTCGCGCAGCGCCGACCACGCCTCGCGGTCAAAATAAAGGTAGGGCGAAAACGGCATATGGGTCAGCTTACTGTGCCGTGGGACGGCACCGTGCAGTGTACCCGCCTCCCACACGCACTTAAAGCAGGTAGAGAGCCACTCAGTTTCTATGGACGTCCTTCTGTACTAACTCCGGAAAGCCGTCTTCAAACGTTTTCTCGCCCATCAGCAAAAAGCCGTTTTGTGGCGACGAGCTAAAGGGTTAAATCGTCGTACTTCGAATCCGTGCTCGAATCAGGAACCAACACCCACACCTCAGCCGTTAGGGGTTGCTAGAACCTAAACGGCAGTTTCCGGTTTAACCCAAGTGATTACGCTCGCGCACGCTTTCAGCAGTTCTCAAGCAGCGGCACTGTTTTTTTCATTTTTTAGTCGTCACCGTTTGAACCCGGCCCGCCCGCCGTGCTAGACTGCTACGTTGGGTACCGGGGTACCACCCATCTATGGGGTGCCGCTCTTGTACACCGAGTATGGGGAATGAGGCCAGCGTCCACCCTATCGGACGCAGCTTTATCCGCCAGAAAGAGGTTATATGTTAACCAAGGAACGCAAAAGCGAAATTTTCACTGAGTTTGGCGGCACCGCCCAAAATACCGGTTCGACCGAGGTGCAGGTCGCGCTCCTGACAGAGCGCATCAACTCGCTTAGCGGGCATCTCCAGGCCAACCGCAAAGACCATCACGGTCGCCGGGGCCTGCTAACGATGGTCGGACGCCGCAAACGCCTCCTTAAATACCTCGAGGCTCAAGACTTCGAGGGGTACAAAGCGCTGATCGCCCGTTTGGGCCTGCGCCGCTAACGTTCAGGGTGCTTAAAAACTTAAGCGCCACCAGCCTTAACGACACGAAACCGGGTGAGGCCGCTATCCGCCTCGCCCAGTTCTTTTGCCCGTATATATTGCCTGACCCTTTGCACAACACCTATTTTGTGACAATAGATTCTATCTCAGAGGAGTTTAAGTGAACCCACCCGAAGCCAAACGCTACAGCACCACCTTAGGAGGACGCGAGCTGGTTCTTGAAACCGGCAAATATGCCAAGCTCGTGTCCGGCAGCGTCACGGTGCGCTACGGCGACACGCTGGTGCTCGTCACCGCGCACATGTCGGATTCCGCCGCGGCAACCGACTTTTTGCCCCTGACCGTCGAGTACGAAGAGCGGCACTACGCCATCGGCAAGATTCCAGGGTCGTTTCAGCGCCGCGAGGGTCGCCCCGGCACCCAAGCTACGCTCAACGCCCGCATCACCGACCGCCAGATTCGCCCACTTTTCCCCAAGGGCCTCCGCAACGAAGTGCAGGTCATCATCACGGTCTTGTCCGCCGATCAAGAAAACGACCCGGCGATGATCGCGGCTATCGGCGCGTCGGCGGCTCTGTCGGTGTCGAACATCCCTTGGGACGGGCCGACGGCGTGCGTCAGCGTCGGTTTTGAGGAGGGTCAGTACGTCCTCTACCCAACCCTGCAACAGCTGCAAACCTCGGCCCTAGAGCTGACAGTCGCTGCCTCGCGTGACGCCGTGCTGATGGTCGAGGCGAGCGCCGCCGAGCTCTCCGAGGACGTGATGGTCGGAGCGATTGCGTTCGCCCAGGCTGAGATGCAGCCCGTTTTGGACCTTATCGAGCGGATGCGCGCCGAAGTCGGTCACCAAAAAGCGCCGTTCGAGCCGATGCTGCTGGTCTCTGACGACGATAAGGAGAGCCTCTACCAAGACGCGGTCAAGGCAGGCCTTAAGGACGCGCTCCTGACGCCCAGCAAAAAAGAGCGTGGTGCCGCCACCAAGGCGCTTCGGGACGCGCTCATCGCCGAGCGCGTCCCGAACATCGACAGCGACGCTGACGCCGTCCGGGTAAACCTGCTTAAAGAGGCGTTTTCAGCGGCGGTGCAGCGCGAATCGCGGCGCATGGTCCTAGAGGACGAACTCCGCGCCGACGGGCGCAAACCCGATCAGATTCGACCCATCTGGATCGAAGCGGGCGTGCTCCCCAAAGCGCACGGCTCAGTCGTCTTTACTCGGGGCGAAACGCAAGTCTTGGGCGTCACCACGCTCGGCACCGGCAAGAGCGACCGGCTGGTCGACGATCTGGGTCTCGAGACCAGCGAGACGTTTATGCTCCACTACAACTTCCCGCCCTTTTCAACGGGTGAGGTCAAGCGGCTCCGGGGTATCTCGAGGCGCGAACTCGGTCACGGCAACCTGGCAAGGCGCGCTCTCGAGCGCATGGTTCCCGGTCAAAACGAGTTCGGCTACGTGATTCGGGTTGTTGCCGAAACTTTAGAATCGAACGGCTCGTCGTCGATGGCGTCGGTTTGCGCCGCGACGCTCTCCATGATGGACGCGGGCGTGCCCCTTAAAAAGCCGGTCGCTGGAATTGCGATGGGGCTGATTAAAGAGGGCGAAAACTACAAGATTCTGTCGGACATCTTGGGCTCGGAAGACGCTTTAGGCGACATGGACTTTAAGGTTACCGGCACCCGCGACGGCGTGACGGCCCTCCAGATGGACATCAAGATTAGGGGCATCACGGCGGAGGTCATGCGGGCGGCGCTCGAGCAGGCGCGTGCGGGCCGCACCCACATCCTGGGCATCATGGACGAGGTGCTGAGCGCGCCGCGCAGCGAGGTCTCGCGCAACGCCCCGCGCATCCTGAGCGTGCAGATTCCCGTCGACAAGATAGGCAGCGTTATCGGACCGGGCGGCAAACAGATACGCGAACTCGAGGCCCTGGGCGCGCAGATCGACATCGGCGAGGACGGTTTGGTCAAAATCTACAGCGAGGACTCGGGCGCGGCAGAAGCGGTCAAGGCGCAGATCGAAGGGTTGACCGCAACCCCCGAGGTCGGCAAGACCTACGGCGGCAAGGTCGTCAAGATCGCCGAGTTCGGCGCGTTTATCAACATCTTCCCCGGCACCGACGGGCTCCTGCACATCTCGCAGATCGCCGAAGAGCGCGTGGAGAACGTTGAGGACTTTCTCAAGGTGGGCGACCTGCTCGAGGTCAAAATTGTCGGCATCGACAGCCGCGGCAAGCTTGACCTGATCCGGCCCGAGTTGGAGGGCAAGATCGCGCCGCGCGCTCCGCGCCGTGACGCGCCGCGTGGCGACCGCCCGAACGGTGGACGCGACCGGGACCGCGGACCACGCCGCTTTTAACCCCCTGACGGCCTGCTCCTTGTAAAAACGCGCAGGTCGTCAGCACGTGTTATCTAGGCTTAGACGAGCCGTTCACGCCCTGCGGAGGTTTCGCAGTGGCTACCCAATCACTAAGCCGACCCGCGTCCCCTAGCGGGCTGGCTGAAGCATTTACAGGCGTGCTCGTCGAGGCGAGTACCTACACGAGGGGGCCGCACACCCTGCGGCATCCAAAGGAGTTTAATGAGTCGTATTAGAAAAAAAGAGGGCGGCAAAGAGACCGCTAGAGGTACCGGTAAACCCACCGCCAGAGAAGCCACCACCAAAGATGGAGGGGTCCCCGGCAGAGAACCTGACGCCGGGGCTAAAGCCCTACGCATCATCCCGATTGGCGGCATGGGCGAGATCGGCAAGAACATGTTCGCCTTAGAGTACGAGGATGAAATCTTGCTCATTGACGGTGGCCTCGCCTTCCCCGACGCCAACATGTTGGGCGTCGACATCTTGGTTCCCCGCATCGACTGGGTGGTTGAAAACGCCGCCCGTGTCAAAGGCTGGGTGCTCACCCACGGCCACGAGGATCATATCGGTGGCCTCCCCTACATGCTCAAGTTGCTGCCTAAAATTCCCATGTACGGCGCGAAGCTGACGCTGGGACTTCTGCGCGGCAAGTTCGAGGAGTTCCGCCTTAAAGAGTCCGACACCGACCTGCGTGAAATTTCCACCGACGAGCGCATCAAGGTCTCCAAATACTTTACCGTCGACTTTTTCCGCATGACCCATTCCATTCCCGACAACTCGGGATTGATCGTCCATACGCCCATCGGGCGCGTCGTCCACTCCGGCGACTTCAAGCTCGACTACCATCCCGCCGACGGCAAGACGAGTCATCTATACAAGCTCGCGCAGGCCGGTCAGGAGGGTGTGCTGGCCTTGATTTCGGATTCGACCAACGCCGAGCGCCCCGGTTACACACCGAGCGAGCGCGACGTCATGAACGCTGTTGAGCAGATTGTCTCGCGGGCGTCCGGACGCGTTATCGTGACGACCTTTGCCTCGCACGTCCACCGCCTGCAAAACTTTATCCGGGTCGCCGAGAAGTACGACCGGCGCGTCGTGATCGAGGGCCGCTCGATGGTTAAAAATACGCGCATCGCGCAGGAGCTGGGGTACCTGGAGGCTAAGCAGCCGCTGGTCAGCACCGACGAGATGACCAACTTGGCCGACGACAAGGTGCTCTTCTTGTGCACCGGCTCGCAGGGGCAGCCGATGGCGGCCCTTTCACGGCTCGCCTCGGGGACCCACAAGAAGATCAGTCTCCAAGCGGGCGACACGGTGATCTTATCGTCTAACCCCATTCCCGGCAATGAAGAGGCGGTCGGGCGCGTAATCAACGAGCTTTACGGAAAAGGCGTCGCGGTCTTTTACCCGCCGACGTACCGGGTCCACGCCTCAGGCCACGCCTCGCAAGAGGAACTCAAGCTCATTTTGGACCTCACCCGGCCCAAGTTTTTCCTCCCCTGGCACGGTGAGGTGCGGCATCAGATCAACCACAAGCGCCTAGCCGAACAGATGGCGACGCCCCCGCAAAAGATCGTCGTGGCCGAGAACGGCGACGTGCTCGAGCTGAGCCGTAACGACCTTAAAAAAGTTGGGCAGATCGACGCCGGGGTCGTTCTTATCGACGCTGTAGGCAAGACGAGTGAAGAGGTCACCGAGCCCATTATCCGCGACCGGCAGACCTTATCGAGTGAAGGCGTGGTCGTTATTATGGCCCTAGCGGGCAAGTCGCCGTCGGTCGAGGTGATCAGCCGTGGGGTCTCACAAAACCACCGCGAGCTCAACGGCGAGATCGAAAAGATCGCCTTAGAGAGTCTTAAACGCGGCCTCCGCGAGAAACGCACGCTCTCGGACATCCGCGACGACATCTTCTATCCGGTTCGGCGGCATTTGCGTAAGGCGACGGGCCGAAACCCGCTGATCGTGCCGACGGTCATCGAGGGTTAAGTGTCTAGCAGATAGTGCTAGACCGCTACTGAGTCAGAGGCCCTCCCCTAGAACTCATCACAGCAATGGTTTTGTAGACTGAGCGCGTAATCTCTTCCGGAACCCGTCCTAGTTCGCTTGGAATCACTCGCCCAGCCCTTGGCGGGCACAGGTCGTAGAGCAAAGCTCGCCAAGGGTTGTTGAAATGAATTTTACCTAGGTGACGGCGTCTCACCCAACAGGGACTGAATTTGACGGAGCCGCGCTGTGGCGTCACCCCTGGCCTGGTCGATAAGGTCATCCGTGACGAGCAGCGCATTGTTCTGCCGCCCGTAGGCGTCGTATCCGGCGGCAGCGAGCGGTGTGCCGTCTTCAAAGAGCGCCAGCGCGCCCAGAAACGGCACTTCGTACACGACTTCAACCTCACCCGGGTCGAGCACGTAACGTTCCAAGGGTAGCTCGCGCCGGAGCAGGTAGGTCTCTTGCAGCTCATGGTCGGTTACACCGGGGTAGCGGCGCAGGGTTTGAAAGGTGCCAAGGTACTCGAGCTGCCCAACCGATACGGTAAGGCCCAGCTCTTCCTCGGCCTCACGGAGAACGTCCCGTAGCGTCTCCCCTACCCCAAAATGTCCTCCGACCGCAACGTCGACTTTGCCCGGTTCGATATCTTTTGTGTGCGCGCGTCGCTGCAACACCACGTTGGCTCCGCTGAGGAGCCACAGGTGCAGGGTGCGGTGCAGGTCGCCGTCCCTATGTACTTGGTCACGCGGCTTGACCTCGCCCGTAGGCAGTCCGTAGGGATTTAGCACCTCGAGGGGTTCGGTCATGGGGGTACTATAAGGCGGGTGGGACGTCAGCTTAGGGTTACAACCCACGCGGCGTAAGCGTGAGAGGAACGGGTGACGGGTGTGAACCGACTTTGTTGGAGGTGGCAGCGCACACTTCTGTGCGTCACACTGCTCCTGAGCGCGTGTCGCCTGAGTCCGGCCTCGGAACCGGCACCGGCGCGAGCGTTCGGCCTGGTCGTTCCGGTCTATAACGATGCGGGTCTAGAGCAGGCGGTGACGACGCTAAAGCCGCACCTGCGCGCTAAAGACCGCTTTATCGTTGTCTCAGGAAATATCGACGCTCGGGTCGATACGGCCTGGGTCAACCGGGCGGCCCTCGAGCTCCGTCAACACTATCCGGCTACGCCTATCTACGGGGCGACGAGCGGCCTAGCCAACATCGCTCAGGCCACTCGGGAACTCGGCCCCACCATCGACGCACTCGTGTACATTTACGAACCCAACTTTCCCAACCAACCCGAATTCAGCTGGGACTTCGACACCACGCTTTCGCGCTTCGGCGAGGCTGGAGAGCGGACGCGCGGCGGCGGCTTTCGGGCGGTTGGCAAACCGACCGGTAGACCTCTTTTGCAACCGAGTTTGCAGTCATACAGATGGGATTACAGCGAGTTGGCGACGACGGTGGACGAGCTTTTTATCCAAACACAAACCTACTGCAAACAGGGTGCTGCGACGTTTGCCGACGCCCTTGACGAACTTATGCAGCAGTACGGTGCACATGCGGGCGCGCCCACCTGGATTCCACAGGTCACCATCGACCCGGACGCACCTAACGGTACCAGCGTAGCGCAGGCACGGGCGTGCTTGGCGGAGGCGGGCGCGCGGGGCGTATCGGGCGCGGTGCTGTGGTGGTCGCCGCCCTTTGCGGAGCGGGCAGCGTCGTTTATCGCGGCGCTGAACGCAGCCGGGTCGCCTTAGGTGCGCCTAGAGGCAGGGTAAAAAGCATCTCGAGGCTGTAGTAACTCCGCAGCAGCCTGAAAAAGATGTAAGGCGGCAGGTAGAGAATCAGGTTAAAGCGGCGGTACGCCGCCAGAACTAGGACGCTCACCAAAAACGGCAACCCTACGATGACGGCCACAAGCGCCGCGCCCCCGCGCAGATGGAGGGCGGCGGGCTCGAGCACCGCGACGACCCCGGCGAAAAGTAGGATCGGCACCATCACCGAACGCCTGACGACCTGTACCAAGGCCCACGGCAAGCTGAAGGTTCCCCGCACCCCCTGCCGCGTCGCCATCGCCGAGCGGTTGCGCGCGGCGACATGAAAGGTGCTGCGAAACCACCGAAGGCGCTGCTCGCGCAGATGCCCGAAGGTTCGTGGCACCTCCGAATAGACGTGCAGGCGCGGGTCGTTGACTAGGCGGTAACCGAGCCTGCCAATTCGCAGCACGATGTCGGTGTCTTCCCCGTTGATCTCCTCGGCAAAGCCGCCGAGCGTGTCGAGGCAGCTTCGGCGGTAGGCCGAAAAGACGCCCGACAGACTCAGCACACCGTCGATGGCGCTCATGCCGAGGCGCACAAAACCTTGGTTCAAGTAGACCTCGGCGGCGCGCAACTTCGAGAGCAGTGGTCGGGTCTCCAGGGGTAGCGGCAGCCCACTCACCGCCCCCACGCCTGCGTCGGCGAAGTGGGGAATGGCAGCGGCGAGCAAATTGGGCGACACCTGCGTGTCGGCGTCGACGCGCACCACGATGTCCTCTTTGATGCGCGCGAGACCGGCATTTAGCGCTTTTGACTTGCCCGGCTCGAGGCACGAGAGCACCACACCGTCGAGCGCCCGACAACGGTTGAGTTCAACCTCGGCGAGCGCGCGGGTCAGGTCCTCGGAGCCGTTGTCGACCAAGTAGAGCCTGCACACCCGCCCGTAACGCTGGGCGGCGATGTCGAGACTGCGGATGCAGTCGGTGATGTTCTCGGCTTCGTTGAGCGCAGGCACCAAAAAGGCCACCGAGAAACGGATGTCACCCGTTTTAGCGCGCAGTGAGAGGGTTTCGATAACGGCCAAAATGGTAATAAACAGCGGAAAAAAGAGGATGATGCCGGGTCCCAAACCCCCCAGGAAGCCGACGTCTCTTAAAACTTCCAGAGGCGTACTCAGGTAGCTGTTCGCCAAGAACGCCAAAACGCCGCCCACAACAGCCGCGAAGGCGAGCCGCACAGGGTAGCGCCTCGAGGGTCGCCTCTCGCTCTCGACCTGCTCATCTTCAGGCAGCGTCGCCTGCCGGAGCAGCACGAAGGCAAACGCCCCCAAAGCCGCGAAACCCAGCACGACGTCCCCTAACGCCGAGACAAAGGGTGACGTGAACACCCCGCTGAGGTTGGCAACGACGGCGTCCAGCAAAAAGGTCATGAGTGTAAATAGGAGCGTCAGCGTCAGCAGCAGTCTCAGTCGCCGCCACCACGCGCCAGCGGCGAACAGGCTGAAGGTTAGAAAAAACGCCAGAAAGAAAGGACGTAGCCGCAGCGAAAAGGCCGCGTCGGGTAGCGCGCCGATACTCAGGCGCTCGAGCAGCGCCTCATAACCCGGTTCGACGATGGGCGACAGCTTGGCAAACCCGACGAACACCCCCAACAAGGCGACGAGAAAAACAGGTGCCAGCCACGGTGAGCGCGAAACCGAAAACCGTGGAGGTGCGCTGTCCACGCTACGGAACTCAAAGTCCTCAAACGTCTGTGTGGTCGGTGGTTGCGTGGGTCTGGTCTCTACGTTCATGAAGCCCCTCACGTCAGCGCCGCGGCACCGACGCGTCCACTATAACCCTTCGCGCTCAGCGCACCTAAAGCTTGAAGCCGACCGGAAAGTTCGGTACACTCCGGTATGCGCTCGTAGCTCAGTAGGATAGAGCAGGGGACTCCTAAGCCCAAGGTCATCCGTTCGATTCGGATCGGGCGCACCATAT
>CADCWP010000320.1 GCA_902806425.1 uncultured Truepera sp.
CCCCAATGGATCGCCTACACAATGTACATGTACGCAATAACATCTCCAGCGGTTTCACCCACACCGCCTATTACCCTCCGATGGAGGACACGTTTACGAGCTGACCGAAACCCTGTCGCTTCACAACAAGCAGCCGGGCGACAACGTCGCAGAAGACCCCCTCAATGTCGAGGACCACACCTCCTTTGTCATTGCCTTTCGATCACTCTCAGAGCCTACCAAGGGGGCGCGATAAGAGCGTGACGAGGCCCGTGACGAGGCCCGGTGGAAAGGGCGAGATTGTGCCTGTCGAGGGTGGTCGCGGGTTCGTGTTGCTCGCCCGGTCCTACAGGGCCGACGATGGCCGTGTGCGCCACGTGGATCGCGCAGAAATCAGTTGGAGCTGGCCGTCGGGCTGACGATGATCTCCCGCACGTCGACGTCCTCGGGCTGCTCCATGGCGTAGATCACGGCCCGGGCGATCGCGTCCGGTCCTATGGCGACCCGACGGTACTCGGCCATCACGCCGCGGGTAGCCTCGTCGGTGATGGTTTCGGCCAGCTCCGATGTCACCACGCCGGGCGAGATGACCGTCACCCTGAGCGTGTCCGTCTCCTGCCGCAGCCCGTCTGAGATCGCCCAGACGGCGAACTTGGTCCCACAATAGACGGCGGCGGTCGGCGAGACCCTGTGGGCACCGATGGAGGCGATGTTGATCACGTGGCCGTGCCCCTGCTTGTCCATGATGGGCAGGACGGCTGCGATGCCGTGCAGGACGCCGCGCACGTTGACGTCGATCATGCGGTCCCACTCGTCGACCTTGAGCTCCCGCAGGGGCGAGAGGGGCATAACCCCGGCGTTGTTAACCAGCACGTCCACGCGGCCGAACTCTTCGTTGGCTTCGGCGACAAAAGCCTCCACGTCCTCGCGTACGGTGACGTCGAGCTTACGGGCGCGCGCCGTCCCGCCCGCGGCCTCTATCTCCGCGACCGTCGCCTCGAGCCGGTCGAGCCGACGCGCCCCGAGCACCACCGTAGCTCCGGCCTTGCCGAGCTCAGTGGCGATGGCCTCGCCGATGCCGCTGCTGGCACCCGTGACGACCACGACTTTTCCTTCTGTCTCTGGCATCTTTGTCTTCTTTCTTGGTCGGTTTGCTCGTTTTCCCCCGGTGTTACCGCTTTCAAAAGGTGGCATCGGGGCGTGAAAGGAGTGTGACAGGAGCGTTTCAGGAAACGCGACAGGGCTCGGGCCAGCAA
>CADCWP010000321.1 GCA_902806425.1 uncultured Truepera sp.
CTGGCCAAGGTGAGGGTGGTCTGCGGCATAAGCGCGCCACCCTCTCGCTGCTACCCGGTTACAGGCGGCCAGCAGCGAGAGGCCGAGAACAACGACCAGGGAAAAGGAATGTGTACCGGTGCGTTTCATGATTTATCCGGAGCGAGACCGAAATGTTGGAGGCGGGCGTCAAGGCAAGGTTAGGCTCTCTACAGTGTCTCTCCTAGACCTCAGAGCGTCGTGTAGCCGCCACGTGCATACCTTGGTCTGATATCTCGCGCCCCCGGATGATGCTTTAGCAAAAAGCACACGCGTCAACTGAAATATATGCCTTCAGCGTAAGCCTGTCACCACCCAAAGGGGTGGTGGGTATACCGAGCCTGAAGGGCAGCACTTTTTACTCTATTTTGTAGAACCGTGAGTCGTGAAGACGAAGGTTTATCGGACGCTCGACAGGTCGCCTCGATACTTACTCCCGGTACCTCGCTGTCAAACGGGCGGTAAGGTAGGAAGATGCTAAAAGCCTACGCCCGCTTGCTGGCGGCAGCGGCGGCGGCCTGGCTGGCCGACAACGTGCCGCGCCTGGGGGCTGCCCTAGCCTTCTACTCGGTCGTGTCACTGGCTCCGCTACTGATCGTGGCCGTAGGCGTCGCCAGCCTCTGGGTGAGCCAGGACGCGGTACGTGCGGAGGTCTTTTTACAGGTCCGGCAGCTTATGGGACCCGTAGGTGAGGAGGTCGTGGCCGTCCTCTTCGACAATGCCTTCGACGCCTACCAGCAGCGGTCGGGGGTAGCGGCCACGCTCGTCGGCACCCTCATTCTGCTGTTCGCCGCCTCAATCGTGCTGCACGAACTCAAACTCATGCTCGACCTCATCTGGGACGTCGCGCCCAGCAAACGAGGTCGGGTCTTCCAGACACTGCGGACGCGCCTTTTTTCCCTGGCGATGCTCTTAGCAATCGGCTTTCTACTGCTTGGCTCGCTGCTGCTGAGCGCCACTCTGGGTGCTTTCAGCCGTTTTCTAAGCGCCCGCCTAGTCGTCCCACTACCTCTGGTTGCCGCCTTCGATACCGTCCTGACCCTGCTCCTCATCACGCTGCTGTTCGCCCTCCTCTACAAGGGGCTCCCGAACACCAAAGTGTACTGGAAGGACGTGTGGTTCGGCGCGTTTGTCGCGGCGCTGCTTTTCACGGGGGGAAAGTGGCTGATCGGCTTTTACCTCGGCAACACTGCCATCGGCTC
>CADCWP010000322.1:0-5743 GCA_902806425.1 uncultured Truepera sp.
GGTGTGATGGAGGGTATCCGTGGCAATTATAACGGCTACTTGCAGAGGGCGAAAGAAGCCGTCGCGGTGCGCGCCACAGCTTTGACCCTCTACCACTTGGGAGTGGCGACGAATTTTGAAGAAGGTGGCCAAGCGGCCGTACCTACTTCTTCAGGCTTCGTTGCTCGCGGCTGAAGCGGAAAACGACCCGCACGCCGAAGCTCGAAGCGTGGGCGTACTCGCCGGTAGTTACATAGGTGCCGGTGCTTATAAGGACGCCCTGAGCTGGGCGCGCTTTGCTTACGTCAAAGCCACGCGTTCAGACCTCAAGATCTTTAACTTCAACAACTTAGCGTCCTGTCAACTTTTGGTTGGTGACACCACGCTTCTGGAAGGCGAACTGGAGAGAATAGCCGAGCTGGCCGACGCACCGGCCTACACTAGACAACGAGCAGACCTCATGGCCACCTTAGCCGAACTGTATCAAGGTACTCGGAGCTTCTGTCCTCGCTGTAGCCGCTCGCACTTTCCTAAAACCACAGATGTGGATGTACAGGTTAGTGACGCTCCCCGCTGTCATAGCAGAAGTTTTTAGTCGTGTCCTAAGTCGGCGCGTCGGGCCAGTTTGGCGACTCGCCTCGGCAACCACCAGTTCCAGCGCCCCGCCAACATCATGACCGCCGGAACCAGCACGAGCCGCACGAGCGTCGCGTCGAGCAAAACGGCGACCGTCAGCCCCAGCGACAGGGTTTTAATCAGCACCACATGCGAAAACATAAAGACGAAAAACACCACGCCCATGATCAGCGCGGCGCTCGTAATGACACCACCGGTCGCCGCGACCGCCGCGACCACCGCGTCACGGTCCGACGCTCCCTGCTCGTGATGTTCGACGACGCGGGCGACCAAAAACACCTCGTAGTCCATCGACAGCCCGAAAACGACGGCGAAGATAAAGATCGGCACGCTCGTCTCGACGAACCCGAGCCCCCCGGGCAGCCCGAACATTCCCGCTCCCCAACCGAGCCCAAACACCGCCGTGATCACGCCAAAGGCAGCCCCCACCGTAAGGGTGTTGAGCACGATGCTTTTTAGGGGGATGAGCACCGACTTAAAGGCCAGCCCCAGCAGCACGAAGGTCGCTAAGTAGACCAGCCCGACGGCCAGTGGAAACGAGCGGTAGAGCACCGACGCCCATTCGCGTTCGATGACTGGACTTCCGCCGACACGCGCTGAAAGTCCCTCGCCTTCGGCCAGGTCACGCAGGGTTGTCTCGAGCGCCGCCGCCGCCGACGGGCTGAGGTCACCCTCCGGAAAAACGCGCAGCAGAGCAAACCTTCCATCTTTGCTGACCGTCGTCTGCGCGAGTTTAGCTAAGGGGCTGGCCTCGGCAGTCTCCTGAGTCGCGTAGTAGCCGCCTATAAAGAGGGTCGGCAGACGCGTGGTCGTGGGGGTCAGCGTCTGCGAAACACCCTCCAGTTCGGCGGCAGCCCGGGAAAAGCGGGAAACTGCCCCCACCGAACTCGGATGGTAAAACCCGCGCGCGCCAAAATCGACCAGCACGTCGTACGAGCGGAGTAGGCTGTCGAGTTCAAGGTCCTCTAGGACCACCTGGGCACGGCGCGTATCGGTCTCCTGGGTGAGCCCACGCACCCCTGAAAAGGCAACTTCCATGCGGCCTACCGGGGAGGCCAACAGGAGGAGGACGCTGGTCCCTATAACGGTCCAGAGCAGCGGCCGCTTCGTAACGGCGCGCGCCTGCGCCTGCCAGAACGGACGGCTGCGGCTACCCGGCATCAGCCGCGACACCTTGAGCTTATTCACCCGCCCCCCGAGGAGCGTGAGCGCCGCCGGAAGCGCGGTGAGCGAGACCAGCACGCTGAAAAACATGACGACCAGGCTGGCGACACCCATCGACTGCACAAACGCCAGGGGCGGCACCAAAAGCGCGGTGAGCGCGATCAGGACGGTAAGGCCGCTGAACGTCACGGCCTTGCCCGCTGTCTGCGTCGTGACCTGTGCGGCGGTCGCGGCGTCCTTATGGCGGGGCAGCTCTTCACGGAAGCGGTTGACCATCAGCAGCGCGTAATCGATGCCTGTCGCCAGCCCCAACATGGTGACGATGATCTGGGAGAACGTCGCAAAGGTAAACACCTGACCGAGCAAAAAGAGTACGGCCAGAGACAGCGTAACGGACAAAACAGCGACCAAAAGGGGCAACGTTGCGGCCACAAGCGCCCCAAAAGCCACGCTCAGGACCAGTAGGCTGAGCGGCAAGCCGAACAGCTCGGCGCGCAGCGAGTCGTGGGCGCTGATCGCGTTGATCTCGCCTTCGACCGGGACGCTGCCGGTCAGGTAGAGCGCCAGCCCTTCCCCCTCATAGCGCGGCAGCAGGTCTTGGATGCGCCGCGTCACCCGTTCGACCTCGGCTTTTGTGCGCCCCGTCAGCGTGACCAGCGCCGCGCCCTTTGCCTGTTCCGAAAAGTCTGGCAGCGGGATCAGACTCTGTGAATGGGTGTCCATAACGCTCTCTACAGCGGGCAGGGTGCGGACTTCGCGTAAAAGCCCCGCAAAGCGCGCAGCGTAGACGCCCCGCGCCGCCTCACCCTCACTTGCGTCAGCAACGAGCACGAGCTGATGGTTGGTGCTGTTAAAGGCGCGCGAGAGCGTGCGCCGGACCGTCCGCGCTTCGCTGCCCGGGGCGACGCCGGAGTCGGTGCTCAGCACCTCGCCGACGCGTCCGGCGAGCGGAAACGCGAGCAGCAACAAAACACCCCAAAACGCCAGCACGCGGCGGGGGTAACGGGTACTGAGCCGACCGACGGCTCTAAGCATCAGCCCTCACATAGCGTTTGGCGTAGCGGGAGGGGGGCGGTGTCGTGAGCATGGCGTCCTTGAGGCGCAACCTGAGGCTCAGGCAGCGCGGCTGACTCTTTTTGTTAGGTCATCTGGTTATGTCAGCACACTATCATACGCCGACAAAGCGCTCGATGGTGCTCCGCGCCTCCGCGCCGTTTGTCAAGGTTTCGCCGACGAGCTTACCGTCGCGCAAGAATACGATGCGGTCGGCGTGCAGCGCGGCTTTGGGGTCGTGCGTAACCATCACGACCGTCCAGCCCTCCTCGCGCACGCCGCGCCCAAACAGCGCCAACACCTCCTCACCGGTGTGCGAGTCGAGGTTGCCTGTCGGTTCGTCGGCCAAGATGACGACGGGGTCGTTGATAAGTGCCCGCGCCAGCGCGACACGCTGCTGCTGCCCACCCGAAAGCTGCGCCGGGCGGTGCGTCAGGCGCTCCTCTATACCGAGGGCTGACGCCAGCTTGACCAAAGTCTTCTCGGCGTTCGCGCGCCGTCCGGCGACCTCCGCCGGGAGGAGGATGTTCTCCCGCGCGCTGAGGTTGGGGATGAGTTCAAAGCTTTGAAAGACGAAACCCAGCTTGTCTCGCCGCAGCATCGTCAGGGCGTCGTCCGAAAGGCTGGCGGTCGGCTGTCCGGCGATCTCGACGCTGCCTGCGTCGGCGCTGTCTAAAAGCCCCAAAAGGTGCAGCAGGGTACTTTTGCCGCTGCCGGAGGGTCCCATCACTGCCAGAAATTGCCCCTTTGGGACGGTCAGCTCGAGCCCCGACAAGGCGACGATGGTCTCGCCGCCCAAGCGGTAGCGTTTGCTGAGCCCTTTGGCCTCCAGCGCGGCCTCAGGTTGGGGCGTGTTCTCTACGGATAACGGCTTGACAAGGGTTTCCAAGGGAGGCTCCAGTTCGTAATTTTATTCGCCGCCGAGCGCGATCACAGGCGATAGCCGCGCGGCGCGCCGCGCCGGGACGAGGGAAGCCAGTAGCCCGACGAGCGGCGACGCTACCAGGGCGATCACGATGAGCCGCCACGGGTAGACAGGTGTGATGCGGTAGCCCGTGAGGGCGCTTGCCCCGGTGGTGATAACCTGCGACAGTAAAAGCCCGGTCAACACCCCGAGCAGGGTACCGAGCACGAGCACGACGATTCCCTCAGCGGTTACCACGCGCCTGACGCCGCGCTGGGTAAGGCCCAAGGTCCGCAGTACGGCGACCTCGTGTTGACGCGACGAGAGGTTCATGCCGAGCGTGTTGGCAACGCCTAAAGATGCGATAAAGATTGCTAGGACCAAAAGGCCGTTTGTCGTGGTGAACGTCTGCTGGGTCAGCTCCAAGATGCGCGCCCGGTAATTCTGGTTGAGCGTGACGTCGAGATAAAGCTCCGGAAAAGCCCCGACGAGCGCGTCTCTGGCAGCGGTGGGGTCGGCTCCGGGTGCGACCGTCATCACGAACAGGTCGGGGGTGCCGCCGCCGAAGCGCTCAGCGTCGCGGAGGCTGCCGACGAAGGTTTCGCCGCCCCCGGTAAAGTCCACGACGACTCCGCCGACCCCGAAGTCCGCGTAGCCGTCGCCCGTCCTGAGGGTGACGGTGTCGCCCGTCGACACGCCGTAACGGTCGCGCATGGTGTTGGCGGCCAGCACCTGACCCCCCGCGCTCAGCGCCCTGTACGCGTCATTCGCGTCGCCCTGCTCGGGGATAAACTGAAAGCGGCCAAAACCCGAAGCCGGGTTGAACCGTTCCGGGTCGACGAGGATGAGCGCCACGCTGCGCCCGGTCGGAGTGTCCTCGGGGATAAAGCGGACAATTCGCAGTCCCACCCCGCTTACCTCCGCGACCTCCGGAACTCTCGCAGCAACCTCCGCGGCGAAGCCCCCCGGAAAACTCACGGGTGCGGTCACGAACAGGTCGCCTACGATGGTCGTGTCGACCCAGCTGCGAATAGCGGCGTTTATCCCGGCGACCATCGCGCCGACGCCGATAGTCAGGCCCATCCCCACGACGACCGCGCCGACCGCGACACCGTTACGGGTGGCGTTGCGCAGTGAAAAGCTCGAGCCCAGCCGCCCCGCCAAGCCGAACACGCGTTCCAGAATGGGCGTCAGCACCCTCAGCGTCGGTTTTAGGAGCGCGGGGGTGCTGAGGCTGAACCCGGCGAAAAGCAGCCCCATCGCCAGCGCTGCGCCGAAGAGCGCGGTGAGGCCCCGCCACGGCGCAACTGAGGCGGCAACGCCCGCTGCCAGCAGCAGCCAGCCAAGGCGGGGCGCACCCCGAGGCGACGGGTCGCTGACGGCGCGCGACGCGGCCAGCGGATGGGTTTTGGAGGCGCTCCGGGCGGGCAGGTAGCCTGCCAAGAGTGACACGGCTACGCCCACGAGACTCGCCAATACAACACTCCGGAGCGGCACCACCAAGGTGCGAAACTCAAAGCCGAGGCTCACCGCGTTGAAATAGGTGATGGCCGCCGATAAGCCCACGCCGAGCAGCAACCCCAAAACGATGCCCAGCAGGCTCACCAAAAACGCCTCCAGCAGGGCGAGCCGCTGCACCTGCCGCCGCGTCAGGCAAACCGTCCTCAGCAGCGCGAACTCCCGCTGCCGCTCCAGCACGCTCGCAGCAAAGGTGTTGTACGCCATAAAGCCGCCCATGGCGATGAGCGTCGCGGCCAGAATCTGCAACCCTGACTGAAGCGTGTCAACGACGCCGGTTGCCAAGCTGCCGCTCCCGGCAGGCAGCGTGACGGTAAAGTCCTCGCCGACTCGCGGCTGCAAAGCCGCCTGCACCTGCTGAGTCCGGCCCTGCTCGGTGATGACTTCGAAAAACGACGCCCGCCCCGAGAGCCGCAGGGCGTCCTGAAGGTCTGAGAGAGCAGTGATCCCGACGCGCCCGCCGTTGGTCGTCGCGTAGCCGATAGCATC
>CADCWP010000322.1:5804-16986 GCA_902806425.1 uncultured Truepera sp.
GGGAAACCCTGTCCCCCTCAGGGGCAGGTCGCCGAACTGCGACGCGAAATCGACCTTATCGCCGACGCGAATCCCGCGCGCGCGCGCGAAACCCTCAGCGAGCGCGACGCCCGCCGAGCCCGCCTGCGGCCACGTCCCTTGGGCGAGGCTGCTCGGCAGATCGTCGGGAACGTCGGTGTGGCGGCCCGAGAGCTGAAAACCGGAGCCGACGCCGGGGATGACCGAAGCGTTTAGCTCGCCGATGTCACGGATAGGTTCGGCGCGGGTGTTGAGCACGGGGTAGACGCTCACGACACCGGGCGTATTCTGCACGGTGCCGAGAATCTCAGCTATATCGAAAACGGAGCGCCCCTCAGCGCCGGGTGTGACCAGCAGGTCGGCCTTACCTGCGGCAGCCTCGAGGGCGCTCGAAACGTTCGCCTCGACGTTATCGCCAATCGACAGGGTCGCCAGCACCGCCGCGATGCCCAGCGCGACCCCGAGCACGGTGGCGAAGGTGCGGCTTCTATAACGCAACAGATTGCGGAGGGCGAGGCGCAGCAGTACGGGCATATCTGTAAGAGTGTATCAGGGCGCTCGCTAAAGGTGCGTGATAGTAGCGCGCCGGGACGCAACCGTGATTGAGAAGTAGGGGATAAATGGACTCCCTCAGAAAAGGCGTTCAACGCCAGCCTCGAGTTACAGCTCGACTACGCTCGAAGCCCCAGCGTAGATAGACCATGCTTTTCGAAAAGGGCGCGCGGTTCCCCAACGGGTGTCAGCTTACGGTGGATAACTACCTGCTGCGATCCGCGACAAGGTGTGCAGAGGGTGGCGCGGGCCTGTCAAGGCTGGGCACGTCAAGCCTGACCGTGTTACAACCTAGCCATGACCCGCCCGCTCGTCAGCGTCTGCATCCTGTCGCATAACCGCAAGTCGGACCTCGCACACACCCTGGAGCTTTTGCAACGCGACCCGTATGGGCGGCTCGAGCTGCTCGTCGCCGACAACGCCTCAGTGGACGGTACGCCGGAGTTGGTGCGAGAAGACTTCCCTGATGTGCGCCTTTTTGCCCATCCCGAAAATATCGGCATCGACGCGCTCAACACGGCGTTTATGGCCGCGCGGGGCGAGTACATCTTGGTGCTCGACGACGACTCGTGGCCGGAACCGGGCGCGATTGAACGGGCCGTAGCCCGTTTCGAGGAAAAGCCGTCCTTGGGCCTCGTGACCTGCGACATCGTCGAGCCGAAGGGCCAAAAACGCTGGGACATGGCCTACTTGCCCCTACACCCCGGAGACGGGCCGCAACCGTGGTACTGCTTTGTGGGCTGCGGCTTTTTGGTCCGCACCGCGCTCTTGCAAGAGATGGGCGGGTATCCCCGGGACTTCTTTTTGTACGCCAACGAAGCGCCGGTCGCCGCCGAGGTCTTGCTGCGCGGTTATGACATCGAGTTCTTGCCCGACGTGCGCGTGTTTCACAAGATGCCCAGCCGCCAGTCCGGGTTCAGCCAAAACCACGTCTTCTACGGTCTCCGCAACGACCTTCAGACCGCGTGGCGCTACTTTCACGGCTGGCGCTACCTCGACATCTTGCTCGGCAGGCTCGTGACCGGGTTTGTGCTGTTAGCGTCGCTCGGGCGCGAGTCGCGGGCCGCGTACTTCCGGGCCTTACGCGAACTGCGCGGCTACCAGCAGCGCCACACCCGGCGTCCGCTATCCAAAGACGCCATGCGGCAGCTTAGCGGCGCGTTCCACGGCACGACGCTTACGACGCTGCTGAGCTACCGGACGCTCCGCCGCGTGCTCTGGTATCTGGGCTTTTATAAGGACGGTCGGGTTATCTCTTGACGCTCGTGTGTGCGGGCGGCTGGGGTCCCGTTTTCGACCCGCTAAACCTTCTAGCTAGGGCCGCACCACCCAAGCTCGGTCCCAGCAAAAACACCGAGTAGAATGAGATCAGCCGCCACACCAGCACCGCCGGGGCGACCGCGGCGGGACGCTCCGGAAGCAGCAGCAGGGGCAGCGTCAGCTCCAAAAAGCCGCTGCCGCCGGGTGTGGGAACGACGTGCGACAAGACGAACACCAAAAACAGCGTCGCCAGCGTGGGCAGTACGGGAAGGTCCAGTCCCAGCTCGGCGGCGATAAGCGAGAACATGGCGAAGACGCTCAGGTGCAGCCCGACCGCTAGAGCTTGCAGGCTGAAGTGTTGAGACCAGGTCGTCGCCGAGAGCCGTCCCAAGGTTTCGGTCAGCGTCCCCGTAAAGCGTTCGGCGCGCCTCCGGTAGCGGCGCAGGGGCCGCCAGCGAAACAGCCTTTCGACGAGTTTGGGGGTGGCCGCCAGATGAAACGTCAGCAGATACCAGAGGGCGATAAAGAGCACGCTCACCGTCAGGCCACTGCCTAAGAGCCACGGCGTCCTCGGCAAGTGTCCCGTCAACTTCAGGGTCAGCAACGCGACCGGCACCCCCCAGGCAAAAAAAAGCAGGTCGACCACGCCGGTATAGAGCGCGACCGACCAGGCGTGCGCTTTATCCAGCCCGTCGCGCGTCAGCATCAGCGCGATAGCGGGCGCGTTGCCGCTGCCGCTCGGCGTCACCGCCGCGCTAAAGAGCCCCAGAATATGACCCCTGACGGCACTCGGCAGCCGCACCCGGTAGCCGAGCGTTCCGGCCAAAAGCCGCACCCGCAGGCCGCCGCATAAAAACGACGCCGCCAAGAGCAGCGCGCTCCAGCCGAGCGTCCGCACCGACAGCTTGCGGATAACGAGCAGGTCCTCCGGTTGGCCGAACACCAGCGCTGCGCCGAGACCCAAAAGGCCGAAGACGGCGGAGATGAGGAGGGGTCGAAGAATCCGCACGGCCTAAACGTCCGGCAGCGTGTCGAAGGTGTGAAGCGCCTGCGCGACGACCTGGTCCATGTTGTAGTACCTATACGTCGCCAGCCGTCCCACAAACGTCACGTCGGCGCGCGTTTCGGCCAGTTTTTTGTACTCGCTGTACAGCGCGCGATTCTCAGGACGCGGTATCGGGTAGTAGGGGTCGCCCACGGCCTTCGGCTCCTCGAACACCAACACGCTCTTCTCGTGCCGCTGTCCGGTCAGCTCCATGACCTTGGTGACGCGTGTGTAGGGCGTGTCGTTGGGAAAGTTGATGGTGCCTACCTCCTGCACCAGCGCCCGGTCGTGCGTCTCGAAGTGAAAGGTGAGTGAGCGGTAGGGAGGTGCGCCGAGCTGATGGTCGAAAAATAGGTCAACGGGTCCGGTTTGGTATGAAAGATGTGCGGTCCATCGCGGTGAATCAAGATACCGTTCTCATCAAAGGTGTCAAACGCGTTGCTCGCGATGTGCGGGCGTTTTTCAACGACTAAAACCTGCCGCTTGCGACCCGACGCGCGGCGTTCGGCGAGCACGCTGCCCGCGTAGCCCGCCCCCACGATGAGATAGTCGAAGCTTTGGGCCATAGCGGACGAGTATAACGCAGCGAGCGTCGTTAGGGCTGCGTTTGACCGGTCTGTCCAACAAGTAGCAGACGATATAAAATTGTTGGATAAAGAGGACTCGAGCTGGGTCAAAGGTGCTTAGAAGAATTTTGTGGGGTTGGCTTGTGCATTTATCGGGCCGAACAGCCGCATACTTGCTTTATCCGTCGAGAACTGCCACGGTTAACACCACTAGCACCCCGCGGGCCTCGCGCGTGCCCACGTCAAGTCGTGTATGGGCTGTGAACCCTTATCCTCGGCCAGCAGGTCGCTGTTTTAACTCTAAATACCGCTTATAGCCGAGTACCCGCCGTCTTGGGTGCAGGACCCGTTGTGCGCCTGAGTTCGGGAGGCAATGCGGTAGCGACCAGGCGGTTGCGAGCGAGCGCGGCTGAACGCCCGGCTGAAGGCGTACACTGAGGTATACCCGACAGCGCAGGCAATGGTCTCCAGGTCCTCATCCGTGTCCCGGAGCCGCAAAGCTGCGAGGTCCATGCGCCACTGCGTGAGGTAGTCGCCCGGTGTCTGGCCAACCACGGCAGCAAACCGCCGCGACAAGGTGGCGCGCGACACGGCAACCTCCGCCGCGAGCGTCTCGGTCGTCCAGTTGCGGGCGGGATCCTCGTGCAGCTTCGTTATGGCCTTGCTGATGAAGGGATCACCAATAACGTTCAGCCAGGACACCTCTACTGAGGCTGGTTTCGCCGCGAGCCACACCCGTAGCAGCTGGACGAGCAGGATGTCAACCAAGCTGTCAAGGATGACGGCGGTCGCAATTTGGGGATGTGCCAGCTCCCTCGCCAGGAGCCGGACGGTGTCGCTCAAGCAGCTCGCTCCGTAATCCGCGCGGATATGAACGATTTCGGGAAGTGAGTTTAAAATTTGGAGCGAAACCGCAGGGTCATGCTCGTAGGACGCGCACAGGATATGGGTTTGGACCTGCCCGGTGCCGAAGCGCAAAACCTTACCGTCGGCCCGGACCCTTTCGGCGGCGGCGTGGTCGCACGGACGCACCACCGCACCCGGGTCGCTGGCCAGGCTGTGTTCGGTCCCTGTCGGCAGGAGCACAACATCGCCCGGCATGAGCTTGAGCGGCGGCTGGCCGGGTAGGCCAAGCCACGCGATACCCGCGGTGACGGCGTGAAAGGCGGCTCCGGGGATACCGGTCCACCACACCCCCCACGACTCGCCCGCCTCGACGCGCGCCCCGATGGTGCCGCGAACACCGGACACCGCGAGCACATTCGCAAGTAAGTCCACGTTTGTAACTTACTGAGAAGGCACCTAAAAGTCAAACTATTTTGATACTTACCTAACCATAGCCAAGCTCTATGTGAAACAAACAGACATTTTTTTGAGCTTTTTAAGCATTTACTTAATCAAAAGATGTACATACACTGACTCTTATCAGGTTGCCGCTCATCACGAGTTACGCAAACCACCCGACTAAGGAGTCCATTATGGAATTATCCCAGAGCGTCGCCCTCGTCACCGGGGCCAACCGAGGGTTGGGCCGGCACTTCGCCGAGCAGCTGCTCGCCCACGGCGCTAAAGTCTACGCGACAGCGCGCAACCCCAGACGCGTCACCGTCCCTGGCGCGCAGGTGTTGCAACTCGACATCACCGATTCGGCATCGGTGGCGGCAGCAGCTGCGGCGGCTCCGGACGTCACGCTGTTGATCAATAACGCTGGCATCCTGAGCCAACAGAACCTCGTCACTGGAGACCTGGACAAGATCAGGCTCGAGATGGACACACACTACTTCGGCACGCTCAACGCTGTCCGGGCGTTCGCGCCAGTTCTAGCGAAAAACGGCGGCGGGGCGATCCTCAACGTGCTGTCGGCGCTGTCGTGGATGTCCTACGACGGGGTCAACACCTACGCCGCAGCGAAGGCGGCCGAGTGGAGCCTTACCAACGGCATCCGGCTTGAACTCGCTGGCCAGGGCACCCTGGTGACGGGCTTGCACTTGGGTGCCGCCGACACCGACATGATGGCCGACTGGGAGGGGGACAAGGTCAATCCCGCCGATGTGGTGCGCGCGGCCCTTGCTGGCCTCGAGGCGGGCAAACTCGAGGTCCTCGCCGACGACTGGAGTGCCTACGTGAAAGCTTCCTTGGCGCGCGACCCTGGCGAGTTCTACGTACAGACGTTCTCCGCTAGCTGAGCGACCACCGGACGGCTATCGCTTGGGATGTCCCGGCGCGCCCTACCCTCTAACCGAGGACACCGGACCAACAGGTCGGCAAAATAAGTAACTGTCTTAGCTACAGGTTTTAACTTGACGATGGCAAAGGTGGAGCCGTCAAGATTGCTCCCGGATTAAGGATTGATCATGTCTTATATAACCGTTAGATCTACGCAAACTAGCGTGACACGAGAGAGCAAAGCTCGAATCGTTCAGGAAAGGGGAGCCGGGGGAATCAAGGTGCGGTCAGTTCTCGTGGTTCTAGCCTTCATGCTGTTTACCGTCGCCTCGGCGCAAACAGGGACGGTGCTCGAGCGGCAACTCTCTGCGGGCGGCCCCGAACCGCTCCATTACACGGTCTATCTCCCCGACGGTTACGACCGTGATGAGCGCAGCTACCCGGTTGTTTATTTGCTCCACACCTACCTCGGTAGCGATACCGACTGGGTTCGTTACGGAGGTGCTGCCGACATCGCTGACAGCCTTATCACCGCCGACACCATCCCGCCGCTGATTCTCGTCATGCCTGACGCCAAGAACAGCTGGTACATCAATAGTCCCGGCTACGGCCAGTATGAAACCGCGCTCTTGAGCCTCATGAATCACGTTGACAGCACCTACCGGACGATACCGGAGCGGGGCTCGAGGGCCGTTGGCGGTGCCTCGATGGGCGGGTACGGTGCGGCGCGGCTCGCCATCAAGTACCCGGAGCGGTTCGCTGCTGCCGCGGTCATGAGCGGTGCGGTCTTTGCGGAGGTCCCGGAGTACGCACTGGGTGCTCACCAAAAGGTTTTCGGCACGCCGCTCGACCGGGCGCGCTATCAGCGCGAGCGCCCCGAGACGCTCTTGCGACGCTGGGGTGTCCGCACGCCAAGGCCCGCTTTCTACCTGAGCGTCGGCGACAACGACACGATCACCCCCTACGGGCTAAGTGTGCGCTTGCAGCGGGCATTGCAGGATGCTGGAGCCGAATCGCAACTGCGCGTTACCGACGGCGCGCACGTCTGGCCGGTATTTGAAAGCGCCCTTGAGAACGTCCTCATCTTTTTCGCCGTCGAGTTCGAGCGCTACTCGGCCGCCCCTGTGAGACCTCCCGTAATGACCCCTTAGCGCATCAATCTTGAACTGAGCTGCGAACAGGGCTTCTAGCTTCTTGGCGACGTTTTCTCTAGGTTGGCGTTGGCCCTGAGAATCGCCCACTATATTTAGCAGCTGACTCGCCTTTTTGGTGCAGACGCTTCCATTCTAGGTGTCCGTAGAAGCTAAGCGAGCCATCGTCCAACAATTCACCGACGATGGCTCACGCTTATGCGGTTAACGAGTGCAGAAACTGCGTAGGCTTACCCCTCAACGGCTGTTTGCTTCAGGGAACAGCGGGGAAGGAAACCTGCTACTCCAGCCCGCGCAACCTCAGCGGACGTTCGGGAAACCCTTGCGTGGCAGCTTCGGCCAAGTAGGTGCTCAAGTCTCGAGTCATCTCGTTTATGCCCAGCGTTTTAGCGGTGTCGGTGACCTGCTGCTGTGCCGGAACCTCGGCAAATCGGGATAAGGCTTCCCTAAGCTCCGCGGGCCGGGGCACATACGCGCCGAGCTGCTTCCGTTCTAAAAACCGCACCACCTTGGCCTCGTTGAGTCCGGCGTAGCTCACCGCCAGCACCGGCCTCCCGACCGCCAGAGCCTCCATCACCGATGCGGGGCCTGCTTTGCCGATCATCACGTCGCACGCCGCCACGTAGTCGGCCATGTTGGTGACAAAACCGAGTGCGCGGACGTTTTCGAGGGGCTCGAGCCGTTCCCTTAACGCCGCGTTGCGCCCCGTCACCACGACGATATGCGGCTTCAGGGGATGCTCGAGCAGGGTCTGTATAGCCCTTTCCGCGCGGCTGCCGACCCCTTCACCCCCCAACGACACTAAACACGTCAGCCGCTCGTCCAGCCCCAGCGCGGCGCGGGCGGTGGCTTTGCCGGGGGCACCCAGAAAAGCACCTTGTACCGGATAGCCGATGAGGTCGACCCTTTGTTCGGGGACGCCCAACCGCACGAGGTCGCCTAGCGCGGCCCCCGACGGGACCACCACCCGCTCGGCGTCCGGTTCGGCCCAGAGCGCGCTGGCGTCGAGCGGTTCGGTGGCGAAGGTCACGACCCTCGCCCTCAGCCCGTAGCGCCGCTGAGCCCGCGTCAAGGCGACCATAAGCCAGCCGTGATTGACCACGATCAGGGAGGGCTTTAACTCGTTCAGGTGCGCGGCGGCGCGGCGGGCGAGCGCGTCGAGTGTAAGGCGGTGATAACGGTTCGTGAGCCTCGGAAACGTGTCTATTAGCCGCTGACCGTAGCGGGCGCTCCACGGGTGCGCCAGCATCCACGCCCAGCTCTCTTTATGTCGCCGGTCCTGCTCGGTCAAACCGAGGTCGTTCATGTAGTCGGATACCGCAGTCTCAATGCCCGGATGGGCCGCCTCGAGCCCCTGCGCCATCGCCCGGGCCGTCGCTACATGACCTCCTCCGGCGGCGAGAGTGGCGAAAAAAACGAGCGGCTTCCCGCTCATCCGCGCCTAGCCGAGCGCCGCAACGGTCCGTGCCAATCCCTCTTGCCAACTCACAGCGGGATGATAGCCAAGTTCGGTGTGGGCAAGTGAGAGCGAAAAGTGGACGTCGCGCCGCATCAGCGCCCCCCGGTAGCGCGTGAGGGGCGGCTCGAGAGGCGGTGCAACGAGCCCGTAGACGCGTTCTACACTTCCTCCCAAGGGTTCGCTCAGCCATCCCGGTAGGCTCAGGCGTGGTTGGGGAGCCCCTAAAATCCGGGCCAACTCGGCAAAAACCTCCCGCCAACTCGGCGCGCCTGCGTCTGCCACGACGTACACGCTGCCCGCCGCCTGCGGCACCATCCCCGCCAGCCACAGCCCGTCGACCAGGTTTTCAACGTAAGCCGTGTTGACGACCGCCCGGCCGCCGTCCACAAGCGGCAGCCGACCCTTTTTCAGCGCTGCTACGACCCGCTTGAAGTTCGGGTCGCGGCGACCGAAGGGCCACAGTCCGGGGCGCACGGTGACGGTCTCGATCTGCGCCGCCCTGAGCGCGTCCTCCGCCGCGACCTTCGAGCGCGCGTAGGCGTTTACGTCTCCGTCACGGGGCAGCGTGCGTGGATCGGCGTCCCGAAAACCCGTGTAGCGGTGGACGGCGACGCTCGAGACCAGCACCAGCCGCGTTACCCCTGCCTGTTCGGCCTCACGCAGCAGGTTCTCCGTGCCCAGCACGTTGACGCGGGTAAACGCCGCCTCCGGGCCGTAGTCAGCGACTCGAGCCGCCGCATGAAAGATCAGGTTGATGTCGTGACAGACGCCGCGCAAGCTCTCCGGTTCGCCTACGTCGGCGCGCACGATCTCTATCTGGTCCTGCACACCTGCCAAGTTCTCCAACGTTCCCCACGGGCTCACGAGCGCCCGCACCGACGCGCCTTCAGCCACGAGTTTTTCGACCAGATGGCTGCCGATAAAGCCGTGCGCGCCCGTGACGAGCACCTTCACTGCCGCCTCACAGGAATAAACCTTGGCGCTGTAAAACGAAAGCGTCCGTTGCCAGCCCGATGACGAGGTGCAGCAGCATCGGCCACACCAGCGACCGGGTGCGGACAGCCAAGAACGCGAACAAAAAGCCTGCCGGAAAGGCGGCTAAGGTCTCAGCTAGGGGTTTGCCGAGGTGAATAAGCGTCGACAGCAGTACCTGCGTCCACACGGCGGCCACCAGACCCCAGCGGGGCTCGAGCACGCGCAGCACGAACCCCCGGTAAAAAAACTCGAACGCGGCGTAATAGAGCGCGTAAAGCGCGCCCCACGCGGCGAAGTGCAGCCCCGAGCGTCCCGGCCAGTCGCCCGCCCAGGGATACGTCCGTTGGAGCGCCGCGTCGCCGCTGCCCAGGTACATCAGCCCTACCACCCCAAGCCCCAGCGCTAAGGTCAGCGGCAAGCCCAGACGCCAGTTTCCAAAACCTATGGGGACACGGTTTAGCTCACCGAAAAGGTGCAGCAGCGCGCCCGGTACGACGAGCAGCAGCGCCAGCGCCCAGCCGATGTTGACTACGGCAGCCTCGAGCGTTCGCGGGGGGCCGTGCAGCGTCGGGCCGGGGCTGCCCAGATACCAGTAGCCGATCTGCACGAGTGTGGCGACGCCCAAGTAGAGATGTAGGGTATCCAGCCGTTGCCGCACTGCGCGCACTTAGAGCGACTTTTGGTAGAGCCGGTAGGTTTTGTAGAGCGTCGCCCCCGCCGCCGCGATGCTCTTGTTGATGGCGTCGTTGTCCTCTAAGATCCACGAGCACTCGCCCTGCGGATAGCCTTTGGCGAGCGCGCGCTTGAGGGTTTCGTTCATCAAGACGAGCTCGAGGCCCTTGTTGCGGTGCTCTTTGGCGACGCCCAGAATCGGCAGCCGCGCTTGGGTCATGAGCCTTTTACGCCGCAGGTAGTGAATCCAGCCAAAAGGTAGCAGCCGCCCGTTCATCCGCTTAAACAGCTGATTGGCGTCGGGTAAGGCGAGCGCCAAGCCCACGACCTCGCCGCCGAGTTCTACAAACACCACGATGTCCGGGTCGACGATAAACTTGAGCTCACGTCCAAGCGCGTCGAACTCGTTTTCGGTATATTTGACAAAGCCCCAGTTCTCCACCCAGGCCCCGTTATAGAGCCGTTTGACGACCCCTAACTCCTCGTCGAAGCGCCCCATATCGACGGTGCGGACGCTTGGCCCGTAGCGCTTTTGGACCCTCGCGGCCAGCCTCGAAAGCCGCTCGCTGTTGGCGGTGCGGAGGTCGAAAAACCAGGCGTAGAGGTCTTTGACCTTTTTGTAGCCCGCGGCCTCGGCGTAGCGCGGGTACGCGGGCGGGTTGGCGGGCATCATCAGGTAAGGGTCGGTGTCGAACGCGTTCAGCTGAAACCCCGAGCCGTCGTTCATCGAGGGGTTGGCGGGGCCGCGGACGGCGCTCCGTCCCCGCGCCCCGGCCCACGCCTCGACCGTTCGTAAAAGGGCGAGGGCGACCTCTTCGTCCGCCGCCTCAAAAAAGCCGAAAAACGCCATGTTGTCGCCGTGCGTGGCGTTATGGTTGTCGTCGTCGATAGCCGCGACGCGCCCGACGGTGCGCCCACCGCGCTCCGCTAGAAAAAGCTGGACGACCGCGTGCTGAAAAAAGGGGTTTTTGCGAGGGTCGAAGCGCTCCTTTTCGGCGATGCGAAGCGGCGGAACCCAGTGGGGGTCGTCCCTGTAGAACCTGTACGGGTACTCTATAAACCGCGCCCGGTCGTGTCTACCCTTAACCTCGACGACCCTGACCCCGCCCGCACCGCCCGCCACGCTCTAGATGACCCCGAAGTGTTTGCCGACCCGACCGAATGCCGCGAGCAGCGCGTCCAACTGCTCCGGCGTGTGGTTGGCGTTGACCGACGTGCGGATGATGCTGTGGCCGACCGGGACGCTCGGGGCCAGCGCGGGCGTAGTGAAGATGCCCTCGTCCCAGAGCCCCTTCCACACCGCCATCGTCAGGTCGTC
>CADCWP010000323.1 GCA_902806425.1 uncultured Truepera sp.
TTGATCATCACGTACCTCACCTTCGGCCTGCCGCTGTCGATCTGGCTGCTGAAGGGGTTCTACGACAACATCCCGGTGGAGCTCGAGATGGCGGCGCGGATCGATGGCGCGACGCGCTGGCAGGCCTTCCGGCTGATCGTCATGCCGCTGTCGTCGCCTGGCATCATCGCGACGGCGATCTACGCCTTCATCCAGGCGTGGAACGAGTACATCTACGCCCGGACGTTGATCAACCGGGAGGAGCTGATGACCATGCCGGTCGGGCTGGGGCGGTTCTTCACCGAGTACGCCTCGAACTGGCCCGGCCTGATGGCGGCCTCCTTCATCATGAGCATCCCGGTCGTCGTGCTGTTTCTGCTGCTCCAGCGGTACTTCGTCCAGGCCCTGACCGAGGGCGCCGTGAAGCACTAGGCGCATCGTCCCCCTGCCCGACCACGGCCGGGCAGGGGGACGATGCCGGCGGACGTATCCGTCGACGCGTCCGTGCCGGTCCGGTTGCCCCTCCGCCCCCCTCGTCCATTCAATGCTCACCATGGAGATCGAAATGGCCCAGATCACGCTGCGAGACGTCTACAAGAGCTACGGCGCGGTCCCGGCCGTCGACGGGGTCTCGATCGAGGTCAAGGACGGCGAGTTCGTGGCGCTGGTCGGGCCGTCCGGCTGCGGCAAGACGACGACGCTCAACCTCGTCGCCGGGCTGATCGAGCTGACCGACGGCGACATCTGGGTCGGCGACAAGCTGGTCAACGACCTCGACCCCAAGGACCGCGACCTCGCGATGGTCTTCCAGAACTACGCCCTCTACCCGAACAAGTCCGTCTTCGACAACCTCGCCTTCCCGCTGAAGATGCGGAAGCTGGGCAAGGTCGACATCGAGGAGCGGGTCCGCAAGACCGCCAAGATCCTCAACATCGAGATGCTGCTGGACCGACGCCCAAGGCAGCTGTCCGGTGGCCAGCAGCAGCGCGTCGCGCTTGGGCGGGCCCTGGTCCGCAACCCGGCCGCGTTCCTCATGGACGAGCCGCTGTCCAACCTCGACGCCAAGCTGCGCGTCCAGATGCGGGCCGAGCTCAAGCGGTTCCACCAGGAGCTGAACGCGACCATCCTCTACGTCACGCACGACCAGGTCGAGGCGGTCACCATGGCCGACAAGATGGCGGTGATGAGTGGTGGGGTGATGCAGCAGTACGGCTCGCCGAAGGAGATCTACGACGGA
>CADCWP010000324.1:0-285 GCA_902806425.1 uncultured Truepera sp.
GCCCGGTGTGCGCTCGTAGTCAATAGTTATTGGGGGACCGAAAGATGCGTAGAAATCAGTGCCTAGCACTACAGGCTTTCACCCTTGGGGAGACGTGCCCGCTATGCACCGCACCGTTCGTGTAGATCAAACTCACCGAAAGTCGCGCTTCCGAGTTGTGCGGGCGTCTATCGGAATCAAACTGGGTCAAGGGATATGGCCCTTTAACCGAGGTGACAGGCTCGACGGTGTACTCATGACGCACCCCGTCAATGCGTCTCGTAAGGTCATTATCGACACCGAGTC
>CADCWP010000324.1:295-16873 GCA_902806425.1 uncultured Truepera sp.
AGATCTCGAAGAGCTGTAGCTTGTAGGCAGCGCTTAGCAACACGTTTTAACCGGACTATTTGGAAGTTAGGTTACAGACCCCTACTGTATTAGTTCATATGCCTCTACCCGTATGTGTTTGGGAGCCGCTACGCTTACGCCAGCGGTTTCACCCTGGTCGGTTGCGCCGCGCAGCAAAGCCCAACAGCCCTATGGGTGGGGACCCGTAGGGCACTTTCTTTTGTTGCGGTCAGCTGTAGAGGAAATGCGACATCAAGGGTTTCGCATACAGTTCCAGCGAGGGTGATACGGCGGGGCGTCCATGACAGGATGGTCAACGATGGTCACGACAAGGGTGTCGGGCACCCTAAAGCGTGGCCCGATTGGCTTTTTTTACAACCCTATCTAGAGGACTGAGACGATTTAAAGTTTGAGCGAAGGCAGCCTCTTATTCCTACAACGTCGCCTCATCCTCGTAACAGTACGCCCAATCCTCACCCCGCTCCAGAGACCGGATGATCGGGTGGCCAGTCCCGTGAAAGTGCCCGGTCGCGTGCTTGTTTTTAGAGTCGTCGCAGCAGCCCACATGCCCGCAGCTCATGCAGACACGCAGATGTACCCAGCGGTCGCCGAGTTTTAGACATTCCTCACACCCCTCTGTGAGCGGCGAGACCGTGTGGGCTTGGTCGGTGTGGGTGCAGGTAGGGTTGCCCTGTTGCGCGTCCGTAAGCGAGACCGGCGGCAGCGCGGGCGGTTCGTAGGCTTCGGCGTAGCGCTGGGCGTCCTCGGAGGTCAGCCCTACACCCTCCAAAACGTCGGTGATGAGCCGTTCGGTGACGGCGTACTCGTCAGAAATGACCGCGTTCGCCCCGGCTTGTTTGAGCGCCAACGCCTGCGCGTGCGTACGGGTGCGCCCTACCAAGTAAAGCTCGGGTGCCAGCCCACGCACGACGCTAATAACGCGTAGGGTCATCGCGGGGTCGTCGTCGGCCACGACTAAGAGGCGGGCTCGAGCCAGCCCCACCGCGCTAAGTACCGAAGCTTTGGCATAATCGCCGCGAACAGCGTGGTGCTCGCGTTCCTCGGCTTCGGTCGCCCCGGTCGGGCTCAGGGTGACGATGACAAAGGGGGTTTGGGTCCGCCCCAACACCCCCGTAAGCCGCCGCGCTACGTCGCCGTAACCTGCGATGATGACGTGATTTTGCAGCCCTGCAAAGGCCGATGGGTCGAGCGTTTCGGCGGCGGGTGCCTGCGGCGTCGGCAGACTGGTCTTAACACGGCGACCGATTTGCCCCAAAAACGGCGTCGCGCCCATTAACAAAACGGTGGTGGCGATAAACGTCTGCGCGCCCGCCTCACCGAGTCCGGCAGGGGAGAGCCCGACCTCGCGTCCGGCGCGCTCCAAAACAAACGAGAACTCCCCGACCTGCGCCAGCAAAAATCCGGCGGGCAGCGCTACAGAAAGCGGATAGCCGAGCAGCCGCGCCGCGCCGGTGGTGACGAGCGTTTTAATCACCAGCACGCCCAAGATAGCGGCTAAAACCAGCGGCAGGTTCATCACCACGAAACCGAGGTCTAAAAGCAGCCCGACCGAGATAAAAAATGCCGCGCTGAAAATGATTTGCAAAGGCAAAATCTCGCCCAAAGCCTGCTGACCGAAACGGCTTTCGGAAACCAGGAGCCCCGCCAAAAATGCGCCCAGCGACAAGCTAACCCCAGCCAGACTGGTGATGTACGCCGTACCCAGGCATATCGCTACAATAGTGAGCAGGAATATCTCGGGCGAACAGGTGCGGGCTACCGCCTCCAAAATGTGCGGCATCACCCGGGTCGCCAGCGTCAATACGACGACGATGAGCCCGCCCGCCTTAAGGAGCGCCCACGAGAACCCCAAGGCCGAGCCACCGCCCTCGCCGAGCATGGGGATAACGAGCACCATCACCACCACGGCTAAATCTTGAAAGATAAGTACACCCAGCGAAACGTTGCCGATGGGCGAACCCGTGCCGCCCTTAGCCTCGAAAAGTTTAAGGACGATGGCGGTGCTTGACAGGGCGACCAGACAGCCCGTAAACACGCCCACGCGCCAGTCCACCCCGAAAAGAGCCAGCAGTCCGGTGACGAGCGCGACCGTTACCCCGACCTGCAAACCGCCACCCACAAAGATCAGGCGGCGGATGCGGGCAAGCTGCGCCAAGGAAAACTCGATGCCGATGGTAAAGAGCAGGAAGATGACGCCGAGTTCGGCGGCGGCGTCGATCAGCTCGGCGTCACGGACCAGCCCGAGTGCGTTCGGGCCGATCAGGACGCCTGCGACCAGAAAGCCGATGATGGGGACCAGCCCCAGCCGAAAGCAGATATAGGCGATTATCGCGCTGATGACTAGCAGCACCGTGACCTCGGTAAAAAAGGCCGGGGTCTCGCCCGCCGCAGACGCGAAGCTTAAAAAAGGGGCGAGTAGGAGGGCGAGTCGGAGCACCATAGCTGAGGATACCCGCTGCGCTTTTCGGGCTCATGTATTTCTTGCAAACACTTCCGGCTCGAGCCTCCGGTTCAGGGTATGACGCCCCGGCCTCAGCGCTGGCTGTAGACGAAGCGCATAAGCTCCCCCACGGTCTCCCGGTCGAAAGCGAAGCGCGCCCCGGCGGTCTCGAACAGTTCGGGCAGGGGCCGCGTCCCGCCTAAAGCGAGCGCCGCACGGTATTTTGCGAGAGCCTCTTGGGGGTTGTTCAGCGCGTTTTGCCAGATTTGAATCGCTCCAAGCCACGCGAAGGCGTACTCGAGCATGTAAAAGGGCACCGCGAAGATGTGAAAGTACCCCCAGCCTTTGGCCCGCTCCCTCTTCAAACCCGACCAGTCCACGCCGGGGTCGAAGCGCTCCTCAAGCTCGAGCCATTTGGCGTCTATCTGCTCAATGCTCACGTCTTCCGGCGCTTCGGCGTAGAGCCAATGCTGAAAGGCGTCGCTCTGAGCTTGACCGGGAAGCTGATGTAAGGTGCGCTCGAGTCCCTCACGTTTCGCACGCGCCGCGTCCTCCTCGTTGTAGAAGCCGCCTTCACCTTCACCCAGATAGGGCAGTATAAGCAGTTCCATCGTCTGCGAGGCGACTTCGGCGAACTCCATGCCCGGATAGAAGTTCCAGGTGAGGTCATTACGCGCTACCGACGCCAGTGAATGAAAGGCGTGTCCTGCCTCGTGGACGAGTACCCACACGTCTCGGTGGGTACCGTTGGTGGTCCAGTAGATGTAGGGCTTTTTGCTCTTAGGAAAGAACGACTGATAACCGGACCCCGGCACCTTGCCTTCACGCGCTTCCAGGTCGAGCCAACCGTCTCTGAGTGAGTTGAACTGTTCGGCCAGCTCGGGGTCCAAACGGTTGAAAATACGGTTTAAGCCCTCCTCGAGTTCCGCTACGGTTTGGAAGGGCTCGAGCGCCGGACGCGCCTGCGGGTCTACCGCAATGTCCCAGGGCCGGAGCGCAGCGAGGTCCATCTCTTCACGGCGCTCGTCACGTACTTTAGCAACCAGCGGTACCGCTTCGGACGCAATCGACTCGTGAAATTGACGGCTCTCTTCGGGGGTATAGTCGAAGCGGTTGAACTGACGCCAGCGGTAATCCCGGTAGTCTGAACAACCCGCGTTTTCAGCGAGCTGCCGACGCAATTTGAGGAGTTTTAGGAAAAGTTCTTCCAGCTCGCTGCTGACGCTCAGCTTAGTGTCTGCGACACCGCGCCACGCCTGTTCTCGCAAACTCCGGTCGGGGTCTAAAAGTTTGCGCTCAGCTTCCGGGATGGTGAGCGTTTCACCGTCCAGCTCCACCGTAAGCCCACCCATGAGCTTGTCGTACTCACTGCTCAGCGCGATCTCTTCAGCGAGCAGCGAAACGTTCTCCTCGCGGAACAGCTCAACCTCGTTGCGGAAACGTTTGACGAACTCCGTGTGCTCGGCTTCCGGCTCAAAACCTTCTAAGCTCAAAAACTTCGTTTTAAGTTTTTGCCCGATAGTCTCCATCTGCGGAACAACTTCACGGACAAAGCTCAGGTAGGCTTCTTCGGCAGCTTTGTCGCGGGTATCCTCATCTTTGGCTCGAGAGAGAACGGCGTACTGTTCCTGTACCTCTTTGTCCAGCTCGCTCCAGTCGTGAAGCCAGTCGCCGACATTTGCTGGCGTCAGCGGACGCGCTTCCAGCTCCCGATAAGTGGGCTCGAACCGGTTCCAAGTTGGGGTTTCGGACACCTCCACCTCCTCGCGTACCGGTTACCTTACACCGTCCCCAAAACCACCCGGCGCGGCATCAAATACTGCCTAAATAAACTTGACAACACCGCGCTCAGGTTTCATAATATGAACATTATGGATGCCGAGAAATTCACCGAATCAACGCTGTCGGCCATCCAAAGCGCCCAGGGGATCGCTCGGACGCGCGGCCACCAGACCGTCACACCCGCGCACCTCGCCACGGCGCTCGTGGCCGACCCGAACAGCCCATCGGCAAGGGTTCTGGGCCGCGCCGGGGGCGACCTTCAAACCGCCCAAACCGGCCTGAGTAGAACGCTCGACGCCCTGCCCAAAGTTTCCGGCAGCGACGGCCAGTACTTGAGCCCCGGTCTCGCCAAGGCCTTCGATGAGGCCGAAAAGATCGCCAAAACCTGGAACGACACCTTTGTCGCCGCCGACGCGCTGCTGGTCGCGCTGCGGCGCACGGCGGGTAGAGAACTCGACAGTCTGCCGACGGCGAGAGCCTTGGAGAACGCCGCGCAGGAGATAAGGGGAGGGAGAACCGTGGACAGCAAATCTGCCGAGACGACCTTTGAAGCCCTGGAAAAGTACGGCATCGACCTGACTGAAAGGGCTAGAAGCGGCGCGCTCGACCCAGTTATCGGCCGCGACGAGGAGATTCGCCGCGCGGTGCAGATTCTCTTGCGCCGCACCAAGAACAACCCTGTGCTGATCGGCGAGCCCGGCGTCGGCAAGACCGCCATCGCCGAAGGGCTCGCGCAGCGCATCGTCAACAAGGACATTCCCGAAGGCTTGCACGGCAAACGCGTCATCGCCCTCGACATGGGTTCGCTCTTGGCAGGCGCGAAGTTTCGCGGCGAGTTCGAGGAGCGCCTCAAGGCTGTTATCAACGAGACCGTCGGGTCGAAGGGTGAGGTCATCTTGTTCATGGATGAGCTGCACACCATCGTCGGCGCGGGCAAGGCCGAAGGCGCGGTTGACGCGGGCAACATGCTCAAACCGCCGCTCGCGCGCGGTGAGCTCCGGATGATCGGCGCGACGACCCTCAGCGAATACCGCGCCATCGAAAAAGATGCCGCCTTGGAGCGCCGCTTCCAGCCCATCATCGTCGCCGAGCCGAGTGTCGAGGACACCGTCTCGATCCTGCGCGGCATCAAGGAGAAGTACGAGGTCCATCACGGTGTCGAGATCGCCGACTCCGCGCTCGTTGCGGCGGCGACGCTCTCGCACCGCTACATCGCCGACCGGCAGCTGCCAGACAAGGCTATCGACTTGGTGGATGAGGCCGCCTCGAGGCTCCGCGTCCAGCTCGACTCGAGGCCCGAAGAGTTGGACGTGCTCTTGCGCCGCAAGCTCCAGTTGGAGATCGAACAGGCCGCCCTTCAGCGTGAAAACGACGCCGAGTCCTCGAACCGGCTTTTACGTATCGAGGAGGAGTTGCGGGCAGGTGCCGACCGCATCAACCAGGCCGAGTCGGATTTGGAGGCCGAAAAACTCATCCTCCGCGACCTCCGCGAGGCTCAGGAGGAGCGCGATTCGGTTCGCACCCAGATCGAGGTCGCCGAACGCGACTACGACCTAAACCGCGCCGCCGAACTCAAGTACGGGCGTCTGCCGAAGCTCGAGCAACAGCTCGCCGAGGCCACCGCCAAGCTGAGCGGGGCCAAATATATCTCGCTTAAAGTCGACGCCGATGAGATCGCCGAGGTCGTCAGCCGCTGGACGAACATCCCGCTCTCCCGGCTGTTAGAAGGCGAGCGCGAAAAACTCTTGCGTCTCGAGGCCGAACTGCACACCCGCGTCATCGGTCAGGATGAAGCCGTCACCGCCGTTGCCGACGCCATCCGCCGTGCCCGCGCCGGTTTAAGCGACCCGAACCGGCCCATCGGTTCGTTTATCTTTCTAGGACCGACGGGGGTTGGGAAGACGGAGACCGCCAAAGCTTTGGCCGAACTCCTGTTCGACTCCGAGGAGAACCTCATCCGTTTGGACATGTCCGAGTACATGGAGCGCCACGCCACCGCGCGGCTTATCGGCGCGCCTCCCGGTTACATCGGTTACGACGAAGGCGGGCAGCTCACCGAGGCGGTGCGCCGCCGCCCCTACAGCGTGCTTCTATTCGACGAGATCGAAAAGGCGCACCCGGACGTGTTCAATACGCTCCTGCAACTCCTCGACGACGGTCGCCTGACCGACTCACAGGGCCGCACGGTGGACTTTCGCAACACAGTCGTGATCATGACCTCGAACATCGGCTCGCCGCAGATTCTGGAGGCCAGCCGCAGCGGGGCCGACTACGATACGCTCAAAGCGACCGTTTTCAACCTTTTGCAGAGCCACTTCCGCCCGGAGTTCTTAAATCGTGTGGACGACACCATCGTGTTCCACGCTCTGGACCGCGAGCAGGTCGGGGCCATCGCCGAGATTCAGCTCTCGCGGCTCCGCGAACGCCTGTCCGAGCGCCACATCACCCTGACGCTCTCTCAGGGGGCCAAAGAGCAGCTCGCCCGCGTCGGCTACGACCCGGTGTTCGGCGCGCGTCCCCTGAAGCGGGCCATCCAGCAGCTTATCGAAACCCCGCTCTCACGCAAGATCATCGCGGGTGAGATTGGGGAGGGTGACGATGTGGTGGTAGAGCCTGGTGCGGGCGGCTTCACCTTCGAGAAGGCGACCTCCGAGGAAAGGCTGCTCTCGTAGCGGCTACCGGACGACATAAACTCCCTGCAGAAGTCAGTGCGGGGAGTTTTTAAGCGCAGAGCTTATAGGCACATTCCAGACAACACCGCTGCGACCGTGTGGAACCATACATAAGTGATTCCCGTACTTACAGGTGGGGTTCGACGGCCCTACGGAGCTGTTCAATACCCTTCCACTCGTTCTCCTTCTCCGCGTAGATGAGCGTGATGACCCCACCAAACTTGGCGTGCTGAAGAAGACGGCCGCACCGTTCGACGTCGTCCATCTGGATTTCGCCAGCCGCCTTGTACCGCGCTTTGAAATGCACCGACGAGGCGTGGGGAAACAGCTGCGCTAAGGTGCCGTACTTGTCTGGGGTAGCTTCAGCGTTGCCGGTATCGGCACACAGCCCAACTCGGCCCTCACAAAGCTCGAGGATATGCAGCAAGGTAGTTGCTTCCTGAGCCGTTGTGTGCCAGTTTTCGGTGACGGTGCGTAGTTCGTAGCCAGCGGCGTAGTCGGCGCATAGGCGTAGCCCCTGAGCACTCCGCTGGGTCACCTCAGGCGTCGGTGGTTGGTGTCCCGCGTCGATCCGCACCTCTTTAGCGCCCAAGCTGGCCGCGACGTCGATCCAACCCTTGATGAGCTGAACGTCACCGGAACGTTGTACTGGGTCGGGAGCGGTGATGTCTCCGGTGTCGATAAGCAGCTTAGACACTCCTACCCCAGCATCTTCTAGAGCCTGCCGCAACACCCGCAGATAGGCCGCGTCCGTACTCAGCAGGTGAAAATGACACAGCTCGAGGGTATGGATATTGTGCTGGGCGCACTGTTTAGGTATATCGGTGAGGGGAACGCCCGACTGTAAAAGACCGTCGAGGCTCCAACTTGAAATAGCGAAACGCGACATACCGCCCCTATCTGCTCGCAAGCCGTGACCCTAGGGAGAAGATATCACCGCAGGTATGAGAACCGGCGGCGAGTTCAACTGGCTGGTGCAACGCTCTACCTGGGTGAGAGATGGCCCAGCCTATCTCGACGTGCTGCGTACCCACCGCTACGTGCCGATGCATCAGCTCAGGACCTCCACCGCCCGCGTTTCCTGCGCCTGAATCGCGGTGAGGGCAATCGTGTAGACAATGTCTTCAACCAATGCGCCCCTTGAGAGGTCGTTGACCGGCTTTCTGAGTCCCTGGAGCATCGGCCCGATGCTGATCACCTCGGCGCTGCGCTGCACCGCCTTATAGGTCGTGTTGCCGGTGTTGAGGTCGGGGAAGATAAACACCGTGGCGCGCCCCGCGACCCGGCTGTCCGGCGCTTTGCTCCGGGCGACCTCTTCGGTGGCGGCGGCATCGTACTGCAAGGGGCCGTCGATGAGCAGTTCGGGGCGGCGGGTCTGCGCGATCCGGGTGGCGAGGCGCACCTTTTCGACGTCGCTGCCGCTGCCCGAGGTGCCGGTGCTGTACGAGAGCATCGCTACCCGCGCGGGAATGCCGAAAGCGAGCGCCGAATCCGCGCTCTGCACGGCGATGTCGGCCAGCTCCTCGGGGGTCGGGTCGGGGTTGATGGCGCAGTCGCCGTAGACCAGAACCTGCTCGGGCAGACACATAAAAAACACCGACGACACGACCCGCACGTCCGGTGTGGTTTTGATGAGTTGCAGGGCCGGACGGATCGTGTTGGCGGTGGTGTGAACAGCTCCCGACACGAGCCCGTCGACCTCGTCCTGGTGCAGCATCATGGTCCCGAGCATGACGTTGTCTTGGAGCGCCTCCTCGGCCATCGGGGCGTTTAGACCCTTGTGTTTGCGCAAAGCTACGAGCGGTTCGACAAAACGCCCGACATGCTCGCCGGGTGAGAGGATCTCGAGCCCGTCCGGCAGGGTGAGGCCGCTCCGGGCAGCGGCGGCGTAGACCGCTTCGGGGTCGCCCAAGAGCACGGGGCGGGCGACGCCGCGTTCCAGACAGATGCTCGCGGCTTGCAGCGTCCGGGGCTCGTCCCCTTCGGGGAGGACGATGCGTTTGTCGGCGGCGCGGGCGCGCTCGACGAGCAGGTGACGAAACGCGGGTGGGCTCAGGCGGCGGCCCTCTTTGGCGGCCCCGGTAAGCTGCCCCAACACGGTCCCGTCGAGGCTCGCGGCGACGCGGCCCGCGAGCAGGTCGATGCGTTCGGTGTCGTCTAAAGGAACCTCCAAATCCATTCCCCGAACCCGGAGCGCCGCCTGAAACGAGTCGTCGGGGACCAACATCAGCGTCAGCCCGGTTGAGAGCCCCTGTTCGCATAACGAGAGCAGCGGCGCGCTCGGTCTGCGCCCGTTGGTCAGCAGCATCGCTGCCACGGGGCGACCGCTGAGGGCGGCCATAGAGGCCGCCAACACTAGGTCCTCGCGGTCGCCCGAGGTGATAAAAAGGGTTCCGGGCAGGAGGCGCTGGGCCGCGTTGACCATCGTGCTCGCGCCGAGCGCGACGTCGGTGACGCGGCGACCCAAGTCGCCCTCATGCAGCACCTCGGCCCCCAAAAAGCGCTGCACATCCGCGACGCGTGGTGCTAACAGGTCGCGCTCCCAGGGAATCGCGCCGAGCAGTCCTAAATTTCGCTTGAATACCGGGACCTCGGCGCGGACGCGCTCGGCGTAGTCCGGGTTCGGTTGGGGTTCAGCCCCACGCAAAAACCCGTCCGCTTCCGGCGGCGCGCCCACCTGATTGAGCACACAGCCCACGACGCGGCGGCTGCCGACGCCGCCGAAAGGCTGCGCGGCGACCTCGAGCGCTTCTGAAAGCTCCTCCGGCGTGCTCTCGCCGGGTACCGCGACGAAGATCACGTCGGCGTCTAGGGTGGTGGCGATCCCGGTGTTCAGCGAGGCCGCGTAAGGATGCTCGGGCATCGAGACGAGCCCCTCGACGACCACCACGTCGGCGCGTTCGGAGGCGGCCTCAAAGCGCGCCACCACCTCCTCGAAAAGCCGCTCGCGCTGACCGTGAGCTAACATTCCCTCGGCTTCGCCCGCAGGCAGCGGCGGCGGCGGCGAAAACCCGGCGACGTGCTCGATAAGGCGGCCGGAGCGCTCCGGCCCCGTGTCGCCCCCCCGCGGTTGGGCGATGGGCTTGCAAAACCCGACCCTTACCCCGCGCCGGTCGAGCGCGTGAACGAGCCCGACCGCGACCGTCGTCAGCCCGACCCGCTGCCCGGTAGGCACGACCAAGATCGCCTGAGTCGCGCCCCTCCTGCCGTCATCCCGTTTCATACCGCACCCTTCTCGTCGGCGCGCTCCACGAGCTGCTGACATTTGCGGGCGATAGCCCAGTTTTCCTCGGCGTGAACGACCAATACCCGGACCGCCGACTCGGGAGTCGCCACGTCCCGGTCGGCCAGCGACCGCTCTTGGTCAGCTAACTCGAGGCCCAAAAAGGCGAAGGCGGCGCAGACCTCCGCGCGCACACGGGCGCTGTGCTCGCCCACCCCGGCGGTAAAGACGAGCGCGTCGAGACCACCCAAGCTGGCGAGCATCGCGCCGATATAGAAGCGTATCCGGTGAACGTACACGTCGAGAGCTAAACGGGCGCGCGGGTTCTCCTCGGTGGCCGCGGCGACTTCGCGCATATCCCCCGAGACGCCGGAGAGGCCCTTAAGACCCGACTCGCGGTTTAGGAGCCGGTCGAGGTCGTCGGCGCTGTGACCCTGCCGCAGCAAGTACAGGAGCAGACCCGGATCGACCGAACCGGAGCGCGTCCCCATCATCAGCCCCTCGAGCGGCGTAAACCCCATCGTGGTGTCCACACTCCGCCCGTCACGAACCGCCGCCAGCGAGCAGCCGTTGCCCAGGTGACAGGTGACGACCCGCAGCGTGCTTAGGGGCCGCCCTAAAAGCTCGGCGGCGCGCTCGGCGCAGTATTCGTGGCTGATCCCATGAAAACCGTAACGCCGGATTCCTTGCTCGGCCCACGCGTAGGGTCCCGGATAGACCGCCGCCTCCTCCGGCAGCGTGCTGTGAAACGCGGTGTCGAAGACCGCGACCTGCGGGGTGGAGCCGAACACCGCTTCGGCGGCCTCGATGCCTGCCAGCGCAGCGGGGTTGTGCGCCGGGGCCAGGGGCGACAGCCGTGAGATGGCCGCCTTGACCACGGGGGTGATGGGGGTGCTGCGGCGGTACTCGAGCCCACCGTGAACGACGCGGTGCCCCACCACGTCAACGTCATCGGGACCGTTCAGCACTTGAGATGCCCCGCTCCATAGAGTTTCCAGCAGGAGCGGCACCGCCGTCCCCGGCGACGCTTCGGGCAGCGTTTCCTGCCGCACGACGACCCCCGACACCCGAACCGTCAAGCTCGCGCCGTCGAGTTGCGCCTCCCAGAGCGGTGTCGGGGGGTGGGCGGGCAGCGTCTCCCCGGTGAGTGTGTACACGCAGCACTTTTGCGAACTCGAGCCCGCGTTCAGGACGAGGACATTCATCGTCGGGGGGGGTACTCCAGAGCCGCTTACGAGTCGCTCGCTTCTCGTCATGGTTCTGAATATAACGTTTATAGCGACTATCAGATTAGTGCTACGAACCTGGGCTACAAAGAATGATGGATTGGTTGTACGAAGAGGCTTACGTAAAACATCATTTTATCGAAACAGCTAGACGTGAGATAATAATGGTGCTTAGCGTGGAGATGGCAACGTCTATTATTTATTGAAGCTGTAGCTAAGGTGTGAAAATGAGACACAAGCTAAAAGAGATCGAGGGCAAGAGGCTGCCGTTTGTGGGTACGTTCGACCGTATTGGGCGAAAAGCGGGTTACCAGAGTCAGCTTATGACGGTGCTTCTAAAAGATGTGAGGCACCTGTCAGGTGAGATTGTAACGAATCACCTCTGGTTTAACTACACAAAGGGCTTCCAGGCGCTTTACTTGGAAAAAGGTAATCTCATTCGTTTTGATGCACGCGTGAAGCCTTACTCAAAAAATTATGTAGGGGAGCGTGGGTCGGGTGATTACAAGCTTTCCCACCCAACGAAAATCGAAAAGTTACCTTTCAACAGCTGGAGCAGCCTTATTGCAGACCCTGCGCTCGGTTCTTTGCTCAAGATAGAGGACAAAGCGAAGACACTATTCAGCCCCGCAGAGCTTAGTCTCCTTTCAGGTTTAGGTGTGGACGCGGATAAGTTTCTATCAGTTCTCAGAGAGCAGCACACGCAAAAACTTGAGGGAGTCAAACGCGCGTGGTCAAGCTATTTTGATTACATGGTTCGCAACGCGCGAACACTCCCCGGTATTCTCGAGGCATACAGCAACAAAGATTATGCCCGTTACGTTTTGTTACACGACGACAGTTACCGTGTTGATGCGCTTTTGGCATTACGCCAGCTCCGCAATTTCAACGGCGACGATTACAGGAAGGTCGCTAAGCAACTTCAGGACGACGGGTGCGAACTACAGCGTACTGACGCCTGGTCCTTACTCCTGCGCTCTAGTAGCGATAGGCGCTCAGTTGCAGGGGGGACTTAGAGACGGTCCTTACTTGCTATTACACGTTCAATTCTGTTCCGAATACACCTTAATTTTCTTGTGACAATGGTGGGTTACCGCAGAACGCAAGCCGTATTTTCAGGGTCGGACGCGCCACCCAGCTTAGTCCTACTTGCCTACCTTCCCCCGAACCCCGTCATCGCAATCCCCTTGATGAAGTAGCGCTGCGCGAACACGAAGACCAGCAAAACCGGCACCAGCGCGATCACCGAGCCCGCCATCAGCAGCGTCCAGGCAGTGTTGTACTGCCCTTGCAGGGTGTTGAGCCCGACCGTCAGGGTGCTCATCTGGGCGCTATTTGTGACAACTAGCGGGTAGAGAAACGAGTTCCACTGACCTAAAAAGGTGAAGATAGCCAATGCCGAGAGCGCCGGGCCGGAGAGCGGCAGGATGACGCGGAGGTAGATCTGCCAGTAGCTCGCCCCGTCAACCACGGCAGCGTCCTCGAGCTCTCTGGGTATAGTAAGGAAATACTGCCGCAATAAAAACGTTCCAAAGGCGCTGAACGCCGCCGGTAAGATCAAAGCCTGATAGGTGTCGATCCACCCGAGCGTCCGCAGCAAGATGAAGTTCGGGATGATGACGACTTGCCCCGGTATCATGAGCGTGCCTAGGTAGCCCAAAAAGAGTGCGTCCCGCCCCGGAAACCGCAAGCGCGCGAAGGCGTACGCCGCCAGCGAACAGGTCAGGAGTTGAAGCGCCGTCACGCTGAGCGCCACGAACAAGCTGTTGAAAAAAAACCGCGCGAAGGGCAGAATTTCTACGACCTGCGGGTAGTTTTGCCAGACCAAGGGGCGCGGAATCCACGTCGGTGGGTACTCGAACACCGCGCCCGCCAGCTTGAATGACGTTGAGACCATCCAGATAAAGGGCAGGAGCATCACGAGCGCGGTCGGAATCAGAAAAAGGGCCAGGAGCCAGTTCGTCAGGGTGTAACGCGTTTTTTCGCTTTTTAACTCGTGCACACCCCCACCGCGCGTGTCGTCGGGCTCAGTCATAGTTCACCCAGCGCCTTTGGTAGCGAAACTGTAAAAGCGTCACCACGAAGATGATGGCAAACAAGACCCAGGCCATCGCCGAAGCGTAGCCCATCTTGAAGAACTGGAAGGCGTTCCGATAGATATGAAAGACGATGGTGTTCGTCGCGTTCGCTGGTCCCCCCTGCGTCATGATGAGCGCTTGGTCGAAGACCTGAAACGAATTGATGACGCCGATGACCAGCACGAAGAATGTCGTCGCCGAGAGCATCGGCAGGGTGATAAAGACAAACCGCGCCGTCGGCCCCGCCCCGTCGATCTCAGCGGCTTCGTAGAGTTGCTGGGGCACACCTTGGAGCCCCGCCAAAAAGAGCACCATCGAGTAGCCGACCTGCTGCCACACGCTCATGATGATGATGGACGTGAGCGCCCAGCGCGTGCTGCCGAGCCAGTTGGGCGGGTCCTGAACGCCGATCATGTATAAAAAGCTGTTGAGCAGGCCGAAGTCGTAGTTAAAAATCCAGCGCCACACGAGCGCGACCGCCACCGTCGAGGCGACCACCGGCATAAAGTACGCGGTGCGAAAGAAAAGTTGACCGGGAATGCGCTGGTTGAGTGCTAGGGCGACCCCTAAGGCCAGCGCCATCTGGAGGGGCACCGTCCCGAGCACATAGAGCGCAGTGTTTTTTAAAACCTGCCCGAAAAGCGGATCGGTGAAGAGGGTGCGGTAGTTGCCCAAACCCACCCACCTAGGCGCTTGCAACAAGTCCCAGTCGGTAAAGCTGATAGCAAGCGCCGCCAGCACCGGAAAAAAGGTGAAGACGGCGAAGCCGATGAGGTTCGGGAGCAAAAAGCCGTAAGCGGCCCCTATCTCACGGCGGCGGAGGCGGACGTTTGGGTGAAAAGCCAACGTCAGCCCTCGAGCCCGAAAATCCGCGCCGCGTTTCCGTAAAAGATCAGGTCCTGCTCCCCCTCGCTCATGCCCATACGGTCGAACGCCTCTTTCCAACATGCCACGTCGCGCTTCATCCGGGTGATGTCCGAATCGGAGCCGTAGACGAGTTTTTCGGGCCGAATCTCGTTCATGAGGTAGCCGCCGTCCAAGATGTGCTGCCGCACCACGTCACCGCCTGAAACGTCGAAAAAGAGCCGGGGCCGCCAGCGGGCTATCGCGCAGGCGGTGCGGTAGTCGGGCCAGCCGAGGTGCGCGCCGATCATGAACAGTTCGGGGAAATGAAAGGCGATGGTGTCTAGGTAGATCGGTTGCATCCGCGCCGACGAGAAGCCGTAGGGACGCCGCTCCTGTTTAAGCTTGGCGACGAGTTCGGCCTCCTCTTTACCTGTCGGCGGCGCTTTCCAGGCGTCTTCGGAGCTGCCCATTAAGTAGTCGACCGGGCCGCCCAGGATGCCGGTGTGAAACAGTATCCGCAACCCGCGTTCCTGTGCCCGCTCGTAGTGGTGGAAGTAGGCTTCGTCGTCGTAGTTTTTGCTGGGGCCGAGCGTCTTGACGCCGTGGAAGCCGCGCTCGGCGAACTCGTCGATGAGGTCTGGGGAATCTTCGTCGAGCCGCAGCCAGCCCATACCGCAGAGCAGGTTAGGATACGCGCGTAGAGCCGCCTCTAAAGCGTCGTGACCTTCCGGTCCTGGATTGCCCAGCAGGGCGATCTTGACGGTGCCTATTTCCGCAGCCGTCTGGCTGAGGGACTCGAGAAACGCTTCGGGCGTTTTGTCGCCCGTGCGGTCCCACCAGAAATTGTGTACATGGGCGTCGAAAACACGCATAAATGTCCCTACTGCCGCTCCAGGCGATCAATCGTCCGGAGCGGCGCGAAAAGCTCTACTCAGCTGCCAACGCTGACTCTACCGGCTCGACCATCCCGGCAATTGCCTCCTGAGCTGTCTCTTCACCGTTCCATACCAGGTCTAAGTCGGGAACGACGATGGTGCTCTCGATCTCGGTCCAGCCGGGGAACACCGGGAAGAGCACCCCGTTGGCTGTCTCGTCGATAAAAACTTGGCCGCTGACGGTCTCGGGAAGCGCGTCCAAAAACGCTTCGTTCGTCTCGGGTGTGTTGAGGGCGGGGACAGCGAGGCCGGTTTTGGCGAAGATCGACTGACCTTCCGGGCCAGCCAGGAACGACAGGAACGTCCAGGCCGCCTCTTTGTTGTCAGAAGTCGACGACATCACGTACCCCGCGCCCCCGGCAGTGTTGGCGCGGGTCCCGTCGGGGCCGGTCGGCAGCGGGGCCACATCCCAATTGAAGGGCGCGTCCACAAAGGTCGGTACGCGGGCAGCGTTGGTCATAACCATCGCCACGCGGCCCGTGCTGAAAAGCTGGGTGGTGTCGCCGAGCTGCTGCATGGCGTCGAACGACGGTACCGAGCCGTCCTCCAAGATAAGGTCGGCGACGAACGAGACGGCCTCGACCGCGGCGGGTTCGTCCATCGTGAACGCCGACGCGTCGATGGCGTCGTCGACCACCGTGCCGCCGTTTTGATAGACCCAGAGCGGGTATTTGTTCTTTTCCAGCGCCAGCCCGTACTGCGCCGTGCGCCCGCGCGCATCTTTGGTCGTAAGCGCCGCCGCCGCCTCCCTAAGCTTGGCCCAATCCCAGGTGTCGTCGGGGTAGGCTACGCCCGCCGCGTCGAACAGGTCTTTGTTGTAAAAGAGCACCGTCGTGTCGTTGTCGCGGGCGAAGCCGTAGGTAGCTCCATCGTACGAGAAGATGCGCCGCAGATCGGGGTAGTAGGCGTCCGAGTTAAAGCCGCTCGCCTTGATGTAAGCGTCCAGGGGCTCGAGCACCCCCCGCTCGGCGTAGCTCGGCACGTTGTTGATAAACATCACGTCCGGCGCGGTGCCTCCGGCCATCTGCGTTTGCAGCCGGTCGAAGTAGCTGTTCCAGGGGGAGTGCTGCGTTTCGACCTGAATGTCGGGGTGCGCCGCCTCAAAGGCCGCGATCACCTCGTCGTTGGGGGGCAGTTCAGCCGGGTCGCCCCAGAACGACCAGGTGATGGTGGTCTGAGCGAGCGCGGCGGACGCGAAGGCGGCGAATACGGTTAAAGTTAGGCGCAAACGAACTGGGGACATACGGACCTCCTGGGCGTTACAGGTGCGGCTACGGGTCTAACACTTCAGCGTCTTGCGTGTGGCAGACGTCACCCCCTTTAAGCAAGCTCCTAAAACCGCTTTACTCGGAGCA
>CADCWP010000325.1:0-1783 GCA_902806425.1 uncultured Truepera sp.
GCGCTAGCCGCTAAGGAGTATTGATGGCGCTTAAAGACCTTTTTACCCACGACGTACAGGAGTTAGAAAACGAAGGCATCTTGTTCTCGACTCTAGAGAAACTCGTTGCCTGGGGCCGCTCCAACAGCCTCTGGCCGGTGACGTTCGGTCTCGCTTGCTGCGCGATTGAGATGATGCAGTCGACAAACGCGCGCAACGACATGGCGCGCTTTGGTTCGGAAGTGTTTCGCGCCTCGCCGCGGCAGGCGGACGTGATGATTGTAGCGGGACGACTCTCTAAAAAGATGGCCCCCGTCTTGCGCCGCGTCTACGACCAAATGCCCGACCCTAAATGGGTGATCTCGATGGGCGCGTGCGCGTCGTCGGGGGGGATGTTCAACAACTACGCCATCGTGCAAAACGTCGACAGCGTAGTGCCCGTTGACATCTTTGTGCCCGGTTGCCCGCCACGCCCGGAAGCCCTTATCTACGCGGTGATGCAGCTTCAGAAAAAGGTGCGGGGCGAGGCGTTCGACAGCGGTGGTTCTGAACTGCCGATGGTCCAAGCGTGGCGGTCCTGATGGTGGCGAGTTTAGTTGAACAGGTTATCGAAAGGCTGAAAGCGCGGGGCGGCAAGCCAGCCGAGTTCAAGGGTATGCTCAGCGTTACAGTTTCCAAAGATGAGCTTGTAAGCGCTGTTACCGAGGCTAAAACGCTCGGGTTTGAGATGCTCTCCGATGTTTTTGGCGTCGACTACCTGAGCTATCCGGGGCATCAGGGTAAGCGGTTTTCGGTCGCGTACAACCTCTACAGCGTTTCCCGAAACGAGCGCCTGTTCATCCGGGTCAATGTTGACGACGGTGAGAGTTTACCAACCATTACCGGGCTGTGGCGGGGCTCGAGCTTTATGGAGCGCGAGGTCTACGACATGTTCGGCTTAACGTTCGAGGGGCACCCGGACCTGCGCAAACTCATCACCCCTGAAGACTTAGACGGGCACCCGCACCGCAAAGATTTTCCGCTCGGCGAGGTGCCGACCCAGTTTAACGACGGGCGGTTTCTCGACCCAGCAGCGTTCCGGGCCGGAATGAATGGGCAGGCGTCGGGGTTGTCGGGGTGGCGCGGTGGGGCGCGTAAAGGCGTGAGCAGTCAGACGCTCGGCGGCGTCGACCTACAAAGCGACCCGGAACTCCACAAAACCTCGGGGGAGGGGGGACAATGACTATTGGACAAGCCGGGTTCGCGCCTGAAACAACCGCCCAGGACACGCCCGAAGCGGGCGGCAAGGACTTTCAGACCAAATACATGCGTATCAACGTCGGACCGCAACACCCTTCGACGCACGGTGTCTTGCGTCTTGTCGTCGACCTAGATGGTGAGCGCGTCGCCAAGATCGTCCCGCAGATCGGCTACCTTCATACCGGCTTTGAGAAGACGATGGAAAACCGCACCTATCAGCAGAACGTCACCTACGCGCCCCGGATGGACTACCTGCACGGTTTCGGGCACGAGTTGGCGTACGTGCTCTCGGCGGAAAAGCTCATCGGCGCGCAGGTTCCGGTGCGGGCGCAGCGTATCCGGGTCATCTTAAACGAACTCAACCGCGTCGCCAGCCACCTGGTTTTCTTCGGCACCGGCATCCTCGACATGGGCGCGCTGACGCTGTTTTTCTATACCATGCGCGAGCGCGAAAGGATCACCGACCTTTTCGAGATGGTCAGCGGCTACCGGATGAATTACGGCTATTTCCGAGTCGGTGGGTTGTCACGTGACCTGCCGGACGGCTTTGAGGATGCAGTCCGCG
>CADCWP010000325.1:1793-16814 GCA_902806425.1 uncultured Truepera sp.
GTCAAAGAGTTCCCCAAGATGATGAAGCAGTACGCGGCGATGTTCGCCAAAAACGACATATTCGTGGGTCGTACAGAGGGTGTCGGCATCATCTCTAAAGAGACAGCCCTCGACTACGGCCTGACCGGACCGAGTCTGCGGGCGTCGGGCGTGCCCCTGGACTTTCGCAAAGCGCAACCCTACAGCTTGTATGAGGATTACGACTTCGATGTGCCGACGAGCGAAGTCGGTGACGCCAACACCCGTTTTATGATGCGCTTTTATGAGATGGAAGAGAGCCTTAGAATCATTGAGCAGGCGCTCTCGATGCTCGCGCCCGGCCCCATCAAGGACCCCGACCGGCGCATCTCGCTGCCTCCGAGGAGCGAGCACGAGACCTCGATGGAGGCAGTGATCTTCCACTTCAAGCTTGTTACCGAAGGCTTTCACCCGCCGCGCGGCGAGGTGTACGTGCCGACCGAATCGGCGCGCGGCGAACTCGGTTACTACCTCGTCTCGGACGGCGGCTCGATGCCCTACCGCGTCAAGGTGCGTGTTCCCAGCCTGATCAACTTGCAGAGCCTCGAGCCCGCCTGTTTGGGAGGGTTATTCGCCGACATGGTCATCAACATCGCCACACTTGACCCGGTGCTCGGGGATGTGGACAAATGAGTCACGACTATCACCCCGACAGGGAGCGTAAGCAGCGAGAGCAAAAACGCAGAGATCAGCTCGCTGCTCTCCTCGCGGGTGTGGGAACCGGGCTTGGTTTTGCGTTGCTCATCGGCCTTTTACTCGAAACGTGGCCCTTTGCCCTAGGGGTCGGTGTGGTTATCGCTCTAGCTGTAACTTTTGGACTTAACGCCATCCGTAAAGACAGCCGCGAGATCGTCGACAACGCCCCGGAGTCAGAAGTATGATCGAACTGGATACCATTAAACCCTACTTTGAGGGCAAAGAGGACGTTCTAGGCGAGATTTTGGGACGCTATCCCGATTACGGGCGGCGAAGCGCCATCATGCCGCTCTTATGGGAGGTGCAGCGCGCGGAGCGGCACGTTTCAGAGGCGCGGCTCGAGGAAATCGCCCATATCGTCGGCGTTCACGCAACCGAGGTCAAGGGCGTGATGAGCTTTTACTCGACCTATCACGAGCAGCCGGTGGGCAAGTATCACCTGCAAATCTGCTCGACACTTTCATGCTCGCTGGCCGGGTCGGACGAGATGTTCGACTTTATCTCCGAGGAGACGGGGCTCGTTAACGGCGAGACCGATGGTTCAGGGATATTCAGCTTGCAAAAGGTTGAGTGCTTGGGTTCGTGCGGCACCGCGCCGGTTTTGCAGGTCAACGACACCTATTACGAACGCGTCACTAGGTCAAGCTGCAAAGAACTGCTCGACGCCCTGCGCTCGGGTGAGATGCTGGAGCCGCCGCGTGAACGCGGCGGCGACAACGAAGGGGCTGAAAAACCGAAGATCGGCAGCGAGCAGAGGGTAGGCCGTGAGGCGTAGGTCGCGCATGGTCCAGCACTTGTTGGCAGCTGCTTGTAGGAGCTTGTTATGACAACCATTGCGGAAAAACCTCAACTCATCAGCAGCCGCAAGGACGCTCAGTTCGAGGTCACGTTGTATAAAAACGTCGGGGTCGAGGGCGCACACACTCTCGAGACTTATCTTGAAGGCGGCGGTTATAAGGCCGCTAAAAAAGCCCTGACCACGATGACGCCCGAAGCTGTGGTCGACGAGGTCAAGCGCTCGGGGCTGCGTGGGCGCGGCGGCGCGGGCTTCCCGACCGGCCTCAAGTGGTCGTTTATGCCCAAACCCGACGGAAGGCAGCGCTTTATCGTCTGCAACGCCGACGAGTCCGAGCCGGGATCGTTTAAAGACCGTTACCTGATGGAGGATGACCCGCACCAGCTTTTAGAGGGTATGGTCATCGCCGGATACGCTATCGGCGCGACCAAAGGCGTCTTGTACGTGCGCGGTGAATACTACAAAAGCTATGAGCGGCTCCGCGAAGCACTTGCGGAGGCGACGGCGGGCGGCTACCTCGGCAAAGGTCTGTTCGGCTCCGAGTTCGACTTCGAGATCATCCTGCACCGGGGCGCAGGCGCGTATATCTGTGGCGAGGAGACCTCGCTGATGAACTCGTTTGAGGGGCTGCGTGCAAACCCACGCCTGAAACCGCCCTTTCCGGCGCAGGCAGGCGTCTACGGACTACCGACGACCATTAACAATGTCGAGAGCTTTGCCAGTGCCGTCCATATCATCGCCAAAGGCGCAGACTGGTACGCTTCGATGGGCACGGATGACTCGAAGGGTACGAAGCTCTATCAAGTAAGCGGACCGGCGGCGAAACCGGGCGTGTATGAGCTGCCGATGGGCGCGACCTTTCGCGAACTTATCTTTGAGCTCGCAGGCGGGCCGACGGAGCCCATCAAAGCCCTTATTCCCGGTGGTTCGTCGACGCCGATGCTCGCGTTTAACGACGAGACCTTGGACACGCCGATGGACTACGGTTCTATCGCCAAAAAGGGCTCTATGTTGGGGACGGGCGGCGTGATCCTAATTCCGCAGGAGAAGTGCATCGTCAACGCGACCTGGAACTTGGTGCGGTTTTATGCACACGAGTCGTGCGGCAAGTGCACGCCCTGCCGTGAGGGCATCAGCGGCTGGATGACGAAAATGTATCAGAAGCTGGTTTCGGGCCGCGGCGAAGCGGGCGACGTGGAGCTCATCGAGATCATGTCGCGAAACATCAAGGGTAAAGCCTTCTGTCCTCTCGCGGATGCCTGTTTGGGGCCGGTACAGTCGAGTCTGGCGCTGTTCCGGGACGAGTATGAACACCTAGCCGAGCACGGCACGCCTAAATACACGAAGACCAACTGGTGGAGCGCATGAAAGTCAAAGTCAACGATGTAGAGTTAGACCTCGAGCCCGGCACCTCCGCTATCGACGCGGTGTTCGCCGCGGGGTACGACGTACCGTACTTCTGTTCGCAGGAGTACATGTCGCCTATCGGTGCCTGCCGAATGTGCCTCGGCAAGGTCGGCGCGCCGCGTAAAGACCGTGAGACAAACGACTGGATCAGGGACGCCGAAACCGGCGAACCGCAGATTTTCTACTTTCCCAACCTGATGGCGACCTGTACAACGGCCATCATGGACGGCATGGTGATCGACACGCTCTCAAAAGAGGTACGTCAGGCGCAGTCGGGGATGATGGAGTTTCACCTTATCAACCACCCGCTCGACTGCCCGGTATGCGATAAGGGTGGGGCCTGCGAGCTGCAAGACCGCGCTTACGAGTACGGCGCGGGCACCTCACGCTTCGAATTCGACAAACGCCATCAGGAAAAACACCACGCGCTTTCAGAACTTATCACCTTGGACCGTGAACGCTGCATCCACTGCAAACGCTGCGTCCGCTACTTTGAAGAGGTGCCGGGTGACGAAGTGCTCGACTTTATCGAGCGGGGTGGGCACACCTATATCGGCACCGTCGACGAGGGGTTGCCGAGCTATTTTACCGGCAACATCACCGACATCTGCCCGGTGGGGGCGCTTTTAGATGCGACGAGCCGCTTTCGCGGGCGAAACTGGGAGTACGACCACACCCGCACGGTCTCGCTAGACGACGCCTCGGGCGCGGCCATCATGGTCGATGCCCGCACGGGCCGCATCGAACGGGTTAAAGGCGCGCGCAACACGCAGGTCAACCTCGATTGGATCGACGACAGCACGCGTTTCGGGCACGAATATGTCGACGCGCCCGACCGGCTGAAAACGCCGCTGATTCGTAAGGGAGCGCTCCTCGAGCCCGCCTCGTGGGAGGAGGCGGCGCAGTTTATCGCGTCCCGTCTCGCCGTGGCCGGTAAACGGGTCGGGGTCGCCGTCCGGAGTGACGCCACCTTAGAGGAAGGCGTCGCCGCCAAAGCCTTAGCTGAGCACCTGCGCGGCCACGCCGAGCACTTCCCGCGTCCGGCGGCGTCGGTGATTGCCGAAAATCCGGCAACGTTTACCGACGTGGCCACGAGCGACGCGATCTTCGTCGTCGGCGACCCCACCGAAGAGGTGCCGACGCTCGACCTTCGGATTAAAGACGCGCTTAGGGGTGTCGCACCGCCCGAGCTGCTAGCGCACGGCGTCCCGATTGCCGACCTGCGCCTCAAGGAGCGGATGCCGCGCAAGCGGAGCATCCTCACGGTGGCCGCGCCGTACCGCACCAACCTGATGCGGCACGCGGGCCAAGAACTCATCTATCCGGCGGGACAGGAAGAGGACCTTTTTGGCGGCGTGGGGTCCGGCAAGGCGGGTGCTAGCCTTGCCGCTGAACAACTCAACCAACTCAAATCCGCGCTGAGCGACGCCAAAAAACCGGTCATCATCCTGGGTGCGTTTGTGCTGGCGTCCGCCGCCGCGACGCGAGCCGCCGAAGCCTTGGCCGAGTCGGTCGGTGCCAAGGTTATGAAACTCGGGCCGATGGCAAACTCATACGGCCTCGAGGCCCTAGAGGTCACCTCCGACGGAGGCTACGCCGACCTGCTTACCCAGAGCGACGTGCTCATCTTGTCGAACCTAAACCCGGCACAGGACGTCCAGATAGGGGAGAGGCTTAGAAATCTCGACCTGCTCATCGTTCACGATTCGTTCGAGACTGAAACCACCGGGCTCGCGCATGTGGTGCTGCCCGCGAAGACTGGCTACGAAAAAGAAGGCACGGTGGTAAACCTCGAGGGCCGCTTCTTAAACGTCTACCCCGCCCCGGTTGACAGCGGCACCTCCGAAGACTTTATCGGCGTCGTCCGGACGCTCGGTGAGGCGTTAGGTGTACGTCTCGACGGGCGCAGCGTGCGGAGCGCGCGGCGTTCTCTTGCAAAGACGTTAAACCACGACTTGGCCGCGTTACCCGAAGAAGGGCTGCTCGCTCCGGTTGACGCTAAAGAAATAGGGGAGACGGTGGCCGATACTGTGGCGGGCAACTTGCTCCTCACCTCGAGCCTCCTAAAGGTCGACCGCTTGCGCCGCAACCCCAAACTCCGGGCCGCGCACGGCGACGTCGCGCTGCGCGTAAACCCCGCCGACGCTGAGGCTCAAAACCTCGAAGCCGGGGCTAACGTCACGGTGAATATCGGTGGCGTCGCGAGGAGCGCGACGATCAAAATTACCGAAGACGCGCCCGAAGGCCTGATGCTGCTCCCGGCGACCTTTGACCAAGCCTTAGGCCTGACCTCAGCCGAGATCGTTCCTGCCGCCGACCTGGTAAGCGCGTGAACGACGCGCTCCTCGTAACCTTCGTCAAAGCGCTCGCGCTATGCGTGGTGCTCTTGGGCGCGTTTGCCTACATGACCGTGATCGAACGCAAACTTTTGGGCCGGATGCAGCACCGCTACGGCCCCAACCGCGTCGGTCCTTTCGGGTTGATGCAGCCCATCGCCGACGCCATCAAGTCGATTTTCAAAGAGGACATCGTGGTCTCGGCGTCAGACCGCTTTGTCTACTTTTTAGCGCCCTTTATCAGCATCGTCTTCGCGCTTTCGGCGTTCGGGGCGATTCCGGCGGGACCGGCGGGCAGCTTGTTCGGTTTCAACCCGTGGATCGTTGACCTAGACATCGGGCTGCTCTACGTCTTCGCCGCGACGAGCATCGGGGTGTACGGCATCTTCCTGGCCGGTTGGTCGTCGAACAGCAAGTACTCGCTTCTAGGCGGCCTGCGCTCGTCGGCGCAGATGATCTCCTACGAGCTGGGCCTCGGGCTCTCAGCTCTAACTATTATCTTGATTGCCGGGACGCTCAACCTGCGCGAGATCGTCGATTTCGGTGTCTGGTCGCTGAGTCCGCTTCTGTGGCTGCCGCTCGCGGTGTCGTTTGTGACCTACGTGATCTCGTCGGTAGCCGAGGTCAACCGCACGCCGTTCGATCTGCCCGAAGCCGAGCAGGAGATCGTTGCGGGTTATCTGACCGAATACTCGTCGATCAAGTGGGCGCTCTTTCAGATGGCCGAGTACGTCAACATGATGACGGCGGCGGCGTTTATCAGCACGCTATTCTTAGGCGGCTGGCGGGGGCCGGAAGCTTTGAACGCCCTCGTTCCCGGCGTAGCCGAGTGGCCGTTTATCTGGCTCCTTTTAAAGATGGCGATCTTTATGTTTTTGTTTATCTGGCTGCGCGCGACCTTGCCCCGTTTTCGCTACGATCAGCTGATGCGCTTCGGCTGGATTTGGCTTTTTGAGATCGCGCTCTTTAGCGCGCTGGTGACGGGCGCGATCATCGCGTTCGCCTTGTAGTCTGTATCCAATCAGTTATGGGGATGTAGAGGAGTTTGATGAGTAGGGCTGAGGTTACGTCGATTTACACCGCGCCGGAGGCGAAAGCGCCGATGGAGGCACTCGAGTCCGTGATCGCCGTCGAGGGCAAGGGGCTCGAGGGCGACCGCTACTTTAGCGGCGAGGGCACATTTTCAGGCACCGTTGAATCGCCCTCTTACGAGGTCACGCTGATCGAAGCTGAAATGGTGGAGGCGTTTAACGCACGTAGCGAGGTAGCGCTGGCACCTCACGACTTCCGCCGCAACCTTCTGACTAAGGGCGTGAGTTTAAACACCCTCGTCGGCAAGACCTTCAGGGTTGGTGACGTGACGCTAAGAGGAACGCGCCTGTGCGAGCCCTGCAATCATCTCGCCACGACAGTTCATAAAGACGTGCTGCAAATGGTGCATCAGGCGGGTTTGCGGGCGGGCATCGTCTCGGGGGGAACGATTCGCGTTGGTGACCCTATTCAATTAGTGAAGGAGAACGCATGAGTGTCTTAGACATTGCCAAGGGGATGGGGGTGACGCTCTCGCACCTGTTCAAAAAGCCTGTGACGGTAAGCTACCCCGAGCAAAAGGTGGACATCAAGGCGCGTTTTCGCGGACGTCATCACCTCTTGCGCCATCCGAACGGGCTCGAGAAGTGTATCGGTTGTTCTCTTTGCGCCGCCGCCTGCCCCGCTTACTGCATCTACGTCGAGGCGGCAGAGAACGATCCGGCGAACCCTACCTCGCCAGGGGAGCGGTACGCCAAAATCTACGAGATCAACATGCTCCGCTGCATCTTCTGCGGTTTTTGCGAAGAGGCGTGCCCGACCGGGGCCGTCGTGCTGGGGCACGAGTTCGAGCTGGCCGACTTTAAGTACAAAGACTTCACCTACGGCAAAGACGACATGCTCGTCGGTACGGTGGGCTCTAAGTGGCAGCGGCGTGAGGCGGACAGGCTCGAGAAGCCTGTTGAACTCGGGTTCAAGGCGGGGCAAAGAGTAGAACTCGAGGGGGTCGATTACTGATGCTCGAGTTGACGCACTCCCCCGTAGGGTTTTTATGCTGAGCTTCATTCTCCTCGCTACCGTCATGACCGTCGGCGCGCTCGGCGTCGTCACGCTGCGGCAACCCGTTCATGCGGCGCTCTCTTTGGTCGGGACGCTGCTGACCCTGGCGATCACCTACGTCACCCTGCAAGCGCACTTTCTGGCAGCGGTGCAGGTCATCGTCTACGCGGGTGCCATCACCGTACTTTTCCTTTTTGTCATCATGCTTTTAAACGCTCAGGGTGACGAACGCGCCCACCGCCTCGGCTGGGTAAAGCCCGCCGCGTATGTGACCGGCGTCGTCGTCGCGGTTGGGTTGATGTTTACGATTTTCGCCAGCCCCACGACCCTACCCGACGCGGCTACCATCAGCGCCGCCCTCCAGGGCGGCAACGCGGGCGTGCTCGGTGAGGTGCTCTTTAGTCAGTTCGTTCTGGCCTTCCAGCTCGTCGGTGTGCTGCTGCTGACCGGCATCGTCGGCGCGGTGAGCTTGGTTGAGCGGCGGGCGGCGCAAGAGGACCGTGAGCAGGAGCTGCCCGCCACTACCCAGCGAGAACGCGAGCTAACCCGTGCTTAGCGGCCTGGTCCCTACCGAGTACTACGTGGCGCTCAGCGCCCTGGTATTCGTGATCGGCGCGGTCGGCGTGCTGACGCGCCGAAGCGCGATTATGATCTTTTTGTCAGTCGAGCTGATGCTAAACGCCGCCAACCTCGCGCTCATCGCTTTTGCCCGGCAGTGGGCCACTGCCGGGGCCGCGGTGGCGTTGTCCGGGCAAGCCGCCGTTTTTATCATCCTGGCAGTTGCGGCGGCGGAGGTGGCGGTGGGTCTGGGTATCTTGGTGGCGATCTTTCGTTACCGGCACTCGGCAGACGTCGACACGCTTTCGGGGGTGCGCCTATGACGCTCGTCAGTGTAGCCGCCGCCGCGCCCTTTGTAGCACTTTTAGGTGCGCTTATCAACGGGGTGTTCGGCAAGCGTCTGCGCGAGCCGTTACCAAGCGCTATCGCGGCGACCGCCGTGGGTACGGGGTTTGTCCTCTCGCTGCTGGCGTTTTTCGGTCTGGCGGCCCTCCCGGAGCGCACCGCGCGCATTCCGCTCTGGTCGTATCTGCAAGGCGGCGCGTTCAGCCTCGAGCTGGGCTTTGTCATCGACCCCCTAAGCGTTACGCTGATGCTGATCATCACCGGGGTGGGCCTGCTGATCCACGTCTACTCGGCGGGGTACATGCACCACGATCCGGGGTACAGCCGCTACTTCGCGGGGCTCAACTTGTTCGTCGCAGCGATGCTTATTCTGGTGATGGCCGACTCGTTTTTCTTGATGTTCCTGGGTTGGGAAGGGGTCGGCGTCTGCTCGTACCTGCTGATCGGTTTTTGGTACGCCTATAAGGAGAACGCCGACGGCGCGCGCAAAGCGTTTATCGTCAACCGTGTGGGGGACGTGGGGTTTTTGCTGGGCATGTTCTTGACGGTCAGAACCTTCGGTACGCTCGACATCGCTGAGGTAAACGCGGCCGCGCCGCTTCTGGCCGGGTCGGCGGTCGTGACCGTCTTGGGGCTTCTCTACCTGTTGGCGGCCTGCGGCAAGTCGGCGCAGTTGCCGCTTCATACCTGGTTGCCCGACGCGATGGCCGGTCCCACGCCGGTCTCGGCGCTTATTCACGCGGCGACGATGGTTACGGCAGGCGTGTATCTCATAGCCAGGACCGCGCCGCTGTTTGCCAGCACACCGGGAGCGTCGGCGGCGGTGGCGTGGGTGGGGGCACTTACTGCGCTTTTGGCGGCCTTTGCCGCGCTGTCGCAGCAGGACATCAAAAAAATTCTGGCCTACTCGACCATCTCACAGCTCGGCTTCATGTTCGCGGCGGTGGGTGTCGGCGCGTACTGGGTCGGCATCTTCCACGTCCTGACGCACGCGTTCTTCAAGGCGCTGCTCTTTTTGGGTGCCGGGTCGGTGATTCACGCGCTCGGCGGCGAGCAGGACATTCGCAAGATGGGCGGCCTCGGCAAGCACATGAAGGTCACCGGGACAACCTCGCTGATCGCGGTGCTGGCTATTTCGGGCGTGCCGTTTCTGTCGGGGTTTTTTAGCAAAGACGCAATTTTGGCGCACGTCTACACAAGCGAGCTTATAGGCGGCTACGGCCCGCTGGCGCTCTACGGGATTCTCTTGCTGACGGCAGTTATGACGGCATTTTACATGTTCCGCTGGTACTACCGGGTGTTCGCGGGTCAGGAGCGGCTCACCGCGTCGGCGAGAAGCCATCTGCATGAGTCGCCGCGCGTGATGAGCGTGCCGCTTATTATTCTGGCGGTGCTAAGTGTGGTTTCGGGATACCTTGGCCTGCCGGAGTTTGCCTTTCCCAACCTGATCTCCGGGTGGCTCGAGACCCCTACCGCCGCGACCTTCCGGCACCCGCCGCTCACTACTGAATGGCTGCTCATCGGGTTGTCGACGACGGCGGCGCTGCTCGGGCTAGGTCTCGGCTACCTGCGCTACGGGCGTCGGCGGGAGAGTACAAAAACAGAGACCCCCACAGAGACAACTACAGCGCGGGCTGGCGTTTTGGGCCGCGCGTCGGGGTCGGCCCTCGGCTTCGACGCAGCGTACCAGCTTTTATTCGTCCGCTCGGGTGAGCGCTTGGCTCAGGGCTTTCGTGACGTTGACGAGGACGTTGTGGAATCCGGTTTGAGGGGCGCGGTCAACGCCGATGAACTTGGGCGGTCGGTTGCCCAAGTGCAGTCGGGTTTCGTACGGGTGTACGCACTTCTGATGCTTGTCGGTTTGGCGGCTCTGGTGTTGGTCGTGGCCTTGGCGCGGGTGGGCGCGTGACGCTCGTTGCGGTTTTGATCCCGCTCCTCAGCGCGCTTCTGCTGCTCGTTGCGCCACGCGCGCTGGGTCGCGCCGTCGTCCTTTTGTCAACCGTTTTTACCCTGCTGACGGCCCTCGCACTGCCGCAGGCGGGAGGTTTCGAGAGGCCGTGGATCGAACCTTTTGGGCTGTATCTGTCCCTGTCGCCTGCCGGAGCCGGGAGCGTCTTGGTGCTGACAGCAGCGCTGGTAATGCTCCCGACAGCCTTCTACGCCAGTTTCGTGGTGCGGGAACGCACGGGGGGCTTTTTGGCGCTTCTACTGGCGATGCAAGCTGCACTCAACGGCCTCTTCCTGGCTCAAGACCTGGTGCTCTTCTACGTTTTTTGGGAAGGGGCGCTGGTCGCAAGCGTGCTGATGTTGGGCATCTGGGGGCGTGAAGGGCGGCGGCAGGCAGCCCTCAAATACCTCACCTACGCGGTCGCAGGGTCGTTTCTGATGTTGGTGGCGATCTTGGCGCTACGGCCCCTTTCGGGCGCGGCGAGTTTCCGCTTGTCGGACCTTCTTCCGGCCACCCAAGCGCTGCCCCTCGGTACGCAGTTATGGCTTTTCCTGGCCTTTACCTTGGCCTTTGCCGTCAAGCTGCCGCTTTGGCCGCTGCACGGCTGGTTGCCGGACTTTCACGAGCAGAACCACCCCTCGGGGGTCGCGGACGTGGCCGGGACGCTCTACAAGGTGGGCGGTTGGGGATTTTTTGCCTTTGCCTTGCCGCTATTCCCGGCGGCGGCAACGGTTGTGACGCCGTATCTGCTGGCGCTCGCGGCCTTTACCGCGGTCTATGCGGCGGTCATCGCCACCGCCCAGACGAACCTCAAGCGGCTTCTGGCCTACGCCTCGTTGTCGCACATGGGCATCGTGGGGGTAGGTGTTTTCGGCCTCTACTTGGCTGGCCTTAACGGGGCGATGTACCTGCTGGCGGCGCAGATGCTCTCGACCGGGGGGCTGTTTCTGATCAGCGGGATGCTCTACTCGAGGCGTAGTTCGTTCGAGCTGTCGCGCTACGGTGGGCTCGCCAAGTCGGCTCCGGCTCTAGCCGCCTTAACGCTTTTTGTCACCTTCGCCAGCATCGGTGTGCCGGGGTTGTCGAATTTTCCGGGCGAGTTTATGAGCCTTTTGGGAGCGTTCGCGCGCAACGTCTGGTTGGGCGGCTTTGCAACGCTCGCGGTGATCGCCGCCGGAGTCTACGGGGTCAACATGTACCAGCGGCTCTACCAAGTGGACGCTCAGGAAGACGTGCCCGACGTGCGGGGCCTCGAGCTCGTCGCGCTCGCTCCCCTAATCATCGGTATCTTGTGGTTCGGCATCTTCCCGCACCCGCAGCTCTCTCGCATCGAAACGCAGGCCGTACGCGTCCGGACCTACGACGCCCCCGTGGTGGCGACGCCCGCGGGGGCACCTGTTGCTGCGCCCGCCACTGCTGAGCCCGCCCTGGAGGGAGACGATGGACATTAACTGGTTGGTCATCTCACCGCCTCTGGTCCTACTAATCACGGCGTCGGTGGGTGTGCTTATGGGCCTGAGCTTTCGGAGCACCCGGCCGGTCGCGCTCCTAAGCCTTTTGGGGGTGCTGGTGGCCCTCGTCTTAAACGCCCAGCTGTTCGGCCGGAGCGAACCGCTGAGTGCGTTCGGGCTGCGCTACCAGGCCGATACGAGCGCGCTGGCCTTTAACACGCTGATCCTTCTGGGAACAGCGCTGGTGCTGCTCGTGTCGTTCGACGCGCTCGAGCGCGGGTTAGGCGGCTCCGAGTACTACCCGCTCATGCTCCTGAGCGCAACCGGCGGCATGGTGATGGCGGCAGCCGGGGATTTTATCACCTTGCTCTTGGGTCTCGAGATCTTGTCCCTAGCCGTTTACGTGCTCTCGGCGTGGCGACCGAACGCCCGTGAATCCGAAGAGGCGGGGATGAAATACTTTCTCCTGGGCGCGTTCGCGTCGGCTTTTCTGATCTACGGGATTGCCCTCATGTACGGCGCGACGGGGCATTTCACCTACGCCCGCGTCGTAGAACAGCTTCAGGCGCAGGCGTTTACGCAGACGGCGCTGGCAACGCTGGCCGGAGCTTTTATCCTGGGCGGGCTGGCGTTTAAGGCCGCGTTTGCGCCCTTTCATCAGTGGTCTCCCGACGTCTACACCGGCGCGCCGACCCCGGTCACCGCGTTTATGAGCGTGGTCGTCAAGGCGGCGGCGTTCGCAGCGCTGCTCCGCGTATTCGCGCTTGTCTACCCGAACCTAAACGGCGCACTGACGCAGGCCCTGGTGGTGCTCGTCGCGTTAACGCTGATCATCGGCAACTTGGCGGCGCTGACGCAGCGGAGTGTCAAACGGCTCCTGGCCTATTCAGCCGTGGCGCACGCCGGGTACTTGGGTTTGGCGCTGTTGGCCGCGGACACGGACGGCGGCGCGCGGGCGGTGATCTGGTATCTGACGGCGTACACATTTATGAACGTCGGCGCGTTCGCCGTGCTGAGCCTGCTCACCGACCGCAACGACCGCGGGGACGACGTGGAGCGCTTCGCCGGTCTCGGCAAGACGCGCCCGTATCTGGCCTTCGCCATGACCCTGTTTTTGCTGTCGCTGGCTGGGATTCCGCCGCTGGCCGGGTTTATCGGCAAGATTTTTGTCTTTCAAGCGGCCTTACAAGCGGGCTACACGGTGTTGGCGATTATCGCCATTTTGACAAGCGTCGTGGCGGCCTTTTACTACGTGCGCCTGATCAGCGTGATCTATTTCCGGGAGCCCGAGTACGCTGAGGTGGGCAGCAAGAGCGCGATGACCGGAGTTGCTATTGCTGTAGCAGCGCTGGCGACGGTTGCACTCGGGGTGGTGCCGGGGTGGTGGTACGGGCTTCTGGGTGTGGGAAGACAGCTGCTGGCGGGATTCTAGTGTGCTCCGTGGCGTCTTAATCGAGAAGGTCAGTCTTTGGCTGACCTTTTTTAGTAGGGACTAAAAGCCACGCTCACCTGCCTCGAGTGCGGTCGGTTGGCTGCGATTCACCGATGTCCGTTCCCGGACGGCGAACCATGATAAAGTCCACGTCCGTCTCTTCGCCGGATTCCACCTGGAAGGCTTGTTCGCCAACCTTCGCAAAGCCGTAGCGCTCGTAGAACCGCTGTGCGCCACCGTTATCCTCCCACACACTCAGATAGACGTTGGAGCTTATGAGCCGCCGGTCGGCTAGGGCTGCGTCCATGAGGCGCGTGCCGACGCCGAGGTTTTGAAACTCGGCTAAGACGTACAGACGGCGCACCTCCTTGTCGCCGGGTTGAATCCTGAGCGGCTCGGTACTTTCGCTGTGGGCGTCACCAAACTGCACGAAGCCGATCAGCCTATCCCCCTGGTAAGCGAGCAGGAGGGTGTCTTCACCGATCATCTTACGAACCCGTTCAGGCGACAGCTTGTTCCTCAAGTGCGCGGCCAGGTCGGAAGCGCGCAGCGAATGGCCAAACGCCTCCGAGTAGGTCCGCGTAGCTAAGGCTGAAAGCGAATCAGCGTCGCTCAATTCAGCCCTTCTAAGCGCTATATTCATCGGTTGCTCCTACCAACTTACGCCGGTTGTACTGTCTGCTGCCCGCTAGCGTGAGGGGCTGGTGGCTTGTCGCGCCACCTGTCGGCGAAGACCAAGGGTTCAGCAGAGCCCACGGGAAGCGGCTCGAGCTACCCCTCCGAACCACTCTCGGTCGGCAGTCCTTCGGCCTTCCACTTGAGGATACCGCCCTCCATGTTGGTCGCGTCGTACCCTTGAGCGCGTAAAAAATCAGTGGCCTGCGCGCTCCGCTTGCCGCTGCGGCACTGCGCGATGATCTCGCGGCCCTGGGGCACCTCATCCTTAAAGCGCGCCATCAGTTCGGAAAGCGGCAACAGTTGGCTGCCGGGAATGCGCTCTTCGTCGTACTCTTCCTGCTCGCGCACATCTAATAAAAGTGTGCCGTTCTCGATACGCTTCTGGGCCTCTTGGACGCTGATTTCGGGGGTGTCTGCCATGCGGTCTATTGTACCGGCTCGCCCGCGGGGGCATGTTTGGAGGACTTCTTTCGAGGTTAGTAGGGCTATAGTAGCCGGATGAATCCCTACGTGGCGCTGATGCTCGAGCTTTTAAGCGACCAGGACCCGATCCTGGTGCTTGAGGCGACCCCGGTCAGACTCGAGGAGGTCCTCTTAAATGTTGCCGACGTTGAGCGCCCCTACGCCCCCGGCAAGTGGGACGCGCGGCGCATCCTGGCGCACCTAGCCGACAACGAACTGGCCGCAGGCTTTCGGTTGCGGCAGACCGTGGCGGGGGTCGGCACGGTGCAGCCCCATGACCAGGACGTGTGGGCGACCCGCTACGCGCGCGCCGACCCCGCCTTATCGCTCGAGACCTTTCGGGCCTTGCGGGCGTGGAACCTAGCTCTCTACACCGGGTTCAGCCTCGAGGATTGGCTGACGGTGGTGCAGCACCCCGAGCGTGGGCCGCTGTCGGTCGACGTGATGGTCAGGATGCTGGCGGGGCACGATCTAAATCATTTGGAGCAGTTGGCGCGTCTGTAGCGATAAAAGAGTTTCGTTGTTTGCTGATAAGCATCTACACTGAAGTACAACCCTTAGGAGCACGAGGACTCGTGCTGGAAGCTGAAAAAGCGTCTAGCCTCATCTACAGGCAATGGATAGTGAACTGACCACTCACGCCGATACGTGAAGCTGAGCGCGTTCATGTCCGGGATGTAGAAGCGGATCTCCTGCCCGTCTGCCTCAATGCGGGGGAGCGGCCAGCCGTAGCCTTGATGAGGATCGAAGTACAAGGTGCCGTCGTGCAGTAGCAACCATGTTCCTCCTGAGGACGAGGTGCCGCG
>CADCWP010000326.1 GCA_902806425.1 uncultured Truepera sp.
ATACATAACACCGACATGACAAGCTATGTACCCAAAGTTCTTGAAGCATAGATGGCAAGAGTAGAGGGCAAGTAAGATCTGTCCTCTACTCTTGCGAGAATTAGGAGGTACTACACCTACGGCCCAACGCTATCTAGGTGGCTGAGTAACGTCTCGTTGAATGCTGTTGGGTTCTCGACGGGTGCTAAGTGTCGCGCATTGGGGATCGTGACAAGCTGGGAGCCTGGAATACAGCTATGCACTGTGTCGGCAACAATTTCCCAGTTAGGGAGGGTTTGTTGCCCTTTCATAATCGTTACGGGAACCTGGATCTGACCTGCTTGAGCGCAGATTATGGGGGGGTTTGGCGGCGACGTGAAAAGCAGCTGAAGGGTCCGGCTGTTGTCGAGAAAGATCGTGCGAACCGCTGGTTGAAGGTTATCGAAGCTACCGGGTTGTCCGTTCACCTATTCCGCAAAAAGCCGGACGGCTTTCCGCTGGTCGTTCTCCTCTTGCGATGCCACAAATATAGGACCGATCCCTTCTTCTATTTTGCTCATCGTTTTAAGGTCTTTAGGGTCGCTGACGACGCTAGCGAGTGCTGGTTCGACGAGGACGAGCGAGCGGACGAGGTGAGGGTATTGCAGAGCAAAGTTTGTAACAACAACTCCACCAGACGAATGACCCACGACGTGAACTGGCCCAATGCCTAACTGCTGAATAAGTGCAGCCAAGTCGCTGACAAAAGTGGCCAACGCATATTGTGAGGCTGCCGCCGCTTCGTCTTCAGGCCAAGCAGCCTTCCCGTGATAGCGCAGATCGACCGCAATGGAACGGTAGCCTTGGGCTACGACCGCTTCACGCTGCGCCTTCCAAATGCGGTGGTCGGCGAACGCACCGTGTACAAAAACGACCGTATCTCCTTGACCTTGTTCTTGATATGTCAGCTCGACGGCAGGCACGGTCATCTGCTTGACGGTCGGTTCGTCAGTCTTGTTTGATTCTTGGGCTAGACCGACCCCTGAAAGTAGGGAGAGCGTCATAATAAGGACTGAAAGTACAGTGCAACTTTGTTTCATGAGTTGTTATCCCATCTATCGGTGACTAGGACGAGTACACGCACTTGACCGCAGCAAATACAAGGCTTCACCTCCTCTTATCAGCTTCCAATACAGACTCGACAGCAGTTAAGGCAAAGCTAGATCAAAAGATTTGCACTATAAATGTTGAAACTATGCGCCTTATATTTGCTTTGTGTCAATAGCTACAAACAGCAGCTTTAAAGTACGTTGGGACTATCCTGGAATCTCAGTAGGGATTACCCCTAACCGAGCCGAGTTATCACCCCCTCTGAATACAAAAAAGCGGCGCAGGGTTAATGCCTGCGCCGCGTGTTCTTAACCCTAGCTCAGCAGCCGCTCGAGCCCCCGCAGTGGCAGCCACACCCAGTCCGGACGGCTCCCCAACTCGTAGCGCACCTCGTATAAAACCTTGTCGAGCTGGTACGCCCAAATGACGAGATCACGAGTTTCGGCGTCCCCTGGCAGGAAGCTGGCGGCGTCCCCAACGGTAGAAAGGTACGCCTCCAAAAAGGCGGCTTCGCTCCAGCGGATAAGCAGGTCCGCCCAGGTCTCGTCATCGTTGCCGCTCTCCTGAACGTACTGCTGCCACGCCACCAAACCGGCGTACTCCAGAGAGCGCAGCATCCCAGCGACGTCGCGCAAGGCCCCGTCGCGTTCACGACGTTCGCTTAAGGGGCGGGCCGGTTCACCCTCGAAGTCGAGGATGTAGAGTTCGCCCTCGGCGCGGATGATTTGGCCCAGGTGATAGTCGCCGTGCACGCGAATCTTCTGCCAGTCAGGTGAGGTCTCGGCAAGCCTTTCCAACCGTTCCAAACCGTGCTCTAGGGTGCTGCGGTCAAAGGGATGACCTTGAGCTTCGAGCTGCTCTAGGGTCGTCTCGGCCTCCCGGCGGACACGTTCGACAAAGCCTTCAAGGTCTTCGGACGTAGTTGGTTCGGGGCGCAGGGCAGGCGTGTCGGCCTGGGCGAGGACGGTATGCAACTCGGCGGTGCGGACGCCTAAGAGGCCCGCGAGCTGCAAGTTTTCGCTGGCGCTCTCCTCGAGCCACGCCGGGAGTGGGTCGTTAAAATGCTCCGGCAGCGCGTCTTCCGGTACGGCGGCCTCGGCGGTGCGGCCCAGGTAGCGCCCGGTCTCCTCGAGCGCGTAAGTCCAGGCGTCGCTGCCGCCCGGAATAAAGCTTTGGAGGATGCCCAGCGTTAAGGCGGGCTCGCCGCGTCGGAAGCTCAGGCTGCCTTGAAGGGGCGGGACAAAGGGGAACCCCGCCTGCGTCAGGTACGAGAGCATCTCGACCTCGGGGTTCGATGCGTCCTCCAACTTGCGGTAGAGTTTGCCGAAAACTAGCCCGCCGAACGACGCCGACGAATTGCTCTGTTCAACGCCCATAACTTCGGCCTCGGAAACGGCGGGGAGGCGAGTACCCGGCGTCGGCGCGGCGCTGTAAAGCCCTTGCAGCGACCGGCCGCGCCAGTTGCGCTCCGCAGCGCGGTATAGGGACAGCCAGAAATCAGGGTCGGCGGTCGCGTCGTGCAGCAGCAGGCGGCCCGACGGCCCGCCGAGCCAAGCGACGGCGGCGCGTGGGTACGCGGTTCTCAGCTCCGTGGCGGCGTCGCCGCGTTTGTAGGCGAGCGGGAGAAAGTAGCGTTCGACCCCGCCCCCTTCAAACTCGACGCGGACCAGCGCCAGGTAGCTCTGCGGTTCCGCCTGCAACCTGACGGCGTCGACCAGCCGGGTCTGCCGGACTGTCCGGGTTTTGGAACCGAACCAGCGTTGGATTTTTAGGTATTCAGGCAGCGCCCGCTCGAGCTGCGCTCTCGCGTCACCCTGGACCATCGTATCGACCAGCATGGTCTCGAGGCCGCCGGTGAGTTTGATGGTTGGCAGCTTGCGCTCTGGCAGCGCGTCCGCTTCCTCGGCCTCGGGTTCGCTCACGGCGTCCCGAAGGACGAACCAGTAAAAATTGTGCGGGCTCAGCATAATGGGGTAGTCCCCGCTCTCAGGGATCGGCGGGAAAGGTGCTTGGCTGAAAAGTTCGGTCGGCACCGCGCCCGCGTAAGCGTGCAGCGGCAGCGTCGCGGCCTGCGCGAAGCGCGACAAGTTGGCGACGATCAGCAGCGTTTCGCCCTCGTACTCGCGGGTGAAGGCCAGCACCCGCTCGTTTTCAACGTGCAGCACCGTTAAGTTGCCGCGTCCGAAGGTCTTGGCGTGCTGGTTGCGCAGACGGATGATGCGCTGCATAAAGCCGTATAGGGAGTGCGCCCCCCGCTGCGCGTCCTCGACGTTGACGAACTGATAGCTGTAGGGACCCTCGTTCACCGGGGGCAAAAAGAGCTGATGGTGGGGTGCGCGGGAAAACCCGCCGTTACGGTCGGGACTCCACTGCATCGGCGTCCGGACGCCGTTGCGGTCACCCAAAAAGGTATTGTCACCCATACCGATCTCGTCGCCGTAGTAGACGACGGGGCTGCCCTTAAGCGATAAGACAAGGGCGTTCATCAGCTCGATGCGGCGGCGCTCGCCGCCGAGAAGCGGCGCTAGGCGGCGGCGAATGCCCAAGTTCAGGCGAAATTGCCGGTCGACGGCGTACTCGTTATACATAAAGTCGCGCTCTTCGTCGGTTACCATCTCGAGCGTCAACTCGTCGTGGTTGCGTAAAAACAGCGCCCACTGCGCGTCTTCAGGGATGTCCTCGGTAAGCCTCAGCATCTCGACGATGGGTTGGCGGTTTTCGCGCCGCAGCGCCAGATACATCCGCGGCATCAGCGGAAAGTTAAAGGCCATCTGCACGCCGTCGCCGCCCTTCGGGTCGCCGAAATACGGCAGCGTGTCCTCGGGCCACTGATTGGCCTCGGCGAGCAGGATGCGGCCCGGGCCGTAGCGGTCTTCTATCGCCTTGCGGAGGCGCTTGATGGCGTCGAGCGTCTCCGGCAGGTTCTCGCCGGAGGTGCCTTCGCGCTCGTAAAGATACGGCACGGCGTCGAGCCGCAGCCCGTCGACGCCCATGTCGAGCCAGTAGAAGAGAACCTCGTGGAGCGCTGCCTCGACCTCGGGGTTGTCCCAATTCAGATCGGGTTGGTGGCTGAAAAAGCGGTGCCAGTAGTAGGCCCCGGCGACCGGGTCCCAGGTCCAGTTCGAGTGCTCGGTGTCGGTAAAGATGATGCGAACGTCTCTATATTTGTCCGCCGTGTCGCTCCAGACGTACCAGTCGCGTTTTTCTGAGCCAGGCTCTCTCGACTCCTGAAACCAAGCGTGCCGGTCAGACGTGTGGTTGAGGACCATCTCGGTAATGACCCGCATCCCGCGCGCGTGCGCCTCGTCTAGAAAGGCTTTGAAATCGTCCAGTGCGCCGTGGACCGGCAAGATGGTCCAGTAGTCGGCGATGTCGTAACCGTCGTCACGCAGCGGCGACTCGTAAAAGGGCAGCAGCCAGAGGGTATTGACGCCGAGCGCCTCGAGGTAGGGCAGCTTTTCGCGGAGGCCGTTAAAGTCGCCGTAGCCGTCGTTGTTGGCGTCGAAGAAGGAGCGCACGTGAATCTGGTAGATAAGGGCGTCTTTGTACCACAGCGGGTCGTTGCCGATCTGTGAGGAGACGGCCTGCGGATTGGTGGCCTGTGGATCAGTGACCTGTGCGGCTTGCGTGCCGGTGACTTGCTCGGGTGTGTCCATCACGTCCTTTAGATTGCGCGCTGCTGCGCCGCGTGGGCTTCGCTGCGGCCCGAGAGCCGGAAGATGTGGGCGGGCATGGTGTGCGGGTTGAGTTCGACGTAGTTGCGCGGGCCTCTCCAGGTGTAGCGCTCGCCGCTCACGAGGTCCTCGGCGGTAAACGGTTCGTCCTGCGGCAGCCCGAGCGTGCCCAAATCGAGCGTGACAAACCCCGACTGTGTGTAGGTATCGTCAAAACTGACCACACCCAAGATGCGGTTGTCGCCGTCCTGCTTGGAGTAGGCCAGGAGCTGATCGTTGTCAGTTGGGTGCACGAGCAGGCTGCGGTTGTTGCGTAAGGCGGGGTTCTCGAGCCGGATGGCGTTGACCTGCGTTATAAGGGGTTTTAGCGACTTCGGGTCGTCAAAGCTCCAGTTTTTCAGCTCGTACTTTTCATTGTTTTTGTTTTCCTCACGAAGTTCGTGCGGCTCGTTGTCCATAAGCTCAAACGCGGGGCCGTACACGCCGTACGACGCCGCCATGGTCGCGGCCATCACCAAGCGGGCTTGGAACGTCGCTTTGCTCCGCAGATAGGGTGGCAAAATGTCGTGCGTGTTGGGCCAGAAGTTGGGACGGTAAAAGTCTACCACTTCGGTCTGGCAAAGTTCGGTCAGGTACTCCGTAAACTCGTACTTGTCATAGCGCCAGGTGAAGTAGGTGTAAGACTGCGAGAAACCCAGTTTGGCGAGCGCGTACATCTGCTTGGGCCGGGTAAACGCTTCGGAGAGCAGCACGATGTCAGGGTACTTTTCGCGCAGCGAGGCGATGCACCAGCCCCAAAACGGCAGCGCCTTGGTATGCGGGTTGTCTACCCGGAAGACCCGAACACCCTTTTCCGCCCAAAAGGCAAATACATCATGTAGCGCCTGCCAGAGACTTCGCCAGTCCTCCGATTCAAAGTCAAACGGGTAGATGTCCTGATACTTCTTAGGCGGATTTTCCGCGTAGCGGATTGAGCCGTCCGGGCGCTGGCGAAACCAGTCGGGGTGCTCCTTGACCCAAGGGTGGTCGGGGGAAGCGTTGAGCGCGACGTCCAGGGCCACATCGAGTCGCAGCTCTTTGGCTCGCGCCATAAAGCGCTCGAACGCGGGCATTCCTCCGAGTTCAGGGTGAACGTCGGTGAGTCCGCCCTCTTCGCTACCGATGGCATAGGGACTGCCGGGTTCGCCTTCTTGGGCCGTTGGGGCGTTATCTTTACCCTTGCGGAAGCTCCGGCCAATCGGGTGGATCGGCGTCAGATACGCGATGTCGAAACCCATCTCTTTGATGTAATCTAGGTGCTCGGCGGCGTCGTCCAGGGTTCCGTGTGCGCCGTTTCTTCCCAGCGAGCGCGGAAAAAAGGAATACCACGACGAAAACTGCGCCAGCGGGCGCTCGACGAGAATCTTCAGAGGCTGGCTTTCGGCGGCCCCTTCACGCGGGTCGTAGGTGCTGGCGAGGCGCGTCACCTCGTTCTCCAAGGCCGCCTCGGACTCGCCCGCCTTAAAGCGCTTGACATACTCCTGAAGCGCCCTTTTGTCGTCCCCTTTGGCTTTTTTGAGCGCTTTTTTAAGTAGGGCCGCGCCCTCTAAAAGTTCGCTCTTTAGCTCAGCCTGGGGGCTGCCCGTGTCGACGCGGCGCTTAAAGACCGCCTTCCAAGTTGCAAACATATCGACCCACGCTCGCACGCGGTAGCTCCAAGGGCCGACGCCGCCGACGATGAAGGAGCCCTCGTACACGTCGTTGCCGCTGAAGGTGAGCCGGACGCTCTCAGCTTCTTGTCCCGCGGGTCCGTAGAGCAGTTCGGCGGCGACCGTCTCGTGCCCGTCCGCTACGATGTCGGCGCGGACACCCACGCCCTCGCCCGTCACGCGTTTGATGGGGAAGCGCCCACCGTCGACGTTGGGCCGCACCGCTAGAATAAGCGCGCGCGACCAATTTTTAGGTAGGTCTGATGCCGTCATGGGTCCCACTATACCCGGGTTGTCCTGAGCAGGACCAGAGATTTGTAGGAGCTAGAGCGTCCTGCTTTGGCAGGCAAAAACTCACGCGTGGAATGGGATTCGAGCTGCGTACGAGTTTCGTGTTTGTTTAAGACGGCACAGCTGAGTACCGTTTCCGGGTTGGCCGTCAAACGCTCGCAACGTCTCACATCAGCTGGTGGTCTGGCGGTACTACCTCGTAGCGATTTTCCCGGAAGCGCGCGGTCTGGCCCTCATACTCACCAAGCCTAAACCGCTGGTCGCGCCGCAAGGCTCTAGGGGGTGCGTGATAAGCTCATACACGTTATAACCGCCGCTCAGAGTCTGCCGCCACCTAGGCGCTGGAAAGGACGACATGACGCTCTCTTTTAGCCGTAACCGGGCTACACCCGAACTGCCACTCCGCGCCGCCGCCGGGGCGCGCTACGGATTTCCCGACGACGCTCGCACGGAGGGAGGCCAGCTCGCGGTCCCCGACTACAGGGCCGCGCAGCGTCTGTCCGACACTGTCAACCGGATGCGAGGAGCCGACCGCTTCCCCGAGTCCGCCGTGCGCGCGGGCGAACTCTACGCCGCCGCGCTCGTGCAGGAAACCCTCCGCCTAGTCGTAGCGACCTACCTTTCCACTACCGACGCGGGTGCCCTGAGCCGCGCCTACGAAAGCTTGGAAGCGCAGCTCGGGCGTACCGACCTCGAGCGCACTTTGGCGCACTACCTGGGGGTTTTTCCGCCCAAACAGGTCGCGCGGGGCGGGGTCACGCCGGACGTATACCTCACAGGCGAGCACGTGACGGGTGAAAACCAGAGCGTCTCCAATCGGCAGGTGGCGCTCGAAAAGCTTTTGCTGCTGCATTTTGCCAACCTCAACCCGGCTATGGAGCGCCTGAAAGACCTTTTCGACGACGCTGACCTCGCGCAGACGCGCTACGCCGACCTTATCGGCGGGCTCGAGGGCTTTTTCGCCGGTGAACCCGATGTGGGCGAGACGGGACAAAAACTCTTCGACCTCCTGCGCGCACCCATAGGCGCTTCGCCGACGTCTCTGGAGGGGCAGCTCAGGCATCTGCTGGGACGGTTTGAGGCGCTGATGCAGGGCGTACCGGGGATGGACGCGCTGATGAGCGAGCTTCTGCGCGCGGGCGACACGATGCGCGAGGAGGGGAAGCCAACCTTCGGCGGCGCTCCCGGCCCCGCTGAGGTGCTCGACCCGGCGGCGGCCTACCGTGAAGGTGCCGCAGGCGGTAGCTTCGTACCCGACGAGTACGAGGCGTTCTCACAGGACTCGTCGTGGATGCCGCGGGTGGTGATGCTCGCCAAAAGCACCTTTGTCTGGCTTGGGCAGCTCTCGAAGGGGTATGGCCGCGACATCACGCGCCTCGACGAGATTCCCGACGAAGAACTTGACGAACTCGCGCGGCGCGGGTTTACCGGGCTTTGGCTGATCGGGCTTTGGGAGCGCTCTAAGGCGTCTAAGACCATCAAGAACCTGCGCGGCAACCCCGACGCGGTGGCCTCGGCGTATTCCCTATACGATTATGTGATCGCCGAGGACCTGGGCGGTTTTGAAGCGTTTGAAACCCTCAAGGCGCGGGCGTGGGCGCGCGGTATCCGCGTAGCCTCGGATATGGTCCCGAACCATTTAGGTATCGACAGCGCGTGGGTCGTCGATCATCCGGACTGGTTTTTGAGGCTGGATCATTCGCCCTACCCGAGCTATACCTTTGGCGGCCCCGACTTGTCGCAGGACGAGCGGGTAGGAATATTTTTAGAAGATCACTACTACGACGCGTCGGACGCAGCGGTCGTCTTTAAGCGCCAGGACCGTCACACCGGCGACACTACCTACATCTACCACGGCAACGACGGCACCACGATGCCGTGGAACGACACCGCGCAGATCGACTACCTAAACCCCGAGGCGCGCGAGGCTGTGATCCAGACGATCTTGCACGTCGCGCGGCTGTCGCCCATCATCCGCTTCGACGCGGCGATGACGCTCGCCAAGCAGCACATCCAGCGGCTCTGGTACCCGGAACCGGGCTCAGGCGGTGCGATAGCTTCACGCGCGCAGTACGGGGGAATGCCGACGAGCACGTTTGACAGGGCTATTCCAAAGGAGTTCTGGCGCGAGGTCGTCGATAGGGTGGCGCAGGAGGTGCCGGACACGCTCCTGCTCGCCGAAGCGTTCTGGATGATGGAAGGCTATTTTGTCCGGACGCTGGGGATGCATAGGGTTTACAACAGCGCCTTTATGCATATGTTTAAGGATGAGGACAACGCCAAATACCGCCTCTCCATCAAAAACGTCTTGGAGTTCGAGCCCGAAATCTTAAAGCGCTTCGTCAACTTTATGAATAACCCGGACGAGGAGACGGCGGTCGCGCAGTTCGGCAAAGACGACAAGTACTTCGGCGTCTGCGTGGTGATGGCGACGATGCCGGGGTTGCCGATGTTCGGGCACGGTCAGGTCGAAGGTTATTCTGAAAAGTACGGCATGGAGTACCGCCGCGCCAAGCTCGACGAGCAGCCGGACACGTGGCTGATCGACCGGCACCACCGCGAGGTGTTCCCGCTTTTGCACCGCCGCTACCAGTTCGCCGAGGTCGAGAATTTCCAGCTCTACGACGTGCATACCGAGGGGGGGATAGACGAGGACGTGTTCGCGTACTCCAACCTGGTAGACGGTCAGGCGTCTTTAGTGACGTTCAACAACAAGTTCGGACCGGCGGGCGGCTGGATTCACGAGGCGACGCCGCAGGCGGGCAAGGACCGGCGCACCCTCGCCGAGGGGCTCGGGTTGCGGGCCGGGGAGCGCGACTTCGTGACCTTCCGTGATCAGGTGTCGGGGCTGAGTTTCGTCCGCCGCAGCCGTGACCTGCGGGGCGGGTTGGCCCTGTCGCTCGACGCTTACAAGTATCAGGTTTTCGTGGACTTTACCGAGGTTGACGACGTTGACGGTCGCTACGGGCGGCTGCACGACAGTTTAGGTGGGCGCGGCGTAGCCGACCTAGAGGCTGAACTTACGGGGGTGCAGTTGGGCCCCGTTCACAACGCCTTTAGGCAGCTTGTGAGCGCTGAGGTCATCCGTACCCTGCGCGGCGAACGCGGCGAGCGGCAGCGGGAGAGCTTGCGGGCGGCGTTGCCTGAGCGGCTGGGTACTTTAATCGAAGTCGCAGGCGGTCAGAGAAACAGTGATGGTTTTCAAACACAGTTGACCCACCTTGTCGCGCTGCCGTCGTTAGAGACGCTCGCTACCGACAGCCCGCACCGTGACGCCATCGAGCAGGAGCTGACCACCAAGCTGTCCGATGAGGGTAGCGGGACGCTCTATGTAGCGCTGGTGTTCGACGCGCTCAAGGCGGCGGGGGTCGATACGGCGGGGTTGCGGCTCGAGGGACTCGTTTACGACGCCTTCGCGGGTGCCGGACTGCCCGACGCCGAACGGGCCCAGCTCTTGAGCGGACTTTTGCGGCGTTACGGTCCTCTCTACAGTGATGGTGCCGACGCGCTGCTCACACGGCTTAAAGACGACAACGAGGCGCTGCGCTACGCCCGCTTTGAGCCCGAGACCGGAACGTTCGACGCCAGAAGCTATCGGGAGCTGACGGTGAGGCCGCTCGCTTACGCGCTGCTCGTTGCGGGCGCACCCGCGCTCGAGCCGTTCGCAGCAACCCTGCGCGACCTGAGCGGTGCTGAGGCGAGCGCGGGCGGCCACTGGGCCGAGCTGAGGGTGCCGCGAGCTGAACCCGCCCGCGCACCAGCCCACAGCAACCCGAAGGTCGAACCCAAAGCCGACGCTGAACCCGCCCTTGCAACCGCGAAGTCGAAAGGGAAAACCTCAAAACCATCCAGAGCTAAAGCGTCTAAGAAAAAGCCTGCACAGAAGCGTTAAAGGTGTCAAACCTTGGGGGTGCTTTGCGGCGCCCCCTTCTTAGGTGTGCGGGTTAGCGCAGAGCTTGCAGTTGCCGCGCGCTCAGATGCGTCAGCGCCAGCGCCAACGCGTCGGCGACGTGGTGGCTTTCGGGCGTCTCTTTAAGGTTGAGCATCCCTCGCACCATGTAGCCGACCTGCGCCTTGCTCGCCCGCCCGGTCCCAACGAGCGCCTGCTTGACCTGCATCGGGCCGTATTCGGCAACGGTGACGCCTCCCTGTTGAGCGGCTAAAAGACATACCCCGAAGGCTTGACCAACTTTGAAGGCGACGTCGCGCTGGCGGTGAAAATACTGCCCTTCTACAGCGAGCACATCAGGGTGGTGATCACGGAAAAAACTCGTTACAGCCCCGTATATCACCTCGAGCCGCTCCCCTTGACTTTGCTGCGGCGTGGTGCGGACCAGCCGACTTCCCAAACAGGTCACCTCGCGCCCGACCTCGCGCACGGCCCCGAGACCCAAGTTGGCTAGGCCGGGGTCAAGTCCGACAACGGTCAAAGTGTGGGCAGCGCGCTTCACGTCCTCACCATACCTAAAAAACGAAGGCTCCCGAAGGAGCCTCTCGTCTTAGACGTAGGATTTGGGGTCTAGTTTAGTACTCGGCCAAGTAGGTCTGGAGTTCCCAGTCGTGAACGGTGACGCGGTAGGCGTCGAACTCCTGACGTTTGGCCTCGATAAAGTGCGCAAAGGTGTGTTCGCCCAAGGCAGCCTTGATGACGGGGTCTTTCTCGAGGGCGATGATGGCCTCGCGCAGCGTCCCCGGCAGTTCTTTGATCTTGTGCTTGCGGCGGTCACGGACGCTCATCTGGTAGATGTTGCGCTGAATCGCGGGCGGCGGGGTGAGGTTGTTTTCGATGCCGTCCATGCCAGCGGCCATCATTGCCGAGAGCGCCAGGTACGGGTTGCACGAGGGGTCGGGCATCCGCAGTTCGCTCCGGGTGCCGACGCCGCGCCGCGCCGGAATCCGGATCATGGCGCTGCGGTTCGAGGCCGACCAGGCGATGTTGGTCGGCGCTTCAAAACCGGGGGTCAGGCGCTTGTACGAGTTGACCGTCGGGTTGGTCAGCGCGACCATGCCCTCGGCGTGCTCCAAAAGCCCACCGATAAAGTTGAGCGCGGTGTTCGACAGCTGGTACTCGGCGTTCTCGTCGAAAAAGGCGTTTTTGCCATCTTTAAAAAGCGACAGGTGGGTGTGCATCCCCGAGCCGTTAATCCCCGCGACCGGCTTGGGCATAAAGGTCGCGTGGAGGTTGTGGTGGATGGCGATGCGTTTGACGATCAGCTTAAAGGTCGAGATGTTGTCGGCCGTCGTCAGCGCGTCCTCATACTTGAAGTCGATCTCGTGCTGACCGGGCGCGACCTCGTGGTGCGCCGCCTCGATCTCGAAACCCATCTCGACGAGCGCGTTGACCATGTCGCGGCGCGCCTCTTCACCTTTATCGAGCGGAGCGAGGTCGAAGTAACCTGCGGCGTCGTGCGTGAAGGTGGTCGCGCGGCCTTCGGGGTCGCGCCAGAAGAGGAAGAACTCGGGTTCGGGACCCGCGTAGAGGTCGTCAAAGCCCAGAGCCTGAAGCCGCTCGATCTGTTTTTTCAGCACAAAGCGGGGGTCGCCGGGGAAGGCGCTGTCGTCGGGGCGGGCGATGTCGCAGATAAGGCGCGCGACCCGTCCACGCTCGTTGCCCTCGACGATGGTCGGGAAGATTAAAAAGGTGCGGAAGTCCGGCTTGAGGAGCATGTCCGACTCTTCGATGCGGGTAAACCCTTCGATAGACGAACCGTCGAACATGATCTCGCCGTCGAGCGCCTTGTCAAACTGCGAGGTAGGCAGCTCGATATTTTTGTTCATCCCCATGATGTCTGTAAACTGAAGGCGCAGAAACTTGACGTTCTCCTGGTCTAGTATCTGCCTGATCTCGGATTGCGAGTAAGCCATAAAACCTCCTGCCGGTTGGGCCGGTCGTGTTCAATATGACGTACAAACACCGCTTATGTCAACCAAACTTGAGCGGTTACGCCCCGCTTTTCAGACATCTGTGGCAATTTCTGGCTACACTTGTTCAGATATTTGTGTAGCTGGTCGCAAAAAGCAGTTTGTTGGGTTTTCATACAGGCCTCGTGCAACAGCGTTTCAAAGAGACGCGCTTTTAGTAATGTCTACTTTACGCTCGAGTAGTTTTTGGCAGTTACTTCTGGCTAAGTGTACATCGGCTGAATGTCGGAGATAAGGGCTATGATTGACAGTTTGCAAAATCACGACCTATAGTTGGCGTAAGGGCGGAGGTGAGGGGTAGCTCGAACGGGCCTGTTCTTTACGCTTTGCAGTGGGGGTGTTTGGTGGCCTCATTGACACCCTAAAATGCGCCTCGCTATGATAGGCGGGCACGTCACGCTTTACAATCTAGGGAGGAAGTAGATGAAACGAACCGTAGGATTAGCTCTGTTCGCGCTTGGGGCAGCGTTTGCCCAGGAGCCGGTTGTGGTGGGCGTCAACCTGGAGCTTTCGGGTCGCCTGGTGTCACTCGGCACGCCTGAGCTTGAAGGCATGGAGGCGGCGCGGGCGCAGCTGGGTGAAGTTTTGGGCCGCCCGATTGAGTTCTCGGTGTGCGACAACGCCTCGACACCCGAGGGCTCGGTGGCGTGTGCAAACCGCTTTATCGACGAGGGCGTCGTGGGTGTGCTGGGTACGGGGGGCTCGACGCAGGCTATCCCTGCCGCTGAGGTTTTGCAGGAGGCGGGCGTCATCATGATCACCCCGTCGTCGACAAACCCGGCGACGACGCAAGTCGGCGACTACATCTTCCGCGTCGCCTATAACGACGAGTTTCAAGGGGAGATCGCCGCCGACTACCTCTATAACGACGCCGAAGCGCGCCGCGTCGCGGTATTCCGGCAACAAGACGACGACTACTCGTTCGGCTTGGCAGGTTTTTTTGAGGAGGCGTTTGTCGCCCTTGGCGGCGAGGTCGTCGTCGTCGACTACACCGGCGGCACCGTCGACTTCGCCGCGCAGGTCAACGACGTGCGCGCCTTTAACCCGGACGCCTTTTACACCCCCGGATTCTGCCCTGAACTCGCGGCGCTGCTGCCCCAACTCCGGCAGCAAGGTTTTGCCGACCAGCTCATCATGGGCGGCGACGGCTCCGACGACGCGCAGTGTCCGGACGGCGGCGGCGAGGTCTTTAACGGTTATCGCTTTACCGCCTTTGCCGAGCCCGAGCAGCTCGCCGCCGACCCCGAAGCCGCCGAGCGCGCCGAAGCCTTCCGCACCTTCTTCGAGGAGAACCAGCCGGACGGCACCTTTAACGGCTTTACCTTGTCAGGTGCCGACGCCTACAACGTGCTCGTCGCGGCGATTGAAGCTGCCGGTTCGGTCGAGCCCGCCGAGGTGCAGGCGGCGCTCGCCGAGCTGACGGACTACCCCGGCGTCACCGGCGCGATCACCTTTGCAGGGACCGACGGCACCCCGGCAAACCGCATCATGGGCTTTTTCGAGTACCAGGTTCCCGCTGAGACCGAAGCGGGTTGGGCTAAGGCGCAGCTCGAGGGTCTGACCCGGACCTTCGGCGAGTAGAGCGGCTTTAAGTGTGTTCAAGTGGGGATGAGTCGGCACTCATCCCCACGGTTTTGTTTCTTTATGTGTACGCTTTATGTTTATGTGCGCCGAGCAGTTCTTGGTTGATATCTGTTTACTTAACAAAACTTATCTAAAGTTACCTATTAGACGGTCCCAATACCGCTGGAGCCGCCCTCAGCGGATGGCGCGGGCCGATTCCTGTTATATTTCACGCTAACGTCAGGCTCGAGGTGTATTTTGGTCAGGTCGCAGGTCGTAAAACCCAGACGCGTCAACGTCACCCCTTGGGTTATCCTTTTCGGCGTGGTGGCGCTTATCGCCGCTCGCGTCGTCTACTTGCTGAGTACGGGAACGTATGAGCTGGCGTTTTTCGCGGGGGCGCTGTTAAGCGCGCTTCAGCTGGGCAGCCTCTACGCGCTGATCGCGCTCGGCTACACGCTCGTCTACGGCATTATCCGGCTTATCAACTTCGCGCACGGCGAGGTCTTTATGGTGGGCGCGTTCGCCTCGTACTTTTTATTCGCCAACACGCCTTACGCCCTGCCGTGGGCAGTGTTTACCGCAGGGATAGCGAGCGCGGGTCTGATGTACGCGCTCAACCTCTGGCGCGGCAAGCTGTCCGACCCCGTAGTGCTCGTTGGCGGTGTGGTCGGGTTTGCTGGCATCACCTACGCGCTCAGCGTCGCCTCGCTGGGCTGGATTTGGGCGATGGTGCTGAGTATGCTCGTCACCGGCGTCGTCGGCATCCTGCTCGACCGGATCGCCTACCGCCCGCTGCGGGGCGCGCCGCGCATCTCGCTGCTGATCACCGCGATTGCTATGTCGTTTTTTATGCAAAACGCCGGGCTGCTCCTATTTACCCGAAACCAGACTCCCTTTCGGCCCGAAACCTCGTGGACACAGTTTTTACAGTTTCCTCTGGCCGGGAGCACGGTGTACACCTCACGTATGGTCGTGCTGATCCCGCTGGTGACGCTTCTACTGGTCACCATACTGACGCTTTTCGTCTCACGCACGCGTCTCGGCAAGGCGATGCGGGCGACCGCGCAGGACCCTGAAGTCGCGCAGATGATGGGCGTCAACGTCGACCGGGTGATCGCCACGACGTTTTTTTTGGGTTCGGTGTTGGCGGCGGCGGCGGGGGTGCTGTGGGGCCTCAACTTCGGCAGCTTGACGCAACCGGCGGTGTTCGGGTTGCTGCCCGGCCTAAAGGCGTTCGCGGCGGCGGTCATCGGCGGCATCGGCAGCCTGCCGGGGGCCGTGATCGGCGGGCTGCTGCTCGGCTTTTTGGAGAACTTCGTGCCCGCGCTTTTTTCGGGCGTCACCGAGTACAAGGACACCTTCGCCTTCTTTTTGCTCATTATCATCTTGCTGATTCGCCCGAGCGGGATCATCGGTGAAGATCTGTCGGAGAAGGTGTGAGCACTTCCACGGCCGGGCCCAAAGACACGCGCCTGCGCGACGCGCTGCTGACGCTCACCGGGTTGGGCGTTTTGGCGCTGGCGCTCTTTTTTATCGACGCGGGCTCGAGCACCAAGTTCAAGCAGGCGTGCGCGCTCTTCGCGGTGTGGGGCGTGGCGGCGATCAGCCTCAACCTCATCAACGGCACGACCGGCATCTTGTCGCTAGGTCATCACGGCTTTATGTTGGTCGGCGGCTACACCACCGCGCTGCTAACGCTGCCGGAGCTGCGGCGGCAGCAGATCGCTGAAAGCGCCCGAAGTCAGATGAACGACTTTACCCTCGGGCTGAGCCTTAGTAGCGGCCTCAGCACCCTCGGTTTGGACGCGCTGACCACGCCCGAGACGCTCTGGCTGCGCCTGCTGATAGCGCTCCTGATCGGCGGCCTCATGGCGGCGGCTTTCGGCCTCGTCGTCGGCGTCCCGAGCTTGCGGCTGCGCGGCGATTACCTGGCAATTGTCACCTTCGGCTTCGGCGAGATCGTCCGGCTGCTCGCCTCGACAAGCCTGTTCGGTCCCTTTACAAACGGCTCGCTGGGGTATACCGGGGTCCCGCCCCTGTTGGGCCGAAGCTTGTACTGGACGTTCGGTATCTTGGCGCTGACGGTCCTCGTGATGGTCAAACTCAAGTACTCGTCGTACGGGCGGGCGCTGCAAAGTATCCGTGAGGACGAGATCGCTGCCGAAGCGATGGGCGTGGGGCTCGCGTACCACAAGGTTTTGGCGTTTACGTTGTCGGCGTTTTTCGCGGGCGTCGCCGGTGGGCTCTACGCCTCGTGGCTGTCCGGGGCGCGCTTGGACTATTTTTTATTCACCCTGACCTTTTTCTTTCTGGTGGCCGTGTCGGTGGGCGGTACGGGCTCGTATACGGGCGTGCTCATCGGTACAGCGCTGGTAGTGTTCGTGC
>CADCWP010000327.1:0-2207 GCA_902806425.1 uncultured Truepera sp.
CGTCGAGGCTACGCTGATAACGGGGATGAGGGGCCATGGTAATCCCACCATCCCCCTTCTCCTGCCCTTAAACTAGATAGCAAACGACGTAATTTACGAAGCTAGACACATCGTTTTCAGTTAAGAGGAACCGGTCGCCATTAGCCCTTGTAGCTGCACAACGTTTGTGCCAATGCGTCTCCAAGTAGCTCATGTTGCTACCAGCCACAACATGTACGACTTCAATAGGATAAGGAAGTCGAATTAGAAAAAGTCAAGGTGCTATCTCCATACTTACCCTCCACCTTGGATAGTTGTCAAGAACATGTTGACTACTTTGTGGGGTATTTTACCGCTGTGTAGGGTCGTTATGTGCCGAGAGTTAACACACAGAGCGGCACCTCACCTACGCCGTCAACCTGCAAAAGCCGCGAGAGCTCGTCGTCGTAAAACTCGGCGCGCACCGTCGCCGCCAGCCCCAACCCGACCGCCGCGAGCATGGCGCACTGCGCCGCCGCGCCCGCCTCGAGGTACAGGTACCGGTACGCCCGACTTTTCGAGCCGTCGTCGATGCGACCCGGCAGGCCGGTATAGGCGACGATGGCCGCGCAGGCGCTGATATCGGTGTCGCCCAAAAGCGCGTCGGCGAGGTCCAAACTCGGCTCGGTACGCAAGAGGTGCTCGAGCGCGTGCTCACGCGGGTTGTAGTGGTAGACGCCAGGGAACACATCTTCGATCTGCCGGACGATCAGGTAGGTCTCGAGGCCCGCTATCGGCACCGCCGTCGCGTGGGTGCGCTGACCACCGTAGGTAAACCCGGAGGTAGCCCACAAAAGCTGCGACACGTCGCTCTGCCGCAAGCGACCGCCTTCGGGAACGCCCTCACGGGTCGTGGATAGCGCCGACCACAGACCCTTACCGGCGGAGAGTTCGGGAACCGGTAGCGAGGCGACCTCGAGCGGGTTGGCGTAGACCTTAAAGGGGCTTACAACCTTGCCGGTTTTGGGCGGGAGTGCGCCCCGGCGGTATTTGGTCTGTGCCTGAAAGCTCTCACCAATCGTTTTATCCCGACTTGACAACGCCACTTCTCACCTCTCGCTCGTAGCCCCGATGCCCCAACTCAGCACCCGCCGGTGCCCACCGACACGTCGTTGGAGTGTACCATCTCAGCTTTTATAAGTAACACCTTATCTTCAGTACGAAACAGCGTCAGGGGTGACAGGCTGTTACGTTAGGTGCGTGACCCCGTTCACCCGTGAGCTGCTCTCGTGGTTTTCCGCAAACCGCCGCACGCTGCCCTGGCGCGAAGCGCGCACACCGTACCGGGTCTGGGTCTCCGAAGCGATGCTGCAACAGACCCAGGTGGCGACCGTCATCCCGTATTTTACACGCTGGCTGACGCGTTTTCCGACTCTCGAGGCTCTCGCCGCCGCACCACTCGCTGACGTGCTCAAAGCTTGGGAAGGGCTCGGCTACTACCGCCGCGCGCGGCTCCTTCACGAAGGGGCGAAGAGGGTTGCGGCCCAGCACGGCGGCGTGCTACCGACCCGTTACGACGAGCTTGTCAAACTACCCGGCGTCGGCCCCTATACGGCGGCGGCTGTCGCCTCGTTATCGTTCGGTGAACCCGTGCTGGCAGTTGACGGCAACGTAAAACGGGTGGCGGCGCGGCTTTTTTGTCTTCCCGGTGAGGTCAAGGTGCGCGACGCCAACGCTCGGCTCACGCCCTACCTACCCGAAACGGAGGCTGGAGCTTTTAACGAGGCGCTGATGGAACTCGGTGCGACGGTCTGCACGCCGCGCTCGCCCCGCTGCGAGGTGTGCCCGGTCAGCCCGCACTGCGGAGCGTACAGGGCGGGGCAGGTCGCCAGGTTTCCGGAACCGAAGATGCGAAAACGGGTGCCTCGGCTGCACCGCTTCGCGCTCGTCTGTAAGAAAGACGGTGCGCTCTGGTTGCGCGAGCGAAGCCAAAGCGAGATGTTGGGCGGCTTGTGGGGGTTTGTACTCAGCGAAACCGAACCTGTGGGCGTCAAGCTCGAGCCCGTCCGCCACGCCTACACGCACCTCAAGATCACCGCTACGCCGGTCGTGGTGGGCGCGCCGCCAGAGGTCGGGGCGTGGGTGAAGGTGAGCGAACTGGACGCGCTGCCGCTCTCGAGGCTCGACTACAAGATTCTCGAACAGGTGCGCGAGATGGCCGTCGATAAACTGGCCTAGATCCAAGAACA
>CADCWP010000327.1:2217-16379 GCA_902806425.1 uncultured Truepera sp.
CCGCCGCAACGGCAGAGCAGCCCTTATGTGACGCGGGCTCCAGCCGAAGTGTTTATGCTAACTGTGAGGTATTATCTAACAACTAGGTACAAGTTGAAAGATTTTTGAACGATAAGGAGTGTCGATACCTACGGTGTATTTGACGACATCCTTGGACATTCAAGCGTGCAAGCTCAGGCGGTCGCCCACCGCCTCCGCGCGCTCATCATTGAGGTCTACCCGGAAGTTGTCGAGATACCTTGGCCGAGCCAGCGCGTTGCCGGTTACGGGGTAGGGCCGAAGAAGATGACCGAACATTTCTGTTATCTCGCCGCACACAGAGACCATATAAATCTAGGCTTCAACCATGGTGCAGCACTTTCAGACCCTGAAGGGCTTCTCGAAGGGCCGGGTGAGGTGCTACGGCACATAAAGGTGAAGACGGTCAACGAGGCGGAAGATCCCGCCCTTCAGCACCTTCTAGAGGCGGCACTCGCTGAGCGCCGAGCCGCGCTTACAGCGGGTTAATGCAACGAGTTAGACCCGCGCCTGTTTACTGTTAAGCCCCGTCGCCCCGCTCGGGTGGGGTGGGCGGCGCTCGCTAATCTGCTCGGTTCCGTCCCTCTCAAAGCAGCGGACGGTAAAGGTGTGCTCGCCCGCCTCGAAGGGCCAGTCGAAACGCCAGAGCGTCCACGTTGTCTCTGACATCGGTTCACGAAGCTGAGCCTCTTGCCACGCGCCGTCGTTCACCCGGATTTCAACCCTCGAGACGCCCCGCGCCCCCGCGTGCGCCATTCCGCCGATAGGCACCAGCTGTTCGCCGCCGCTATCTACAACCGCGTCGGTCGCCACCGTGTCGATGACCGAGGTCGCGCGCATCTGCGCGGTACGGTCCCAGGTCCGCCGCACCCAGTAGCCCGGTTCCCAGGTGTCAACTGCTTCAATCGACTCGATCCACTTGGGCTGCTTCATCCCATAAACGTCGGGGATGTAGACGCGCAGCGGAAAGCCGTTCCGAATACGCAGCGGCACGCCGTCCCATTCGTAAGCCAGCATGATGCGCGTGTCGCTGCGGATAGCGTCCAGCGCAACGTACTCGAAAAAGCCGTCGGCCGAACTTATCCGCAGGTGCGTGGCGCTGTCCTGAACACCCCAAGCCTCTAACAGGCGCTGTACCGGGACGCCCGTCCAGCGGGTTGTGCTGGTGAGGGGGCCACCGACGGTGTTCGAGATGCACGCCATGGTGATCAACTGATGGACGGGCTCGTAAGCGCGCAGCTCCCCAAGCGTGTACTCCTTGGGTGTATCAACGAGTCCTTCGACCCGCAGTCGCCACGTCTCTTCACGGACCACCGGCGGCGTCAGGTTGATGTCGATGCGGTAGTACTCGTCGAGCGGCGTCAGCTCCGGGCGGGTACCGGGGGCCGGTTGCGGCGTAGCGTCCGCGTTCGGCAGCGCGTTCGACGCCGACCACACCGCCCCTTCGGGTTCGGTGAACTCCAGGCCGCGCCGTCCGAGGGCCGCGCCGATACCTGCTCCGGCGACTGTGATGACAGCGGCCGCGCCCCCGACCCGCACCATGAACTGACGGCGGTCCAGCGCTGGGACCGTGGTCGCTTCAGCTTCTGACACAGCGTCCTCGGAGGGGGTAAGGCGGCGCTTGGCGAGCGCCAAGAGCACGCCGTAAAGAGCAAGTAGAGCGAGGGTGAAAACGCCCGCTACAGGCGGCGAGGCAGACTCCACGCCCGTGCCGGAAACGCTCGAGACGCCCACCGCCAGCGGCACGCCCAGCAAAACTCCCGGCAGGAGTCCGGCCGCCCAACCCGTGCGCGTGGCGCGAAACAGTGCGAAGAAAAGCGCGCCGACCAGGACGCCCAAAAGTAGGAAGATGGCTACCGCCAGCCCCTGTTCAGCGGTTTTGGCAAGATCGGCGACGGGAAGGCTGAGCGCGTTCATGACACCTACCATGGTGTTGATGCCGCGGGTGATGAGCGGTCCCGGCAGGACCCGTGTGAGGTACTCGAACAGGCCGTAGGGCACGAACGGCACGGTAAGAAGCTGCGCCGCCAAGTAGTTTAGGGCCGTCAGCGGCGCGAGCAGCAGCAGCGACACCAAAGCGCCACGAAAAAATCCGGGATTACTTGCCTTCACACCGTCTCCTCAAAACTCCCCCGAGTGTCCCTACTGTAAGGCCTTATACAGCTCGCGTCCGTTTTATAGATATACGCAACGGGCACCCTCGCTACGAGACGTGCGCTATTGTTAAGAGATGGACTCACGTGAACGCAACGAACGCACCCTCGCCCGTGCCCTGGGTGAGCTGATCCCAAAGCTTAAAGACCCGCGCATTCCGCTGGTTGTTACCGTTGAACGGGTGCGCTTAAACGCTGACTTTTCACACGCCAAGGTGCTTATCAGCACGCTCGATGAGGCCGACATGCCTGAGTTTCAGGAGGCTTTGGAACGAGCAGGCGGCTTTTTGCAGCGTGAACTGGCTCACGAGCTCGACCTGCGCCGGACACCGCGCCTAACCTTTACGGCGAACCCGCTCGAGGTCCTCTAAAGGAATGAACCTGCGCGTCCGCTTCGCCGAAACCGACCAGATGGGCGTCGCGCATCACAGCGCCTACGTTATCTGGTTCGAGGCGGCGCGCGTCGAGTGGCTTCGAGAACGCGGGCTCGACTACCGGCGGCTCGAGGCGGGGGGCGTCTCGCTCGCCGTGAGCGCTATCAGCGTGCAGTACCACAGGAGCAGCCGTTTCGACGACGAGCTGCACGTCGCGGCGGCGCTGACCGAACTCAGGAGCCGCCGCGTCCGCTACCGCTACCTCGTCACGCGGGGCGAAGAAAGGGTCGCCACGGGCGACAGCCTGCACACGCCGGTCGACCCAAACGGGCGCGTCACGAGGCTGCCCACTGTGTGGCTTGAGGCGTTGGAAAAGCACGTCACCAAGCCTTAGGATAGAGAGACTGTTCGCACCGCTCGGTGGTGCCGTTTAACCGTTTTTCCAACCGTACAACCGTCCCCTCCAAACGCCAACAGAGAAAGTGGGTAGCCCCATAACCAAGCCCTTAGACACCCCCGTAACGAACCAGATCGCCAAGTTTCGCGGTGAAGCCCTGACCTTTGATGACGTGCTGCTCGTTCCGGCGCACTCGCAGGTGCTGCCTAGAGATGTGGACACTCGGACGCGTTTCTCGCGGGGCGTCACGCTCAACATCCCCGTCAGCTCGTCGGCGATGGACACCGTGACCGAAACGCAGATGGCTATTTCGATGGCTCGGCTTGGCGGGATCGGCGTGATCCACAAAAAGATGGGCGTCCAAGCGCAGGCCGAGATGGTCACCAAGGTCAAACGCTCCGAAGCCGGGATGATCGTCGACCCCATCACCCTGACCCGCGACGCGACGCTGCAACAAGCTGAGGACCTTATGCGCGACTACCGTATCAGCGGCGTGCCCATCGTCGAGCGCGACGGGCGTCTGGTCGGCATCCTGACCAACCGTGACCTGCGCTTCGAGACCGACTATACAAAGCAGGTCGACGCGCTTATGACCAAGGACAACCTCGTCACGGTGCCGGTGGGAACGACGCTTGAGCAGGCCCGCGACATCCTCAAAAACCACAAGGTTGAAAAGCTTCTGGTCGTAGACGCCCACTACATGCTTAAAGGGCTGATTACGATTAAAGACATTACCAAAAACCTCGAGTACCCACACGCCGCCAAGGACGCGCTCGGGCGACTTCGGGTGGCGGCGGCGGTCGGGGTGTCGGGCGACCTCGAGGCGCGCGCCGACGCGCTCGTCCGAGCCGGGGTCGACGCGCTCGTTTTAGACAGCGCGCACGGTCACTCACAGGGCATCCTTGACGCGCTCGTCTACCTCAAGGAGAGCTACGACGTGGACGTCGTGGCGGGCAATATCGCTACCGCCGAGGCTGCGGAAGCGCTCCTCGACCGGGGCGCGGACGCCGTAAAGGTCGGTATCGGGCCGGGCAGCATCTGCACTACGCGGGTTGTAACCGGCGTCGGGATGCCGCAACTCACGGCCATCATGGACGTTACCCGCGCGGCGCGGGGCTCCGGCGTGCCGGTGATCGCCGACGGCGGCATCAAGACGACCGGCGACCTGCCTAAAGCCATCGCGGCGGGGGCTAGCTGCGTGATGGTCGGCTCCATGCTCGCGGGCACGACCGAGGCACCCGGCGAGGACATTTTGCGCGACGGCAGGCGCTACAAGACCTACCGGGGCATGGGCTCACTCGGGGCGATGTCCGGCGGGAGTGCGGACAGATATTTTCAAGAGGACGCCAAAAAACTCGTTCCCGAAGGTATCGAGGGCATGGTCGCGTATAAGGGGCCGGTTGGGGACGTGCTGTATCAGATGCTCGGCGGTTTGAGGAGCGCGATGGGTTACTGCGGCACCGAAGACCTGCCGGCGATGCAGGCGCGGGCGCAGTTTGTGACCATCACGCAGGCCAGCCTTATCGAAGGACACCCGCACGACGTGACCATCACCAAAGACGCGCCGAACTACTCGAGGCGCGGCGAATAGCGGTTTTTACACGAGCGAGAAGATGGTGACGCTCGGCAAACCCTTGTAAGGCGCGTGCTACTCTCGTTTTATGGGCAAAGCTTGGGCGCGCGTTATTTCGCTGTCTATCTCCTTCATGCTGTTCGGAGTCGGTTCGGGGCAACAAACTATGGGCACGGCAGAGGCGAAACGGGCGGCGCTCGAGACGGTTGAGGCGCTGCGATATACTCCTGAACTGAGGCCGTTTCACTGGCCTAACCAAAATGGCTGTGACCTCAGTCTACGACGAGTTTACGCGGGTAAGCCGATTTTAGTACGTTCCCTTATACAGTTGACGCAAGCCGACCTAGCTCTCCTGCGTAGCCGGGTCAAGGCGGCGAAACGGCAGAAGCCTGATTTCGTTGGCGAACCAAGCGGAGAAGTCCAATTCGCACAGCTAAATCACGGTAACAAGCACGAAGTACCCATCTACCACCGCACCTGCGGCTATATGTTTCATGTTCAGGCGAGGAGTGCGGCATATAGAAGCAGCCTTAGATACAGTCAATTCTTACCCCTTAGCGCTGACGAAGCGCAGGTGCTTTTAGGCGTTGCAAGGCTGCCGACACTCGTCTCGTTTGAATCGCTTACGCCACAGTATGACGGCCACCTATGGCTTTCAGGTCATTATGCCGTCGATGCTTTTAGGAACAATCGCCGCTACCGCATCGTTGACAAGCAGGGCAAACCTGTTGATCTGCTCGAGACCGTGCTTAAACCCCAAATTTTTGCCGAACGTTTTGTCACTTCCTATGGGCAACCCTCCGCCTATTGGCACTTCCGGCTGCCCGTCAGGCTCGAGCCCTTAAAACACACCCCCGGCCCCTAAACCCCTACTTCACCTCGTCTCGCCACGAGTGCTCCGGCTCAAACCCCAGCACGCGCCGCGCCTTGTCGATAGACAGCAGCGTCTCATTCGGCTCGACTTCGCGCTTCATCGGCACACCCGGAAAAACTTCGGCGATAAGTTCACTGTTGGGCCGGGTCATCACGGTGTCGGCGTTGGCGATGATGAACACGTCGGCACCTTTGCCGGAGTATTCAACCGCTCGCCGGACGGCCTGTGCGCCGTCGCGGGCGTCGATGTAGCCCCACAGGTTCCATTTGCGTAGGCGCGCGTCGGCGTCGAAACCGGGAAACTCGGCGTAGTCCTCGGGGTCCATCACGTTGGAGAAGCGCAAGCCGATGATCTTGGTTTCAGCGTCCCAGCGGCAGAACTGCTCGGCCATAGTCTCGCCGAGCTGTTTGGAGAGCGAATACGACGACTCGGGTCGCACCGCGTACTCCTCATCTAAGGGGATGTAGGGGGGCGGGTCGTTGAAGGGGATGCCCAGAAGCGTCTCCGAAGAGGCCCACACCACGTTCTTGATGCCTAAAATGCGCGCCGCCGCAAAGACGTTATAGGTGCTGATGGTGTTGTTTTCAAAAAGCGCCGCGTTGGTCACGAGGCCCGGAGCCGGATAGGCCGCGAGATGAACTACCGCGTCTACTTTCGGATAACGGTCGTCGGAACCGGCGAGCGCGTCTACGGTAGCGCCGAAGTCGGCGAAGTTGGTTTGGGTAAAGTGGCAGAGGGGCACTTTGGGCGCGTTGGCGTCGAGATTGACGACGGTGTAACTGTGCGCCAACAAATCGCTGATACAAGCGCGGCCCAGCTTGCCGCTGCCGCCGGTCACAGCTATGGTTTTGGGAGTTTGGGTCACGACGCGAGCATACCGTATTCCGAAATCCGACCTTATCGCCAATCGGCGGAACGCGGGTGTCGGGCGGGTCTAAATACGCAGTTCGTGTTCACCCTCAGCGGGAAGCCTGAGCAGGGCCGTCATCACGCTCTCGACACCGAATTTAAGAAAGAAGCTGAACGGACTTATCAGCCTCTCCTGCGGCGTCCCCTCCGGCAACAGGTGCGCCCGCAGACGTCCAAACTGCCGCGCGTAGGTGTCGTCTCGTTCGGCGAGCGCGGCGGCGCTTTTGGCCTCGAGCTTCCCGAACAGCTCGCGCATCTCCGCCTCAGCCCGCACGACCGTATTCTCCAACGTGGGGTCAATCGCCGAAACGTGGTCTCGAAGCGACTTTGACAGGTTTTTAAGCGCCCGCAAGCGGTTGTCGAAGGCCAGCTTGTGGCCGTGAAGTCCCAGCAGCGTCCGGTCTCTGACGCCGCCGAAGTCCGCCTGCACCTCGGCGGCGCTCAGCCCAAACTTGCTAAGGATGCGCGTTACGGGCGGCTCGAGAATCGTCACGGTCGTGCGCGGCCAGATAAGCGGCATGGCGACGCCGTGCTGTTCGTAAACCCCCCGGAGCTGCGCGAAGTAGCGCAGTTCACCCGGCCCGACGACCGTCGCGGCGGTCGGCAGCATGGCGTCCTGGGTGATAGGCCGGAGCCCCGCCGCCGGGGTTAGACAGGTCGGGTCGGCGTCAAGCCGTGCAATCAGCTCGGCGCGACTATAGGTGCTCTCATCCGCCGAAAACCTCGTCCCGTCGAAGCGCAGGAGCCGCCGCTTGCCACCCTCCTCGAGAAACAGGTTCGTCGCCCCCGTCGCCCGCCCGAGCTGGGGCGTGTAACCCATACTTTTAAGCGTGTCGGCAGCCGCGTTGACAGCTGTGGCCGAGCGCAGCGGCTCCTCGAGCTCGGCTCTTAAAACGGGAGTGAAGTGTGCGGCTAGAGCGGGCTCGAGCGGGTTCAGGACGATCAACCCGTCACGCCCCAACAGCTCGCACAAAATTGCCCCGAACCAGTCGGCGAAGGTCTCGGCGCGCGCGGCGGTGCGGCGCAGCAGGTCGGTGACCACCAGGCGGTGTGCTTCCGGCCCTTCAAACGTGTGCAGCTCCCCGATCATCCCCTCAACCCAAGCAGCGTTCAGCCCGATACGCCCCGCCGGAACCCCTTCCGGCAACGGCAGCATGGGGCGGTAGAGCCGTTCGCTCAGGTCAAGGAGATAGGCGTGGTCGATTTCAGCGCTGTCGGCGTCTTGGCTGGCGAGCCAGAACACCGGCACCACCGGTTTGGCGTCGGTGCTCAGGCGCTTAGCGAGGGAAACTGCGCTGACGGCCTTGCTGAGCGTATAGAGCGGCCCCAGCAAAAGCCCGGTCTGCTGCCCGGTAACGACAACCCGGCTCTCGGGGTGCGCCAGCTGTTCCAAATTTTTAAAGACCGCCGCTGGTGCGCCCAGCTTCTCCGAGGAGCGCCGCAGCGCCGCCGCCAGCCCCTCACGGTCGACCGGTCGGGGTTGACGAAGCGCCGCGCCCGTGTCTCCGGGCGTAACGGCGTACAAATCGGTCAGGGCGCGAGTCAGATAGGCGGTTTCAAAAGGGGTCGGCGGCACGCCCCAGCGTACCGTGCGCGCCCCCAGGGGGTCGTCTGATGCGCTTCACGGGTCGTAGCGTGGCCTCCGAATGTTAAGCTACGCAGTGTGTGTGCTGCCGTGCGTTTTCGCGCCGTAAATTTAGGCTTTACCGCAAACCCTATACCTACAAACCCTGGACCTAGAGACTATATGTCTAGGTACCGAACATCTAGGCACCTGACTAGGAACCATGCACCTCCGCGTTGACCTCACGCCCAGACATGAGTATGGGGACGTCGTGGTGGTAATCGACGTGCTGAGGACCTGTACGCTCGCGTCTATCTTGTTCGACCGCGGGTTGGAGACGCTCTACCTGAGCCCCAGCATCCGCAAGGCGCGGCGTCTCGCCGAGGCGCAGCCTCTACTCTTAATCGGCGAGCGGGAGGGGCTGCCGCCCGAGGGGTTTAACTACGGCACCTCGCCCGCTGAGGTCGTGCACGCAGAAGTCGCCGGACGCTCAGCGGTCCTCGTCTCCAGACACGTTCCGCAGGCGGTTGCCCGGACGACTAGTGCTCGGCACGTGCTGCTCGGCTCCCTGCATAACGCCGACGCGGTCGTAGCACGGGCAGCAGCCGCCGCCGAGCACGAGGTCGCGCTCGTCTGCACGGGCTTTCGGGGTGATGAGGACCTGGACGACACGCTCTGCGCGGGTTACTTGGCGGCGCTTCTCAAAAGGCACTTTACCGAGGCTACCTTGGGTGGCGCGGCGCTCTTTGCCATAAACTTGTTAAAAGCATTTCCAACACCCGTCGGGGCGCTCTGGGGCTCACGGGCCGGACAGCACCTCCGCCACCTCGACCTGACCGACGACATCGCTGTCGGCAGCCTGGTGTCGCAGACGGACGCCGCGCCGCAGCTTGTGGGCGGCGAAGAGAACCTGTACCGCTTTGCCACCAAGCCGTGAGCCGTGCTGAGACCGGACAACCTAATGACCCACCGACCGCTGAGGTTTTGGGCTACCGGGTCGCCCGCTGCACGCTCGAGGGGGCCGCGGCGTGGGCGCTGGGGACCGCTCACCATTCACCTATACCTAAACTTTTGGTCACGCTCAACCCTGAGACCGTCGTTCAAGCCGAAGCTGATCCTGAGCTGAAAAGCGCCCTTCACCACGCCGACCTGAGCGTCGCCGACGGCGTCGGTATCACCTGGGCGGCGGGGCGGAGCAAGCAGACGTTGCCAGAGCGCGTGCCGGGAGTCGAGCTGATGACCCGGATTCTCGAGCGGGGCGGGCCGGAGCTGCGCGGCTACTTTTTAGGCGCGAAACCTGGCGTCGCCGAGCGCGCCGCCAAGGAGGCGCATAAACGTTACGGTACGGTCGTCGCCGGGGTTCAGCACGGTTATTTCCGGCGTCCGGACGACGTTCCTGTGATAGTTGAGACCATCGCTCAGAGCGGCGCGCACCTGCTGTTAGCCGGACTCGGCGAGGGACAAGAACTTTTTCTGCACACGCACCGCGCCGCGCTCCGCGTCCCGCTTCTGATGGGGGTGGGCGGCGCTTTAGACGTGCTCTCAGGTGAGGTTAAACGGACTCCGGCGTGGACGCACAAGCTGGGGCTTGAGTGGGCGTACCGGGTCGGCCTCGACCGACGGCGCTGGCACCGCGTTCCTAGACTCGTGCGGTTTGTCGGGCTGGTCGTAACAAAACGTGCGTGAGGTACCTGCATGTAGGTACTTGACTTAAAGAGAAAGCTAGAAGCTGCGAAACAAAGACAAAACAAAAAACATAAGAAAGATTACACAAATGCCATTTCCAACGACGTTGATGGGGTGGTACCCATCTAGCTCGTACAGTTGCGAGATACCGAGATAGGCAATCGTCAATGCGAATAGTGTTTCGTACGTTCCCGAAAGTAGTTGGCCTCTAGTAAAAGCCCTTGCTGCCGGAACAAGTCGGTAAAGACCAAGCGTAAACGCGCCAATTACGATGATACGGTCCCAACTAGACGACATATCGCGCTTACGCATGTCACCCCTTCTACTCGCCTACTTGCACCCAACTATACACGGCCAGGAGAAGCAGGTAAAAGCAAAAATATATCGCCTCGTTTACTGCTCACATCTATAAATGCCGTATCTAACGCGCTAGAAGTTTCGGGACGGCCAAGTATCTACGTCGCTTGCGTTTAGAACGCAGTCCCTAGCGAGTAGCAAGCGAGGTTATGTCTACACGAGCCGTGAAAATACACAAGATTTAGGCGATAGCGTCAAAGACCGGCAGACCTAACCTCTGCTCGTCCACCGCGCCGTCGCCCTCATCCGGATGTCCCGCCGGGTAGGAGCCGTCGAAACAGGCCAAGCAGGTCGTCTGTAGGCCGATAGCTCTCGCCAAACCCGGTTCTGAAATATAGGCGAGCGAGTCCGCCCCGATGCGCGCGCAGATCTCACCTGTGCTCATCGTCGCGGCGGCCAGTTCCTTGCGCGCCGCCGTGTCGATGCCGTAGTAGCACGGATAGCGAATCGGCGGCGACGACACCCGAAAATGCACTTCGGACGCGCCCGCGCTTCTAAGGAGCTGCACGATATACCCCGAGGTCGTCCCGCGCACGATGGAGTCGTCGACCAAGACGACGCGCTTGCCGCGCACCGCGCCGGTCGGCGCAAGCTTCAAGAGGACTTTGAGCTTACGCAAATCTTGCGTCGGGTTGATAAATGTCCGGCCCGCGTACGGCGACTTGTACAGCCCGATGTCATAGGGGATGCCGGAAGCCCTCGCGTACCCAACCGCCGCCGTCAGGCCGGACTCCGGGACGCCGACGACCACGTCGGCTCCAGCGGGCGCTTCTTCGGCCAAGACCTCGCCCATCCTGAGCCGCGCGGCGTGAACGTCTACCCCGTCTAGAATGGAGTCACCGCGCGCGAAATAGATCCACTCAAAGGCGCAGGGCGTCGGTTTGGGCGTCAAGACCTGTCTCGAGTGCAGCCCCGACTCGTCGGCCACGACGAGCTCACCGGGGCGCACGTCGCGCAAAAACGTCGCGCCGACCACGTGCAGGGCTGAAGGTTCCGAGGCGAAGACGTAACCACCGTTTAACTCGCCGACCACCAAGGGGCGGACGCCGTTGCCGTCGCGCAGACCCAGAATCTTATGCCGGTCCATGATGACGACCGCGAAACCGCCGTAAAGCTCCTTCATCACCTGCGCGGTGGCGTCCTCTAACGAAAGTCGGCTGTAGCGGGCGATAAGGTTGATCATCACCTCGGTGTCGTTGGTGGTGTTAAAGACCGCGCCCCCATCAAGCATCCGAGAGCGCATGGCGCGCGCGTTTGTAAAGTTGCCGTTATGCGCCAAGGCCAAAATGCCCTTGTTCGAGCGGACGGTTAGGGGCTGGGCGTTGAACCGTAAGGACGCCCCAGTCGTAGCGTAGCGGGTATGACCGAGACCGACCCGCAGACCCGGACGCTGCAAGCTGGCGAGCCGCGCCTCGTCGAAAACTTCCGCGACGAGCCCCATGTCCTTTTCGACCACGAGGTCGTGCCCATCCGAGACCGCGATGCCGCACGACTCCTGACCCCGGTGCTGCAACGCGAAAATCCCCAAGTGACACATGCGCGCGATGTCGGCGGGCCGGGGCTGATAGACCGCGAAGACGCCACACTCCTCATGCGGTTTGTCGTCTAAAACGTCATGGGTAAGCTGGGTCATGGGTTTATCCCTCAAGGGCGTCGCGGAGCGGCGTTTCAAAAGCGTGGCGGAGGTCGGTCAGGGGAACGTTCACGGTCGTCTGGGCTTCAATCAGGGTTAGCGCCAGCCACTCTCCTCCAGTCTCGCCGATGTTTCGTACCGGCAGCCCGTGCGCGGCCAGATGCTCGGTCACGGCGTCGACTTGAAAGGCCGGTACAGCCAGCAAAACTCTCGAGGCCGCCTCACCGAACAAGAGCGCGTCGGGGCGGAGCGCGTCGGCAAGGGTCACCTTAGCACCCCGGTTCCCGGACAGGGCCATTTCAGCCAACGCGACCGCCAGACCGCCGTCCGAGAGGTCGTGGGCACTGTCGCATAACCCCGCTTGGATAAGACTCGAGACCCCCTCGACGAGCGCCCGCGCCCGCTTGAGGTTGAGCCGCGGCGGGTGCCCGACCTCGAGGCCGTGAACCTGCGCCAGATACTCCGAGGCACCGAGTTCATCGGTATTGTCGCCGACGAGCAAAATGGCGTCGCCGTCCCGTTTAAAGCCGGTAGTCGCGTGCCTTGAAACGTCCGGCAGCACTCCGACCATCCCTACCGTCGGCGTTGGGTAGATCGCCCTCACGCCCGCGTCGGTCCGGTACTGGTTATAGAGGCTGACATTTCCGCCTGTAACCGGCGTCGAGAGCGCTAGGCACGCCTCGGCGAGACCGTCAACCGCTTCAGACAGCTGGTAATACACGTCGCTGCGGGTGGGGTTGCCGAAGTTAAGGTTGTTTGTGATCGCCAGCGGCGTCGCGCCGACACAGGCTAAATTGCGGGCCGCCTCCGCAACCGCGTGCATCGCCCCGAGCTTGGGGTCTAGGGAGCCGTAGCGCGGGGTGCAGTCGGTGGTGGCCGCAACGCCGCGCTGAGAGCCCTTGACGCCCGAACCTTTGATACGAAGCACGGCAGCGTCCGCCTCACCCGGCATAACGACCGTGTTGGTCATCACCTGATGGTCGTAGCGCCTGAAAACGGCCTTTTTAGAGGCGATTGTGGGGCTCGAGAGCAACGTCAGCAGCGCCGCGCTCAAATCTACCGGGACAGGCACGTCGATGGGGGTTTCGCGGGCGGCGCGAACCTCCGGCGCTTCGATTCCCTCACGCGTGTAGGTCGGCGCTTCGTTGAGGGCGGCTACGGGCATCTCCCCGACCACCCGGCCCTCCTCCAAAATCCTAAAGAACCCGTGCGCCGCGACCTCACCGACTTCTACGGCGTCGAGTTCCCACCTCGCTAGCAGCGCTAACAACGCCTCTTCACAACCTGGTTTGGCGCTCAGGACCATCCGCTCCTGCGATTCGGAGAGCATGATCTCCAAGGGACTCATACCGACCTCGCGGCGTGGCACCGCGTCCACCCACAGGTCAACACCCCGGCCCGCGCGGTAGGCCATCTCGGCGACGCTGCTGGTAAGCCCCGCCGCGCCCATGTCCTGCACGCCGATGACCAGCCCGGCTTGGGTAGCTTCCAGGCAGGCCTCTAAGAGCAACTTTTCCATAAACGGGTCACCGACCTGCACCGCCGGACGGTCGGCGTCACTCGTTTCCGAAAGGTCCGCCGAGGCGAACACCGCGCCGCCGAGCCCGTCGCGCCCGGTTTTAGAGCCGACATAGATAAGCCGGTTGCCGACCGCGCCGACCGTACCCGACTGGAGCGCCTCGTGCCGCATCAACCCCAGAGCCATGACGTTGACTAGCGGATTTTCCGCGTAGCAGGCACTAAATGTGATCTCGCCGCCGACTGTCGGCACGCCGATGGCGTTGCCGTAGTGGGCGATGCCCTCGACGACGCCGTTTAACAGGTAGCGGGTGCGTGGGTCGGTGAGGTCGCCAAAGCGCAGCGAGTCGAGCACCGCGAAGGGCCGCGCGCCCATCGCAAAGATGTCGCGCAAAATGCCGCCGACGCCGGTCGCCGCGCCCTGCACGGGTTCGACCGCCGAAGGGTGGTTGTGCGACTCCATCTTGAAAGCGACCGCGAGGCCGTCGCCGATATCGACAACCCCGGCATTTTCACCCGGACCCTGCAACACGGCGGGGCCTTCGGTCGGCAGCCGCTTTAGGAGCGGGCGTGAGTTTTTATAGCCGCAGTGCTCACTCCACAAGGCCCCGAACATGGCGGCCTCGAGGGCGTTCGGCTCGCGGCTTAGGTGCGTCACGACCTGCGTGAACTCGTCGTCGGACAAGCCAAAGGTGGCGGCGCGGTCACGGAGGCTGGGGGTTGTGGCGTCGGGGTTTCCAGAGGGGTCCACTAAGTTATTGTAAAGCGGTTGCAGGAGGGAAGTGTCACGGCGACTTTGAGTTCATGCCGGAGAGATTTTAGCCTGCCTATAAATGTCACGCTGAAATACAACATTAGCAGCTCGGTTTCAGCCGATTTGCCCTTCTCTGCAAAAATGCCTATGCTTAGCGCATGACCAGGTGAATCAGAAGCCGAGCTTGACGATCCGATGAAAGCCGGTACGCTTGCCTAGACCGTGCAGGCACCAGCAACTTGCGGGTTGTTGTGGCCTGCAAGGTTGCCCTCATGGTTAACCGGGAAGCAACCCACCCCAGCTCGGATCAGAGGCAGCTTACCCATACATAATACACCGATACAGCAACAAC
>CADCWP010000328.1 GCA_902806425.1 uncultured Truepera sp.
TGGGTCGGCAACGCCTGGAACGACCGCATCTCGTCGGTCAAGGTGAAGAGCGGTTATCAAGTCCAGCTCTTTAACGACATCAACTACGGTGGAGCGGTTAAAACGGTTACAGGCGACACGGCGTCACTGCCCGACTTCAACGACAAGGCGTCGTCGTTCAAGATCACTACCGGGACGACCAACCCACCGCCGTCCGGCAGCGTCACGGCACCCGGCGTCGTGAGCACGAACGTCGGTGCAATTACCAACGGAAGCAGTAAGACCTGGAGCGTCAGTGTACCGAACGCGGCCAACCTGCGGCTGCGTGTTACAAGCTCGAGCACCCTGAACAGCCGCTCAATCACGGTAAGCTTCGCCGGGCGTGAGATTCCACTCTCCTTCGACGCGGGACAGACCGTCAACGTCGACTTCGCCGGGGTCGGCGCTGGAACACAGACGTTGACGATTCGCGCAACCGGCGACGGGGTGTCGCTGGGCCGGGTTGAGTTCGTCACGTACTGACGACCGCCCGACCGGCCCGAAACCCCGGTCGGACCCCCCTATAAGGAGTGTTGTATGAACTTTAATCGACGGGTGTTTTTCGGCCTACTGGCTGCGGCGCTTAGCCTAGCGGCGTGCAGCCAGAACTCGGCACCGCTGCAACCGCAGGCAAACGGCCTCAGCGCAACCTTTGGCACCAGCAGCAAGTGGGACTCGGGCTTTAACGGTTTTATCACGCTGAGCAACGCGACCGGCGCGCCCGTCAAGGGTTGGACCCTCACGTTCAAGTTTAACGGCAACGCGGGTCTCACCGGCACGCCGTGGGGCGCGGGCGGCGCAGCGACGAAATCCGCCGACGGCTTCTGGACCGTCACCCCCAACGCCTGGGGCGGCGACACGGTCCCGGCCAACGGCTCCGTCACCGTCTCGTATGACGGCACCGGCAGCTTCAGCGGCGTGAACAGTTGTACCCTGAGCGGCGCGTCTTGCGACGCGGGCGGCACTACGACCCCGCCGCCCCCTCCACCCCCCGCCCCGAGCGGGGTCGCCTGCTTTTTTGAGAACGACAACTATAGCGGCGCGTCGTTCTGCGCGGACGCTGACAGCAGTTGGGTCGGCAACGCCTGGAACGACCGCATCTCGTCGGTCAAGGTGAAGAGCGGTTATCAAGTC
>CADCWP010000329.1:0-11461 GCA_902806425.1 uncultured Truepera sp.
GGTGAACTCCTCACTCGAGCCATCCCAATTGCCTGCTGCTGTCTCGATATCTTGGAGAGGAAATGAGTGTGTAAGGCAGACGCGCGCCGCGTCCGAGTAATCCAAACGTTCCAAGAGGGTATACCCGTGCAGAATGTGGAGCAGGTCAGTCACCCCCTCCTGCCGCCCTACGTCGTGCAGTAAGCCCAAAATGTAGGCGGCTTCAGCGTCCAAGCTCGGGTGAACCTCGGCGATGTTCCGAGCGGCTAGCGCGACGTAACGGGCGTGGTCGGCCCAACCGCCGGGGTTCTTCGCTTCGGCTTCGTTTAGGAGCTGCTCGGCTTCGGTTAATTCGGGTATCTTCACAAGGCCATCTTAGTCCGAGTAAAAATCCCCCTTGAGCCTCGAGGGGGATACGTCAAAGGCTCTAAAAAAGGCTCACGGCTCGTCCGGCCACTGCCCCTCGATACCTTCGGCGGCCCACTGCATACTCGCAAGCTCCTCAGGACTCATGGTCGCCCCCGCTGCCACCACTTCGTTGCCGTTGCGGTCACTTAGCGGGCCGGTAAAGGGGTCGAAGGCGGGCGTTTCCTGCGACATCTGCTCGAGCCGCGTCATCACCAGGTCATAGACCGATACCTCGCCGAGTTCGCTGTCCGAGACCATCCTTGCCCTCAGCGGCTCTTCAAAAGCGGGGTTGATCATGACCTCCTCGTCCGCCCCGACCTCGACCGCGCCGCTGAAAAGAAGCGACCAGTAGTCCACGTCTTGGAGGTTTTGCGCGGTGTAGGTGCCGTCGTGGACCTTGGTCAAGATGTCACGGTAGATTCTGTCCCAATGTACGAGCTGACCCGAGACGACGTGCTCGGGAGCGAAAGAAAGCATCGGCGAGTAGTGCGCGAAACTCGGCAAGTCGCTCTCGGCGGCGACCTGAATGACTGTCGGCGAGTCCTCGGTGAAGGCGAACACGTCCGCACCTTCGGCGACGAGCGCCTGCGTAGCCTCGGTCGCGGCGGCAGGGTTGTACCACGAGTTGATCCAGCGCACGTTCACAGAAGCCTCGGGGTTTACCGCGCGCACGCCCATCGTAAAGGCGCTGATGTGGCGCTTAACTTCAGGGATGGGAAACGCGCCGACGTAGCCGACGGTGCCGCTCTCGGTGAGCGCTCCGGCCATGAGGCCGTTTAGGTAGTAGACCTGATAGAACTCGGCGGTGTAGGTGGCGAGGTTCGGGGCGCGCATAAAGCCGGTGGCGTGGGCGAACACCACGTCCGGGTAGCGGGCGGCAGCGGCGACGGTCGCGTCCATAAAGCCGAACGAGGTCGTAAAGATGACGTTCGCGCCTTGCTGCACGAGCTGGTCGATAAACGGTTCGGCGTCGGCTTCGGGTACCGATTCGACGGCGATGGTCGTAAGCCAGTCGAATTCGTCGTCTAGCAGCTGCCGGGCGGCGTCGTGCGCCTCGCTCCAGCCGTTGTCGTCGGTCGGCCCGACGTAGATGAACCCTGCCGTAACCTGTTCTTGTTGGGCCAAAGCTGTAGTAAAAAGAGAAACTACCAGTAAACAAATAAGACGCCGCACGCCAACCTCCCGGTAGGGGTCTGGGTTACGCCCAAACCCGCTAAGCGCAGTATATGAAGTTATGGGTGCCCGTAGCAATCACCTAATCTATGCGCGTTGCGTAGCTCGTGCGGACACTACGCCGGATTGGGGCTTGACAACCGGTTACAAAGCTTGGTTGACGGCCTGATGTGCGTTTGCTACCTTACAGCATGTCTATAACCGAATCTGCACGGGACGAGTCCACCCGCCTCAAACCCATCGCCGCCGACCCGGTGCTGGCGCAGAGGTGGATGGTTGTGGCGCGCAGCGAGGACGTGACGGACGCGCCCGTGCGCGCTGAGGTATTGGGCGAAGCCGTGGTTCTGTGGCGCAATGAGACGGGCCTATACGCCTTTCGTGACCTCTGCATCCACCGGGGCGCGGCCCTATCGCTCGGGCGAGTCGAGACCGGAGGGCTCGTGTGCCCGTATCACGGTTGGCGTTACGGCGGTGACGGCAGCTGCACACATATTCCGGCTCAGCCCGCGGGGTCGAAGGTGCCGACCAAAGCTCGAGCCCTCAGCTACGCTTGCCGAGAACGGTACGGACTAGTCTGGGTGGCGCTCGAGACGCCTGAAACCGACCTTCCCGAGTACCCCGAAGCCTCCCAGCCCGGTTTTCACACCCTCAGCGTCGGCCCGTACGTGCTTAACGCGGAGCCGCCGCGCGTGATTGAAAACTTTTTGGACGTGTCCCACTTGATGTGGGTGCACGAAGGTCTGTTAGGTGTCCCGGACTACGCCGAAATTCCCGAGCACCAGGTCCACCGCGTCGGGAATACCCTAAAAAGCGATCCCATCGACATCTTTCAGCCCGACCCGGACGGGCGCGGCAAGGCACTCACGAACCGCTACGTCTACGAGGTCTTAGCCCCGACCACCGCCCGCTTTCGCAAGACCGATCCGGATTCGGGTGAAGTCTTTTCGATGCTCCTGCACGCGACGCCGACCCGAGCGGGGGAAACGCTCGCTTACGCGCTGTTGTCGCGCAACTATGACCTAGACGCGCCCGACGAGACATATGTGGCGTTTCAGAACACGCTGATGGCGCAGGACAAGCGCATCATCGAATCCCAGCGTCCGGAGAACCTGCCCTTGGACCTTCAAGCTGAACTGCACCTCAAGTCCGACAGGTTGGCGATAGCGTACCGGCGGTACTTGAATGAACTTGGGGTGGAGCGGGGGACGGCGTAAAAATCCGCTAGTAACCATACGGCTGACGGTCGCATTTCGATGAGCGGTTTGCCAGAGCAACATAAGCGGCTAAAGCCGCGACTAAAACCATTGCGGGAACGACAAAAGCCATAGGCCCGAACTGTTCGACCAGTTGCCCCAAGAGCGGTGGGCCGGTAAATAAACCGATTTCGAAGAAAGCGTAGAACGTTCCCCCAGCGGTAGCTCGCTCTTCGTCTCCAGCGCGCGCTACTGCCCAGCTCAGTAAACCTGGCATGGCAGCTCCCGTACCTACTCCGAAAAGCGAAGCTGCGGCAAACAAAAAGGGCTCTGAGCGTGCGGTACCGAGCAGCACGAGCGCAGAAGCAGCAAGGGCAAGTCCCGGAACGATGACCCAGCTTCGTCCTTTTTGCGCCGCGATAGGTCCTGCGGCAAGCCGCACCAAAATAGAGCCAAGTGCTGAAAAAGTTAGGAGCAGCCCGACGTTTTCGCTACCGCTTTCAGCGGCTAAAAGCGGAGCAAAAGCTGCAAATGAGCCCGACCCAACCGCTACCGCGCCCCCAAAAATCCCCGGTACGAGAGCGGCGGGTACGTAGGGGCGGCGTCGGAGACGGTTTGGGTTGAGCGCTCGAGGCGCGGGAGGAGAAGACCTGTAAGGGTAGAGATGACGCCCGCAGCTGCGGCCACCAGAAACGCCGTGGTGAAACCGAAACGTTGGGAGATGAAAGCTGCCGCAACGGGTGCAAGTGTTGCCATCGTCGGTGTCGCCGCAGCCCACCACCCAAGCGCTTGGTCGCGCTTGGTGGGCGGCACGCTGTAACTCACGTAGGCTAGCGAAGCGTTCGTAAAGACGCCTAGACCGGCACCTTGTAGAAGCCGCAGGGTGACGAGCACAAAGAGGTCTCCTGTAAAGGCCATCGCCGCCGACCCAAAGGCCCAAGCGGCGGCACAGCACAGCAAAAACAGGCGTCCGCCCGTCCGGTCGATAAGGCGTCCTGAAAGCAGCCTAGCAATAATAGCTGCGGGTGCCGCAGCACCAAAAACAAGCCCGATAGCTGATGCGTCAAAACCGTTGCCGCGCATATAGAGCGGCAAAACCAAGAGCAAAAAATCGACGTTAAACCAAAAAGCGAAGGTAGCAGTGAGGTTAGTAAGGTAGCTCTGCGTCCATAAGGGTGTATCTGTACGTGGGCTCATGAAGAGCCCCTTTCCGGTCCCGAAGACTGGTGGATTTAAGCTAACTCAACTCGCCATTTAGTGCAACTGACGAATTCGCGCTACCGTTCCCCCCGTGTATATGGCACCCCCAGCGCCGCCGGTGCCCCCGCCTGCCGTCCCCCACGCCCGAGTGCGATCAGCGTCAGCGACAAGATCGTCACCAAGTACGGCAGCATCTGCAAAAACTCGGGTGGAAACACCTCTTGCAGCCGGAACGCTAGGTGAAAGCACGCGCCGAAGATAAACGCCGCAAAAATCGCCCGCACGGGTCGCCACGCGGCGAAAATCACGATAGCCAGCGCGATCCAGCCCATCCCGGCGGTCATCCCTTCCGTCCACGAGGGGCGGTAGGCTAGGGACAGATACGCTCCGGCGATTCCGGCCATGACGCCGCCGAAGACCACGCAGAGGTAGCGCACTTTGATGACGTTGATGCCGAGCGCGTCGGTCGCCGCCGGAGACTCGCCCGCCGAGCGGATAACGACACCCAGCCGGGTCGTGAAGAGAAGCACGCTTAGAAGAACCGCCACGATCAGGCCCGCGTAGGTCAGTAGGTGCTGACCCGTAAACAGGGCGGGGCCGACCACGGGGAGGCTCGTTACCCCCGGCACGGTCACGGCCTGCATCGGGTTCGAGAGCGGGACGCCGACGTACGCCCGTCCGACGAGTCCGGCTAGCCCCAACCCCAGGATGGTCAGCGCCAACCCCGAGACGTACTGATCCGCGCGCAGCGTGATGGCGATAAACGCGTGCAAAAGCCCCGCTAAGCCCCCGACACTCGCCGCCGCGACGATGCCCAGCAGCGGCGAGCCGGTCGTCTGCGCGGCCATAAAGCCCGCTATCGCGCCCAAAATCATCATCCCTTCGACGCCCAAGTTGACGACCCCGGAACGCTCGGCGTAGATCTCGCCGAGCGCGGCCCACAGCAGCGGGGTGCTAAACGCCAGCGAGCGGGCTACTGTCGAAACGAGCCAGGACTCGAGCTCCATCTAACGCCCTCCTTCTTGTACGGGTGCTGTAACGGGGACGGGTATGGCTTCCCGGCCCACGCGCCGCCAGCGGTAACGTAGCAGCGGTTCGCTGGCGAGCAGAAACAGCAAGATAAGCCCGCTGATGACCCCGGTAATCTCTGCTGGCAGCCGCAGCGTCACCCGCACTACGTCGCCGGTCGCCGATACCCAGCCGAGCAGCAGCGCGGTAAGAACCACTGCCAGCGGGTTTCCGCGCGCGAGGAGCGCCACGATGATGGCGGTGTAGCCGTAGCCGAGCGAGAGCTGCGCGGGTTCGACCAAGCGGTGATGGAGTCCGGCGACCTCCCCGACCCCGGCGAGACCTGCCGCTCCTGCCGCAACGAGCACTAAAAGTGCCGTTGTGCGGCCCAAGTTGATGCCTGCGTAGCGCGCCGCCTTCGGGCTCTGACCGAGCACCCTGGTTTCAAAGCCGAGCGTCGTCTTGGTGAGCAAAAATAAAACCGCGCCCGCAAGCAGCACGCCCAAAAGAAGCGTCGGCCAGTGCAGCCGCGTGCCGGTGAGCGTCGGCAGCCAAGCCGCCGGTACAAAGGTGTCGCTGATCGGCATCCCGCGGGTGCTGAGGCCCTTCCAGGGGCCGTAGATCAGGTACTGCACCCCGTAGAGGGCGACGTAGTTGAGCATCAGCGTGGTGATGATCTCGCTTACACCCAGCCGCACCTTGAGAAGCGCCGGGAGAAGTCCCCACACCGCGCCACCTAGAAAACCGGCTGCGAACATCAGGATAAGAAGCCACGGCGCGCCGACGGGGACGAATAGCGCGACCCCCGACGCGGCGACCGCTCCGGCCAAAATCTGCCCCTCCGCGCCGATGTTCCAAAACTGCGCGTGAAACGCCAGCACCAAACCGACCCCGGCTAAAAGCAGCGGAATCGTCTTGCGTAAAACCTCGGCGAAACCGCGAAAATTACCGAGCGTGCTTACGAAGATGTCCCGGTAGGCAGTCACGGGGTTGTGACCGTACGCCCAAAAGATAAGGCCGGTGACGAAGAGCGCGGCCAGCACCGCCCCCACCGACACCGCGAAGACGAGTGCCCGCGAGGGTTCGGGACGGGGCTCGAGCCGCCAGCCGCCGAGCTTAAGCATAGGTGCCCTTGGGGGTGCCCCCCGCCATCATCAGCCCGACCAGCCCACGGTCTGCGCCCTCGGCCTCAACGATGCCCATAACCTTACCGCCGAACATCACTATGATCCGGTGGCTGAGCCTGAAGAGTTCCTCCAGGTCTTCGGAAATCAGGAGCACCCCCGCGCCCCGGTCGCGCTCACCTACGAGCATCCGGTGCGTCTGTTCGGTCGCGCCGATGTCTAACCCGTAGGTCGGGTGCGCCGCCACGACAAGCTTGACCGCGCCGCCCGGACGCTCCGAGAGTTCGCGGGCCAAGACGAGCTTCTGGATGTTGCCGCCGGAAAGCCGCCCGGTGCGGGTCTGTAGCGAGGGGGTGGAGACGCCGTACTCGCGTACCGACGCCTCGGCGAACCGTTGCGTCGCCGCCGCGTTGAGCAGGCCGCCGCGCGAAAAAGGCGGGTAGCGGTAGTGCCGGAGCGCCAAGTTTTCGCCTACCGAGAGGCCGGGAACGACGCCGACGCCGTTGCGCTCCTCGGGAATGTGCGCGACGCCGCGCTCGAACGTCTCGCGTATGCTCGCACGGCCTAACTCCCGACCCGCGAGCGAAACGCTCCCAGCGGTGACGTGACGGTGCCCGGTCAGCACCTCGGCGAGCTCGAGCTGCCCGTTCCCGGCGACCCCGGCGACCCCCAGAATCTCCCCTTCGCGCAGCCTGAACGAGATATCCTTAAGCACCACGACGCCGCGGTCGTTGCGGGCCGAGACGCCGCTAAGCTCGAGCACCAGGCCCGGTCTTGGTGGGGCTGAGGCGACGCGGGAGAGCACCACGTCGCGCCCGATCATCATGCGGGCCAGCGTCGTCGCGTCGGCCCCTTCGCGCGGCAACGTTCCCACAACCGCGCCCTTCCGCAGCACCGTGATGCGGTCGGCGACGTCTAACACCTCACCGAGTTTGTGTGTGATAAAGATGACGCCGTGACCCTCGCCCTTCATCCGCCGCACGACCTCGAAAAGCCCATCGGCCTCCTGGGGGGTCAGCACCCCGGTCGGTTCGTCCAGGATCAGAATCTTCGCGTTCCGGACGAGCGCCTTCATGATCTCGACGCGCTGCTGTTCACCGGCCGACAACTCGTACACGTAGGCGTTCGGGTCGACGTTCAGGCCGTAGCGTTTACCGAGTTCCAAAATTCGTCTTTTAAGCCGCCGTGTGGGCCGAAAAAACGGCGTTCCGGGCAGGCCCAGGGCGATGTTTTCCGCGACCGTGTGGCGCGAGACCAGCATAAAGTGCTGGGCGACCAGCCCGACGCCCCGCGCGATAGCGTCTTTCGGGGCGCGCAGCCGCACCGGCTCACCGAAGAGCGACACGTAACCCTCGTCCGGCGGTACGAGCCCGTAGAGCATACTGATGAGCGTGGTTTTACCTGCGCCGTTCTCGCCGAGCAGCGCGTGAACCTCGCCCGCGCGCAGCTCGAGGCTGACGTTGTCGACAGCGACGACCCCCGGAAAGCGTTTGCTGAGCGCGTGGGCGCTGAGTAGGGGAAACGGTGCGGGGGGAGCCTCAAGCATACGCAACTATATGGGGCGGGCCGGAGCTGTGCAAGGTGATGCGCATCCGGCTGCCGTAAGTCGCGCCCGCGTCACCGCTCCCTATTTACAGCGGTGTCAAGCGGCAAAGTGTCCAGCCAGGTGGTGACAGCCGCTGTAAACTTCTGGGGACACTCCTCTTGGGCGGCGTGCCCGCAGCCCCCCAGCAGCACGAACTCGGCTCCGGCGATGCTCCGCGCTACCCGCTCGCTCTCCTCCGGGGGTACGACGCCGTCTTCGGCTCCTGCGACGACGAGGGTGGGAACGCCGAGTTCGGCCAAGCGGGGCGCGAGGTCGGTCAGTCGGCTTGCCTTCGTGACCTCCCAGAGCGCCCGGTCCCAGCCGTCGGCCCGGAGCGGCCTCCGGTATCCGGAGAGGTCGGCGTCGGTGAGTCTGTCGGGGTCGGCGTAGGCGCGGCGGAGCAGCTCGAGCCCCGGCTCCTCGCCGAACTGCCGCATGATGGTGGGGCCAATGCGCGTCGCCTGCGGGGTATTGAATACGCCACGCACCCAGGTGGGTGGGCCGCCGCTGCGAAGTATGGGGCCGACGAGCACGAGCCCGGACACCCGTTCGGGATGAGCTAAAGCGAACCCCACCGCGACCGCGCCGCCCGCCGAATGGCCGACCAAAACGACTTTTTCAGTGTCCAGTGCGTCGAGCAGCCCGAGGGTCAGGTCGAGTTGCGCAGGTGGCGTGTACGGGTTCAGCGCGTCCGTGACCAGGGGCCGCTCGGAAAAGCCGAAACCCGGACGGTCGAAGGCGATGACCTCTGCCCGCTCGCTCAGTGGCCCCGCGACCTTGCGCCACGAGAAAAGGCTTCCGAACCCGTGCAGGAGGAGCAGGGTGGGCGGCGTGTTCCCGGTCCGGGTGTAGTAAAGTTCAACCCCGTCAACGTTGGCAAACCGCGCGCCTTGTCCGGCGAGCCCACGTACCGGTACGGTCTCGAGCTCCGCTATAGGGACGATGAGGGGCACTGTGAGCGCAAAAAGCAGCAGCAGTGCAAAGAAGATGACGGTCAAACGCAGGCGGAAGGGCATACGGGTATTTAAGCACGGGTAGTAGGCTCGGCTCCTCACCGCGTTTTGGGCGTGTTTTACCGGCTACAAGTGTGAGCGGCGAAGAGGTGCGGCGTCCATCAAGGTTTCGAGGGTGCGTGCTAAGCTCGGCGGGTGAAACCGGTCTCAACGTTTTCCATCGTCGCGCTCGACGCCGCGACCGGCGATCTAGGCGTGGCTACGGCGTCAAAGTTTCTGGCCGTCGGCAGCGTCGTGCCCTACGCCGAGGCGGGGCTCGGCGCGGTCGCCACGCAGTCGTACGCCAACACCACCTTCGGGCCGCGCACCCTCATGGCGCTGCGGGGCGGCATCTCACTCGAACTTATTCACCAAGCCTTCGCCGAGTCCGACGCGCAGCACGACGAGCGCCAGTACGGCTTGGTCGACTTTCGGGGCCGCGCGCTGACATTCACCGGCGACGCCTGTCACCCATGGGCGGGTGGGCGGACGGGTGAGGGGTACGCCGCGCAGGGCAACCTGCTCACCGGGCCGGAGGTCGTGGACGCACTCTGCGAAACCTTTGAGGGAACGGAGGGGCCGCTTTCCGAAAGGCTGTTGGCGGCGCTTGCAGAGGCCGACGCGGCGGGCGGCGACAGGCGTGGGCGGCAGTCGGCGGCGCTTCTGATCGTCCGTGAAGGCGGGGGCTACAGCGGCTTTAGCGACCGCTACCTCGACCTTAGGGTGGACGACCATCCGGCACCCGTGGGGGAGTTAGGGCGGCTTTTGGGGTTGCACCGGCTTTATTTTGAACGCCCGAGCGAGGGAGACGTGCTGACTATCGACGCCGACGTCGCCGAACGGCTGCACAACGTCCTCGTTCGGGCAGGGTATCTGGAGGCTGCGGCGGACAGCTGGGACGCAGCCTCGGACGCGGCCCTAAAGGAACTTGCGGGGGTTGAAAACCTCGAGGAGCGCCTTCTCGAGCCGGGTAGGGTCGACCGGGTGGTGCTGGGGTATCTCGAGCGCAAGTACCTAGCGTAAGGTTAAAAATTGATAATAAGACTCCGCTGGAGCTACTGGTTTGAGCACCGTCGTTCGACTTCAGGCCGAACAGCGTAATCATGTGAAAACGACCTCGAAGCGTACACCGAGGTCGTTAATTGGCACAAACGTCTAGGTTATTAAACCGTTGTCATTACAAAGGTCACCTGTGCGGCGTAGTTGCCGAAGAAATCGCAGTAGGCGCGAACTTTTATCATCCTACCTGCCCGTGCGGGTCACCTTCCAGATGGCACCCGTTCCCGCCATCTGCTGGTACGGCGGCATCTGCTCGGCGTTGACATTGACGACCCCGTAGTCTGAGATGTACAGCGCCCCGTCCGGGCCGAACTTCACGTCGAAGGGGCGTTCAAGGCCCTCGCCTGCCGCGCCCTGCTTTGAGGCAGGTCCCGGCGCAGCGTTGCCGACGAAGGGCTCCAACTGACCGCTGCCCGGATCGATGCGCACGACCCGGAAGCCCGCAGGTTCCTGGCCCCGCACCGGGTTGGTTGCGGGGGCCAAATCGCCCCATTCGGTCACAAAGACATTGCCAGCAAGCTCACCCCAGCTTTCGGGAGCGACGTCCAGCCCAGAAGGCGACGAGTTAACCGGGTGCAAGCCGATCACCAGCGAAGGGTCGGGCGGGGTGAGGCCACTCGCCTCATGGTCAATCACGAAGTCGAGCTCCTTGCCCAGCTCCGTGTCGGTACCCTCGAACACCGTGGCTTGCAGGTCGTCCGGTGCCTCGAATTTGGGATCGCTGAGCGGCTCGCGGGCGGCGGAGAAGTCCGGGACGCCGTACCAGGTGCCCTTCTCGACGAGCAAGGTAGCGTCGAATTCGTCGTTCACCGGGCGGGGACCGCGGATGTCGTAGCCGTTCTCGGCGACGTACAGCGCTCCGGTCTGTGGGTCGAACTCAATGTCGATAGGCTGACGGAAGCCCCAGGCGTGTACCTCGAGCGTTCCCTCGGCATCGTTCGGATCAAACTTCAAGATCGAGCTGCCGCACTTGGTGACGCCCTCGACGACCTGTCCCGGCTCCGTTGGGGTGCCGAAGGGCACGAAGGCACCGGTCAGCACCATGTCGCCCTCCGCATCCGTTCGGAAGTCCTCCGACTGGAAGTTGCGACCCCTCAAGGTAATGTTCTGGCAGGGCCTCGCCTGCAACTCGGGGCTCAACTCCACAAAGGCAGCAATATCGGAACCGACCACCGCAGCGTTGGCCGCCTCGCCCACGCCGAGGTACATGAGGCCGTCAGGCCCTACCTCGAGGCCGTTGACGTGGTGCTCGGACTGGCTATCTATAATTCCGCTCAGGACTTCGGTGATCTGGCCGTCGGGCGTCACGCGGGAAACGGTGCCGGTGCGGTTCTCACCGTGGCGGTGCGTGATGTAAAAGGCCCCTTCATACCAGGTCAACCCGGTTACGGGCGCACCGATGCCCAGGCCGTCCAGGTTGACGACTTCGGTCGTCTGGTCTCCTTTAACGCGCAAAATCCGCATCGGGCGCGCTTGCATGGGGGTCAGGCCGCCCCCCGACTCGACCACGTATATCTGTCCTTGGTCGTCGAAGGTTACGGAGCTTGGGAAGTTGAGGCCGCCTGTCACCTTCTTGATCTGGTAGCCCTCGGGAAGCTCGAAAACGCCCGTCGAGGGAGGTTGTGCTCTCGGTACACACGAATTTAGTGCGAGGACTCCGGCAAGTATGGAGAACGCTGAAAAAACGCTCGACCTTTTGCTTGCTGACTTCATCATTTATTTCCTAAAACTGTGTAGTGA
>CADCWP010000329.1:11545-16365 GCA_902806425.1 uncultured Truepera sp.
TCACGAAGACGCGGTTTGACTATAGTCAAACCTTCAAGTGTCCCCTTTCCAAGTTTTGTTGGGGTCAGTTTACGGTTGCTAGAGCTGCCGTTTCCGTCAAATCAACGACAAACTCGAGCTGACACAGGCTAGCGTCAATCAAGGGCGCTTGTTTAAGAGGTCAAAAACCACGCTTTTCTGAAAATTGCGTAGGACAGCTACAAAGCTTGTACGGTACGTGAGCGCTTTAACTGATGACTACTCTGCCCATACCTTATCCGTCTCTATTACTGTCCCCTAAACTCCGCCGCCCGCTTTTCCAAAAACGCCGTGGTGCCCTCCTTAGCGTCCTCGGTAGAGAGTGCCATGCCGAACAAGTCGGCCTCGACCTCGAGCCCCTGACTCAGACCCAACTCGAGCCCCCGCACGACCGCCTCTTTAGCCAAACCGAGGGCGACCGGCGCATTCTTGAGCGTGAGCTGTGCGAGTTCGGTTGCCCCGGCCAGCGCGTCGTCGACAACCCGGTTGACGAGCCCTAGCTGAAGCGCCTCGTCCGCGCCGACGTGCCGCCCGGTAAAGATCAGGTCGAAAGCGCGTCCCTGCCCAATCAGGCGCGGCAACCGCTGCGTGCCGCCGTAACCGGGGATGATGCCGAGCCCGACTTCGGGCAGCCCCAGTTTGGCGGTGCGGTCAGCGACGCGCAAGTCGGCGGCCAGGGCCAGCTCGAGCCCGCCGCCCAGCGCAAAGCCGCTGATCGCCGCTATCGTCGGAATGGGCAGCGCGGCCAGGGTGTTCATCACGTCCTGCCCGGCCAGCGCGCTTTCGCGGCCACTAAAGGTGTCGCTAAGTTTTTGTAGGTTCGTGATGTCGGCCCCCGCAGCGAACGCCCGCCCGCTGCCGGTAAGGACCAAGGCGCGTACGCCCGAGTCGGCCTGCACAAGCTCAAAGGCGACGCCGAGCTCGTAGAGCACCTCGCCGGAAAGCGCGTTCAGCGCCTCCGGGCGGTCGATGGTGATGACGGCAATCTGCCCCTCGACCTCGAAGCGCAGCGTTTGCAGTTCAGAAGTGATGTCGTCTAGCTCGAGTTCGTCGTGGTCGTCGTGCCCGTTGTCATGATTGTGATCGTGTGGTCCGGTCATGCAGTCTCCTCGTAGCGGTAGAAGCCCTCGCCGCTCTTGCGGCCCAGCTTCCCGGCGCGCACCAGCTGCCGTAAAAGCGGTGGCACGCGAAATTTGGGGTCCTGAAACTCACGGTGTAGGGACTCCGCCGCTGCCAACGCGACGTCAAGGCCGACAAGGTCAATTAGTGCAAGCGGCCCCAGCGGCATGTTCGCCCCGAGCTTCATGGCGGTGTCGATGTCCTCGGCGCTGCCGACGCCCTCAGAAAGCGCGAACACGGCGTCACTCAGGTACGGGATCAAAAGACGGTTGACGATAAAGCCCGGTTTATCGTCGCAGAGTATCGGCGTCTTGCCGATGCGCTCCACGAACGTTTTGGCGCGCTCCACAGTCTCTTCGGATGTCCGCTGCGCCCGAACGACCTCGACGAGCGGCAGCACGGGCACCGGGTTAAAAAAGTGCAGCCCGCAGAAGCGCTCCGGCCGCCCTACTCCGGCGGCGATCTCGGTGATGGGCAGGCTCGAGGTGTTGCTCGCTAGGAGCGCGCCCTCTTCCGCGACCTCGGCGACCCGTCCCCAGACCTCGCGTTTGACCGTGAGGTCTTCAAATACAGCCTCGATTACCACGTCGGCGTCGCCTATACCGCTCAGGTCGGCGGTAGCTTTGACGCGCCCTAACGCGGCGCGCTTAGCGGCCTCGGTCAGTCCTCCCTTTCTGACGATGCGGGCGAGGCTCGCGTCCATCCCCTTGAGGCCGCGCTGTAAAGCCTCCGCCTGCGTGTCAAAGAGCGTTACGTTCAGGCCCCTGACCGCGCACGCCTGGGCGATGCCCGAGCCCATCGTCCCGGCCCCGATGACGGCTACTTTAGGCGGCCGCGTCTCACTCACACAGCTACCTCCTCGAGCTTGAGACCGGCCTCGAGCGCCGCGCGCGCCATCCCCAGCACGCGTTCGCGCAAAAACGTCGGGTCGATAAACGCCGAGTCGCCGATGCGGTTCGAGGCGACGAGCGCGCAGCCTGTCCGGACGCGCCGGAGCTGACCGAGCAAAAAAAGTGCCGCCGCCTCCATCTCGACGACGAGCACCCCGCGCTCGGCCAGCGTCGCTACGTCGCCGGGCTGCGTCGCGTAAAAGGCGTCCTCGGTCTGGATAAGGCCGACGTGCGCCCCCGGCGCGGCCTCCGCCAGCGCCTTGGTGACGGCAAACGAGGCGACCGGCGCGTAGGGGTCGCCGCCCAAGTACATCCGGGTGGTGCCGTCCCTGGGCACCGACGCCTGCGCGACGACCAAGTCGCCGGGGTTGACCGTGCCCGCTACGATGCCCGCCGTCCCGACCCGGAGCAGCGTCCGGGCACCTAAACGGACGGTTTCCTCGACCACGATAGCGAGGCTTGGACAGCCCATGCCGGTCGTCTGCACGGAGACGGGCAGGCCCTTATAGGTTCCGGTATAGCCTAAAAGCCCCCGGTACTCGGTATAGAGCCGAGGCGACTCCAAAAATGTTTCGGCGATCAACCGGGCACGGTCGGGGTCGCCGGGTAGGAGCACGAACGGGGCAACCTCACCCCGTTCGGCGTGAATATGGAGTTCGGCCATAGGTCAACATACCAAAACCGCCCCGCAGCGCCCGCTACTCCAATGCGGTACAGGTAACGAGCACAGATCAGAGTATGGACCATCTCATTTGGAAGCGTAAGCGCTGCTTAAACTGAAAGCCACGCGCTAAAGACGAGTTTCCCATAGGCCAGTCCCGGCCGAACGCTCTAAACTGAGGGCGATGCCCGGACACACCGCCCTTCTATCCTCCTCGCGTCCCCAACGCCGCAGCGACAGCGGGACGCCCTGTGGGGACGCCCTGACGCGCCCCTCATGACGCGCACCGAGGTCTTGAGGGAGGTGCTCGGGCTCGGGGATGTGGGGAGCGCGGCGTTCGTAGGGGCCGACGGCGAAATTTTAGAGAGTGTAGCGGGAGACGCGCACGACCTAGCCAAACTCGAGGCTCTAACCGGATACCTCGCCTCGAGTCAGGCACTCGCCGAACTTTTGGGGGCTGAGGCGGCGGTGCAGACGCTGCTCGAGTTCAGGGGCGGGGCGGTGGTGCTGACGCTCCTTCTCGACGCCCGCATGAGCCTGGTCACGCTGACCACAGCGGACGCTGCCGGACGCGTGCGCTTTCGTCTGAGACGGTTGTTGCCCGAACTTGCCGAACTGGCGTCGCCCGTACCTTCCGGGCGCGAGTGAGGTAGGCTGACCTCAACCCGGTATGTTGATGGGTATCTTGAGGAGGTAGCTGTGAGTACAAGAGAGATCAAGCTCGAGGTCGACAAAGAGGTCGCTCGCGGGCGTTACGCGAACGTCGCGGTTATCGCCCACACCAAAGACGAGTTCATCATGGATTTTGCCCTCGCCTATCCCGGACAGGCCCCCCTGGTGGGCTCGCGCGTGATCACCAGCCCGCAGCACGCGAAGGCGTTTTTGCGAAGCCTCGAGGACAACGTCCGCAAATATGAAGCCCGGTTCGGCGCTATCGGTGAACCGCCGCGACCGCCCCAAGGGGACAACTAAGGGTTGTAGCCCTTGGGACGAACACAACATTGTTGAGACGCACCTGCCCTCACGCGGTCACAGGCGGTTTGTAAACACCGTCCTGCGCTACACCTCTTAAAGCTTAGAGCTGGCAGGTTTAGAGCTTAAACCGTTGGCTCTAAGCTGAACGGCTGTTCCCTACCTACATCCCGGGTCACAAATTGCAGGTTCAGCCGTTTGTCGGGACAGCAGGCAGAACGATTCGGTGGCGACCGGACCCCGCTGAAAGGCCAAAACTCGAGAGCCGAGTTCGGAGCCCCTTACGCTCTCCGTCACGCGGGGGCTGTTCTTCGGCTTACCTGCACGGCGCGGCCCAGGGGCTTTAATGGCGTCATGCCTGAAGTGGTTACGGTCTACTACGATTACGTCTGCCCCTTTGCCTGGCGCGGGGCCGAGCTTGCCGAGGTCGTCGGCCCCGCGCTTGGCCTCGACTTCGTCTGGCGGCATTTCAGCCTGTATCAGAACAACTACGAGGGGACGGACGGTTGGCAGCTCTGGAACGACAAGCTGTCGTCGGAGGATGGGGGCGGCAACAAGGGGTTGCTGCCGTTTATGGCGTCGTGCGCTGCTCGTCGTCAGGGTACCGAAAAGCACGCCCGCTTCCGGCTGGCGGCGATGCGGGCGCGTCACCGTGACCATCAGCCATTTACGCTCAAGATGCTTCGCGGCGTTGCTGAACGTTCGGGGCTCGATATGTCCCGCTTCGAGTCCGACCTCGCCAACCCCGAGTGCCGCACCGTGCTGGCGCACGAACACCACCACGCCGTCTCACAAAATATCTTCGGCACCCCGACCTTCAGCTTCGAGAGCGGCCACACCGCCTACTTCCGCCTCAAAGACCTGCCCCGTGACCCGGGTGAGGCTGTCGAGCTGTTCAGCTGCTACCGGGGGCTCCTCGAGCGCTACCCCTTCGTCGAGACCATTAAACGTCCCCGCGCTAAAGGTAATTAAAATTCATCTCAAAAATGGTTTTTTAGACTAAGCCGTTGAATCTCTCGAAACCCCGTCTCACTTATAGCAGCCTCACTAGAGGCGGGTCCAGGTACTAGTATTACAGCCGCAGTTAGGTTTCATGGCGCTGTTCCCGACGACGCGAATGACACAGCCGTGCCCTGAACTGATGGCGGCGTCGCCACACC
>CADCWP010000330.1 GCA_902806425.1 uncultured Truepera sp.
AACGATCGTCCGGGCTGTGGCCTCGCTGTCAGGGCTACCGCTGCCGTTCGTCGGAAAGTCGAAGCCCTCACCGTCTATTCCGAACTCTCCCGTCAACACTACGCGCTCTGCTGCCAGAGCGGCGTCGCGGTCGGTCGCGCCCTGCGCCAAACCGCCAAGCATCAAGCTCATATTCGCGCCCAGGTTGTGGCTGATTTTCAGGATGAGCTTCGCGTATTCGGCGTAAGGGGGCGAAACCCACTCTGCGACCCAAGCATCGTCGCTGTAGGAGCCCTGCGCTGGTAGCAAGCTCGTGGGGTTAGCTGCGGTCGGGTCGGCGGTGACGGCCACCTCGGCCTCGACGAGCGCTTCGATGAGCACGGCCCTGGCATAGGAACTCGGGTCTTCAACCGAAAAGGTGCGTACAAGCGCATCCACGCCTGGGGCAGGCGACTCGTAGTCCGCAGCGATGGTGCCGCTTACCGTCCCGGCGCCAGGCATGTCGTTGCTCAGCGCCACGTCTGTCTCTTCACCTGCGGCCACGGTCATGACCTCGGCTTCGACCCGAAAGGCGACCGACTCGGGTCGCCAATCGACGAGTGCAAGTTCACCAGGTGTTGTAGGTGTCACCGTTACATCCACGCGGTTGTCATTAATGATGATTGGGGAGATCAGCACATTGCCGTTAGGAACGCGAAAGCTCTCGAATAGACGGTCGTCTACGATGACCTCGCCCGTGACCCCGGTGATGCCGGACGCTGCCACCTCTGCGGCGAGTGCTCGGATGCCGGTGAGTGGGTCGGCTTCGGTTAGCGTGGCGACGCCCAACGAATTGGCTTCGTTGTGGTCAAAGGGTGTAAAGGCGAGGGTGCCGTCTGGAAGCTGCCGACCGCCCAACGCTAGGTCGCCGCTCGCCACCAGGACGAGGTCGCCGTCGAGCACGCCCTCACCGTTGACGGTGCCGCGCCGGTAGATGGGCGTCTCGAAGCGGTGGTCCGCTCCCAATTCGTTCAGCGCGAAACCCACCGAGAACGTCTTTCGCACCGAGCCGGTGAAGAGCATTGTGTCGGGGGCAAGCTCGTAGACCGTTTCGCCCGACTCGAGGTCGACCACCAGAAGCGACCAGGTAGCGTTGGCGTAGCTTGGGCTGCTCATGATCTCGGTGAC
>CADCWP010000331.1 GCA_902806425.1 uncultured Truepera sp.
GCCTCGCTCGCCCTTGACGTTCCCGGCGAAGACCTCACAGACATCGGCGCGCTCCTCGAAAAGCTCAGGCTCGAGCAGCAGGTACCGCCGGTCAAGCTCTTTAAGGGTGGCACCACCGAAGCTAAAGAGGTCTTGCGCGCGTTTCTCAAAAGAGACTTTGCCGTCTACGCCGACACCAGAAACCAGCCGCAAACGAGCTTTGTCTCGCACATGAGCAAATACCTGCACTTCGGACAGATTTCGCCGGTGTACGTGGCGCTGTCGGTCAGAGAGGCAGGGGCCTCGCAGGAAATCGCCGGAAAAAACACCGAAACTTATCTTGAAGAACTCATCATCCGCCGCGAGTTGCCGATGAACTTAGTTTTTTATGAGCCTGACTATGACAGGTACGAGGCTCTACCGGCGTGGGCGAGAAAAACTCTGGCCGACCATAGAGGTGACGCGCGCGAGTACATCTATGCGAGAGGTCAGCTCGAGGCGGCCGACACGCACGACCCCTATTGGAACGCTGCTATGCGGGAAATGCGCTACACCGGCTACATGCACAACTACATGCGGATGTACTGGGGCAAAAAGATTCTGGAGTGGTCGGGGACGCCCGAGGAGGCCTTTTCGACGACCTTGTATCTCAACAACAAATACTTTCTGGACGGGCGCGACGCCAACTCGTTCGCCAACGTCGCCTGGGTTTTTGGGCAGCATGACCGAGGCTGGGCGGAGCGGGCGGTCTACGGCAAGGTGCGCTACTTGTCAAAAAGGGGACTCGAGCGCAAGGCCAAACCTAAAGACTACGTCAGAAAAGTTGACGAACTCGTCCGACAGGTGGAGAACAGCTGAGTGGTGTGCTTCGGCGGCGTAAAAAAATGCACATCCTGGTACCACACCGTAAAAAAGTACGCTTGAGCTTGACGTGAGTAAAGAAATGCAAATCCAAATATGTGCGCGCGGTGTATACCAAGTTTAGAAAGCCCACAAACCCTTTTTTGCCCTCGAGGTGGGCCACTTCACTCAGGGGCCGGAGGTTACAATGGACGTTAAAAAGGTGCTAAGTAGCAAACTAGACCGCCGCAGGCTGTTAGGCAATCTAGGGCTGATGGGCGCTGGCGCGGTGATGACCGCGTGCGGCGGCAACGTCGTTGGG
>CADCWP010000332.1:0-427 GCA_902806425.1 uncultured Truepera sp.
ATGCCAACACTTTGTACCATGTTGGCATAGATGGCGGCCACACCAACCATATCGAGCGGTTCAACTGTACCCTCCGCCAACGCTGTTCCCGCTTAGTCAGACAAACGTTGTCCTTCTCTAAAAAGCTTGACAACCACATCGCCGCTATCTGGCTGTTCATTTACAACTACAACAGTTCATTACTTCTTTAGGACTACCAGGTATCCTAACCTTATGGCAGCGCCGAGTGACGTGAAACGCAACGACGACCGCACCCGCTACGAGCTGAGTGTAGACGGCAAACTGGCCGTCTCTGAATACAACCGGCTGGCGAACGCGGTGATGTTCACGCACACCGAGGTGCCGGAGGCCCTTGAGGGACGGGGCGTCGGCAGTACGCTGGCCCGCGGGGCCTTGGACGATGTGCGCGCGCAAGGGCTTCAGGGGT
>CADCWP010000332.1:437-7751 GCA_902806425.1 uncultured Truepera sp.
TTTATAACCGCCTTTATTCGCCGCCACCCGGAATACCTCGACTTGGTGAGCCCCATAAGTCGCCGCCAATTCGAGGGGCAAGCGTAGTAGGGCGTCCAGCAAAGTTCATGTGACGGCGTGAGGGTGTACAACGCGCGGCGCTGTCTGCCCTAAAAATCTCACACATGCGGCGTGTGCAGGCTTCCTGAGGTGTCAATCTCTAGGTGCGTCTCCGGAGTCAACCGGGCAAGCCATCCGCCGAAGCCGTCGCCGAAATCGTACGCCGCTGCCCGACCGGGGCGCTTCACCCTCAAAACGCCGGAGGGTGAAGTAGCTGAGACTCGAGCTATCACCTGCTGTTGCGGTCAAGGCGGCAACAAACCTTTTGCGACGATACTCGCAGCAAAATCGGTTTGTGCAACACCTTGCCTTAAGCTACGCGGACGATAAAGCCTTTTAGGTCGTAGCCCGCTACCAGGTCGTTCCAGCTGAGTTTCGGCGGCTTGTCGGCAGTGAGCGGAAGCCTGAGCAGCCGCGTCAGAAAGATGTCACTCTCTTGCAGCGCGAGGTAGGCACCGGGGCAGCGGTGATGACCGTCCCCAAAACTCAGCACCGCACCCTGTACCCCACGTTCTAAAGGGCGGCCCGGGCAGAGCTGTAGGGGTGCTTCCCCGACGGCTTCTACGTCGGCGTTGGCGGCGCGCAGGTCGAGGTCGATAAGCGCGCCCGCAGGGATGGTAAACGTGTCGCCCTCGTGCGTTAACGTCAGCGGCTTCGTGCTGCGGCGGTACAGGTGTCCGACGACCGGCTCGAGCCGCAAAATCTCTTGCAGCACGCGTTGCCGCTCGGCTTCATCGGCGGCGAGGTAACGTTCCCGCAACGGTTTGTCCGCCAGCAGATGCCACGCCGCCATAGCGATAAACTCGCGCGTTGTCACCATCCCGGCGGCCGCGTAGGTCACGCACTCGGTCAGGATTTCAAGGTCTCTATACCCCTTGTCGATGAGGTGGCTGATGACGTCCTCTTGGGGCGATCTGCGCCGCGCGCGAATGGCCGGTTTCACATCTTGGTAAAAAAAGCGCAGCAGCGCGCTTTGCGTCCTTAAAAAGCGCCAGAGCCGGTCGGGTCGCCACGAAAACTGAGTCGGGTCGTCCTCAAAAAAGGTGTCCAAGCGGCGGCCCATCCCCTGCACGGACGAGTTGGTCAGGCCTACCACCTGCGCCGCGACCTGCACCGCGAGGCGCGTGCTGAGCCCGCTCAGGTCGGCCTCACCGCGCGCCCTTAAGTCCGCGATAAGCTCGTCGGAAAGCGCCTCCATCATCTCGCGGTACTCGCGGCCGACGGTCTGCGGGGTAAAAAAGCGGGCGGTGGCGGTGCGCTGCGCCTTGTGGTCCCCACCCTCCAAGTACAAAATCGGTGGGCGCATCGTTTGGGTGGCCTGTCCAGCGACCTCCGCCCCGAATCCGGCCTGCCGCGCCGCTTCACCCTCGCGCAACACAGCCCTCACCAGGGCAAATGAACGGATCGTCCAGCGTTCACCCCCCGCGTCCCGGCAGACCTCAAAGGCGGGGGTGAGCGTTTCGCCGGGACGAGCGCTTTTGCGGGCCAATTCTGCGGTACCGGCACCGTGAAACGGGCAGCCGCTGGTCGGTGAGCTTGCCGGGTTCGTGATCATGAAGTTATGATATACACTGTATCAGAAATGTCTGTTACTCAGGACGCGGTAGGCTCGAGCCGATGACTCGGCGCCGGGGTTCGCCCGACGCGCGCGTTGTCAAAACCCATGAGCGTTTGGCCCAGGCGCTGGTGGCGCTGACGCTCGAGCGCGGCTACGACGCGGTGACGGTGCGCGAGCTGACGGCGCGTGCCGGGGTCGGTTACGCCACCTTTTTCCGGCATTGCAGTTCCAAAGAGGCGTTGCTGGAGCAGCTGCTCACGGACACCTTGGACGACCTTATGGCGCGGCTGACGCCGCAGCTGGTAACGTCCGACTTGGCGCGGATCGGTACCCTGGTCTTCGGGCACGCCCGCGACCACGCCGACCGCTACCGTGTGCTCCTCCGCACGGGCGAGATCACCGGGCTCTTAGAGCGGTGCACGCGGCTCGGCACCGAGACGCTCTCCGCAACGTTTATTCCCAAACCCGGAAGCGTGGTGCCCTTCGAGGTGGCGGCGCATCATCTAGTCCACAGCTTTATAGGACTAGTGGCATGGTACTTGGACGCCGGGTTGCCGCACACACCGGAGCGGATGGGCGAGATTTTGGAAGCGCTTATTCTAGAACCAACCTATAGGGTGGCGCTCGAGGCTAAAAAATGAGCACGGAAATACATTTGCTGCACCCGAAAATCGGTTTAGCCGTCTCTGGCTGTACGATCGCTATGTTGCCAAAAGGCTACGTTGGCGACACGGCTCCCTCATAAATTAAACTCTGTGAACATCAAACTAGTCCCACTGGAACACTAGGGCCGAATGAACGCGGTTAATGACAATTTGGTTGTCGTAAGCCGGGAGTTCAGTGCCGCTCGGGTAAACAAGGATTCTGGAAAACCTTTTGCTTTGGGCGATCCATTCATGTAACGCTTTCTCTCCCTGGTCCGGTTGTCCCTCGGTCTTCTTCACAACCTCGCCTCACATAGGCATAAAATTGGCGTTTGCTCCGGCACAGCTCAGCAGGTGGTCTTTTTGCTTCTCGAAGACGACAAACGTACCGCCTCTCTTCCGTAAAAAACCGTACCGCGAACCCGAGTCGACCCCCATCTTTAAGCTGCTTGACCCAAGCAGGGAACACGTCGGGAGCTGATGTTGACATAACGATGCGGTCGTAAGGTGCGGACGCCTCGAAACCATAATGACCATCAGCGCGCTCAACCCTGACGTTAGCTACTCCGACGTGTGACAGATTGTCTTTAGCTTCTAAAACGATGTCCTCGTCGATGTCGAGGCTGGCAACATGTCCTTCTTTACCCACAAGGTAGGCGAGCAGCGCAGCGTCGTAGCCAGTTCCTGCGCCGATCTCCAAGATTTTTTGGCCGGGTTGCAGGTCAAGCTGCTCGAGGATGTCCGCGACCACGCTTGGCTGCGAGGCCGAGCTGATGACCCGCCACTTTCACTATGCTTTGTTGGAATGTTTTCGTCTAGGTAAACTTGCTTGGGATAAGATGCCTCAGAAATAGATGACGCGGTACAGCTAGAAAGGCGTTTTCAACCCGTTCGCTGTAAAGGGAGCCTTCAGACTTCAAGGTGTCGATGCGACCTCTTTGTAAAGCAAGGGTAGCTGTACTCATATGCCGACTAAACCTTACACCATGACCGCCATAGACAAGTTTAAGAGCGTTTCGGTTTCTGTTACCGATTAAACCCCGCTGAGACGCCAGCCTAAAAAAGCGGCGTGCTAGAGGCCACCTTGACCGCCTCCTCGACCTTATCGAGCCTGAAAGTCAGCTGTTTTTGCCGCAGACGACAAAAGCCTCGGACGTACGCCCCGTCGAACGAGGTCACGTCGACCTGCCGCACCTTGCCGCCGTAGCGCATCTGCACGCTCGCACGCTCTCGCGCCACCTCGCGAAAAAGCGGCGCGAGTGGATGTTCGGCAAAGCTCATGGGGATGGGCGCGCGGCGCGGGCCTTTCTGGTAAAAGAGCTGTCCGTGTTTGCGCGCGTACTCGTAGAGGTCGCGGGTGAGCTTGACATCGTCCAAGCAGTAGCGCTCGAGCCGTTCCCAGTCGCCCGCGTGGTAGTAGGCCAGAGCGTCCAAACCCGACCCCGATTTGCCCCCGCCCAGCGTCGCCTGCGCGAGCGCGTCCAGTGATACGCGCCGCCCCAAAGCTTTCTGCGCCTCGATCATCAGGTCTAAGGTCGGCAGTTCCGTCACCCAGGCCCCGAGTTCGGCGGCCAACACCGGCCAGTCGAAGCCGATCAGGTTAAAGCCAACGACCTCGTCCGCGCCGCGCAAAAGCTCTGTCAAGGCTCCAAAGCCGTCCTCACGAAAGGCCTGAAAGCGGTCCTCGGCGTAGTCGTACACCCCCACGACGCTGACCCCTAGCGCGGCACGGTTGTCGGCCCCGCCGACCTCGTCGAACGAGCGTTTGGTCTCAAGGTCGACCACCAGACGTTTGGGGGTGCTCACTAGTGTATAGGTGAGGCAGGAAGCTCGAGCGCGCTCAGCAGCGTGTCGTGAAGGGGGCCGTTGGTTGCCACCAGCACCCCTTCTCCGAGCCGGTACGGCCTACCCTCGCCGCCGGTGACGCGGCCCCCAGCCTCGGTAACGAGCAGCACGCCCGCGGCTACGTCCCAAGGGTTGAGCTTGAGTTCCCAAAAACCGTCCAGACGCCCGCACGCCACATAAGCTAGGTCGAGCGCGGCGGCACCGGGGCGGCGCAGCGCGCGGCAGCGGCCCATCATGCGGCCGAAGATCTCGACGTTTTCCGAAGCTGTGCCCAGGTTATAGGCAAAACCCGTCGCCAGCATACTTTTACGCAGGTCGGTTTCAGTCGTTACCGAAATAGGCGCGCCGTTTAGAAACGCGCCGCCGCCCCGCGTGGCGGTAAACAGGTTGTCGTGAAACGAGTCGAGCACGACGCCGACCTCGAGCTGGCCGTGAACCTCGAGGCCGATAGACACGCAGTAGAAGGGGAAACCGTGGGCATAATTCAGCGTGCCGTCGAGCGGATCGACGACCCAGCGGTAGGGCGCGTCCCCGTCTTGTCCGCCCTCCTCGCCGAGCACCACATGGTCTGGATACGCCGAGAGCAAGACCTCACGGATGCGCGCCTCGCTCTCCTTATCGACGTGCGTCACCAGGTCGATCTCGTTTGATTTGGTAGCGATACCTAGGTCGCGCCCGACGTAGTGCTGGTGAATCCTAGCCGCCGCTTGCGCAGCGCGGATAGCTGTATGTAGAAATTCCCTCTGCGTGTCTACGCTCATAGCCCTACTCTACCGTGCGACTCTAATAGGGTCGTGGTGGGGTGGGTAACTGGGGCTGCACTACCGTGGTTCTGGGAATAGCTACAACCTACCTAGCGACAAACTGCGCCTCCCGGTTTTTGCGGGTGACCTGCTGCTCGGACGCTGCACCGTCGGTGTGATTGGTGACCTCGGTGGGGGAGGGGGCCATCTCGGTGATCAGCCGGGCGCGGCGGTCGAAGGTGAAGTAGCTGTAGACCCAGTCGGTAAAGGCGTTGACGCGGTTTCGGTAGCCGGGCAGGTAGACCAGGTGGATAAAAAGCCACGCCAGCCAACCCAGCAGGCCGCGGAGCCGCAGCCCGCCAAAGACTTTGGAAAGCTCCGCGACCCCGGCGTTGCGGCCGATAATAGCCATGTTGCCCTTGTCGAAGTATGTAAATGTGCCCCGCCCACCTTTGCCTTCCACCTCAGCGGCGATGGTCTTGGCAATAAATTTACCGCCTTGGATGGCGACCTGCGCGACCTGCGGGTGCAGCTTACCGTCTTCATACTTGCTACCGGCAACGTCGCCTGCGGCGAAGGCGTAGGGATGACCGGGAAGGCTCAGGTCGGGGTTCACTTTGATGCGGGCGGCTTTTTCAAGCTCCACATCCAAAGCGTCTACGAGCGGGTTGCCGCGTACACCGGCAGCCCATATAAGCGTCTCGGTGGGAACAGTCTCGCCGCCCTTAAACTCGACCTCGTGATCGCGCACCTCGGCGAGCGCCGTCCCCAGCCGCACCTCGACCCCGCGCTCCCGCAGCACCTCCTCGGAGTAAGCGCGCGACCGTTCGCCGTAAGGGGGCAGCAAAAAGTCAAGCATCTCGACCAAGATGACCTTGGCGCGAGAGACGTCTAGGTTTGGATAATCCTTGGGCAGCACGCGGCTGAAGAGTTCGGTAAGCGCGCCCGCCATCTCGACGCCGGTCGGGCCTCCACCGACGATCACGACGTTTAGCGCGCCTTGGTCGATAAGGGATGGGTCGGCGGAGGCCCGCTCGAACTGCCGCAGGATGTGGGAACGGATGTTGACCGCTTCGGAGAGGCTCTTAAGGTAAAAAGCGTGCTCTTTGACGCCGGGGATGCCGAAGTCGTTATACACCGCGCCCGCACCGATGATGAGGTAGTCGAACTCGAGGGTATCACCACCGACGAGTTCGAGCGCTTTACCCTCCCAATCGACACCGGAGACGGTCGCCTGCCGGAAGGCGAAGTTCTGCTGCCGCCTGAAGATCGCGCGAACACCATGCGCGACCTCCTCAGGCTCGAGCGCCGCCGTCGCCACCTGATAGATAAGCGGCTGGAAGGTGTGGTAGTTGTTCTGGTCGACAATCACCACGTCGACGGGTGCGTTGCGTAGGGCTTTAGCGGCGTAGAGGCCGACGAAGCCCGCACCTATGATGACGACGCGCGGTTTGGCGGGAGCTACTTGGCTCATAAATCCTCCTCGTGGTGGACGGAGCGAGTGTAGGGGACGACCGTCCCGATCACCCCTATTCTAAGCCCCGTTGCCGGGGAGGTATGTATTCTTGCACTTAATTTCACATATAGGTGCAGGGGCTCGAAGTTTACATTAAACCGCTCCAAGCCCGCTTTTGCACCTTCTAAAAATATGTGAAATTAGTTTTTCAAGCCTGCTGTGCTGCTGAGAAACTGGCTCGAGAGCAACCGTAACGTCTCCTGCTAATTCTTTAAGTGGTAAACCAAATCATCTGCCCTATGTTACTTTAAATTACCAAAGGGCAACAGAACCAACTTCAAGGCGGCGGCGCGTTCGTCTAGGGTCAATGAACGGAGAGTCAAGGTGCAAACATCCTTTTCAACGTTAGGTGACGCGACGATTCGCTCGTCCGCCCTGGGTCTGTTCTGTATCGGCGTCGGGGCCTCTATGGCCTTTCCTCTGCTGACGGTATATCTCGTCGAAAACCTAGGCTACCGCCCGTCCGTCGCCAGCTTGTTTTTCCTGACCAGCCTGGTCGGTCCGCTCGTCAGCGTCGCGACGGGCAGGCTCTCGGATCAGTTAGCGTCGCGCTACCCGCTCATCGGCTTCACGGCCCTCTGGCTCGCCTTGGGCTGGCTGCTTATCGCGTTCGCCCAAAGTTTCTGGCTCGTCATCCTGGTCGGCGTGCTGTTCTTCGGCTTTATCGGTACGCTGAACGCTCAAATCTTCGCGCAGCTCCGGGACTACTTGACAGCGGGGTCGTTTGAACGGCAAAACCAGATCGTCGCTTCTGTAAGAACAGCTTATGCGGCGGGCTGGATTATCGGACCGGTGCTTGGCAGTTGGGTCGGCTTGGCGGTAGGGTTGCGCGAGCTTTTCGTCCTGACCGCCCTGCTCTATCTAAGCTTCGCCAATCCTTAGTTCGTTCATGATGGGGTATGGCAGGCA
>CADCWP010000332.1:7761-16339 GCA_902806425.1 uncultured Truepera sp.
TGCTTCCCCGGCGCTGCTACGACTCCGTCGCTCAGCTCAAGCAGGCGCTGCTCGAAGCCCTCAGTCTACTCGGCGCGATTCGCGTCAACTTAAGCGTTGGACAAGCTTAGTTGGTCAGGTCCCGCTCTGGTACGCCCGGACGTCTAAAAGTCTTGACGAAAAACATCGGGGAGTGCCGACAGGCGAGCGGGCCTCGGCCTGGCCCGTGTTCGCTTTTGCCGGACTTTGCGCGTTGGCAATGAGTGGGGACACGCTCAAGCTCTCGTTTCTGCCGCTCTTTATGCGGGAGCAGCTCGCGGCCCCGGCCTGGCTACAGGGGGCGGTGATCTCAACCCAGCCCGTTTTGGAACTTTTGCTCATCCCAGCGATGGGCGTGCTGGCCGACAGGTGCGGTGCGGCGCGGTTGCTCGTCGTAGGAGCATGTGCCGGGATAATCGGGAATGTTCTTTTTGCGCTCGGTCAGAGCATCTTCGTGCTGTTTCTAGGTCAGGCGTTCGTGTCGGTGCTTGTAGCGAGCGTTCTCGGCCTCGGCGTGAGCGTGGCGCAAGACCTCTATCCCGAAGGCGTCGGCTACGCCAGCTCGGTGTTTTTCAGCGGCCTGGGCTTGTCGGCTGCTTTGGGAGGCGCGTTGGGCAGCATCGGGGTAGCCCAGTTGGGGATGCCGGGGGTGTTCGTCGTCCCAGCGATCATCAGTGCTGCCGTCGGACTTGGCTTTTACCTGATGCGGCTGGCGCAACCAGCGCAGGACCCAGCCGCTAAACGCCCCGAGGATGCGCCAGAGGAAATATAACCAGCGCCGTTCTCTGCCTGATGAGCAAGCCCGAGCAGATAGCCAAGTTAGAGCCGTAAGTTGGATGCGTTACACGTTTAAAGAACCTAGTACCGAACCTACCGCTCCCTTTTTCTAAAGCGTTATTTCAAACAGTATAGCACTTCACCCTCTAGAGACTACAAAAAGCGGCGTTAACTTTGTCGTGGAAGCCGCGGTCGGAGGTGTGGTCATGGCGAACGAATGACTTGATGCGGTGCCAAAGACTTTCGATTTTGTTGAGGTCGGGCGAGTAGGGGGGCAAGGGGAGCAGGGTGCAACTAAGGGGCTCGAGTAAGGCTTTAAGCTGGGTCATGCGGTGGAACGAGGCGTTGTCTAAGATGATCGTTTGGCCGGGCTGGAGTTCGGGCCTGAGCACCTTGGCAACCCAGGTCTCGACGAGCAGGCTGTCACAGTGGCCGGTAAAGGTCATGGGCGCAAACACCTTGCCCATGCACCAGGCGGCGGTCATCGAGACCCGTTCGGTGAAGTGCCCCAGACGTTCGGCGACGACTGGCTGGCCCCCAGGGCTGTAAGCGTACGGGTAGTTAAGGGTGTTCTCGGCCCCTGCTTCATCGATATAGACGCAGTTCTCGGGGCTTAGGGCCGCGAGCGCCTTGACGAAGGCTGAACGCTTGTTGGGGTCTTGCTCGCGGTAGCGGTAACGTTTTTTTGCGCGTGTAGCCCAGGCGCTGCAACGTCTTGTGAAACGTTTTGACCGACACCGCTTGACCCGTTGCCACCTCCCACGCTGCCGTGAGCTGCGCTAAGGTCTTCCCTTCATGCGCCGCTAGAAACGCCCGCAACTTACGGGTATCAGCCACCATCGGCGCTCGTCCGCGGTAATACTCGGTCTTCGCCTCGACCCCGCCGGTTTCGGCCCGCAGCTTGAGCCAGTCATCAATCGTCGTGCGACTTACTCCAAACGTCTGATGTACCCGCCACTTGCTCATGCCCCGTCTACCGCCGCCAGCACCCGCCGTCGTAAATCCTCGCTATATGGCGCACCCATCCTATGAGTGTAGCAACTAGACAGTGAAAGATTATAGAACAGCAAACAAAGGATATAAGCCCATAGTTGGGCAAACTGCACGCCCCTGCTATTTCGCCATCTGCAACGCAATCCGTCGCCCCGTCGGGGTGTCGGCGAGTCCCCCTTCGCCCGTTTCGCGCAGCTCGGGCGGGAGCAGCCGACCAACCGACGCCATCGCCGAAACGACCTCGTCGGGGGGGATAAAGGACTCGAGCCCCGCGAGCGCGAGCTGCGCCGCCGCGACCGCATGGACGCTGTAAAAGGCGTTGCGCGACACGCACGGCACCTCGACAAAACCGCCGACTGGGTCACACACCAGCCCGATGGTGTTCATAAGCGCCATCGCCGCCGCGTGAACAGCCTGCCGCGCCGACCCGCCCAAAAGTTCGCACACCGCCGCCGCTGCCATCGCCGCCGATGGGCCGATCTCCGCCCCGCAGCCGCCGCTCGCTCCGGCGATAAACATGGTCTGCGAGATAATGTCACCGATCCCGGCGGCCAGTACGAGGGGCATCACGAGGGCGTCGTCGGTGAAGCCTAGCTCGTCGCCGACCCCGATAAGCGCACCCGGCAGGGTACCGGCGCTGCCCGCCGTCGGCGCGGCGACAATGCGGCCCATGCGGGCGTTTTCCTCGTTGACGGCCATTGCGTAGGCTTGCACGCGTTTTAAGAGCGGTGCCCCAAGCGGGTCAGGACGCTCCCAGAGCGTTTTAGCGTTCCAACCGACCATCCCGGTGCGGCTCGGGGCGTCGGACTCGAGCCCCCTTCGGACAGCGCTCCGCATCTCGCCCAAACGCCCGCGCATGGTGGTGAGCAGCGCGGACTGCTCCTCGGGTGGGGTGGTATCGTTTAGGACCGCTTCCGAGGCTCTGCCCGGTGCCGCCATAAGCTCGTATAGGGTCATGATCCGGCCTCCCTAATCATCCTTGCATCACGTCAGGTAAGAGCCGGAGCCAAGCGACCGCGCTGAGCTGAGCCAGGTAAGCGAGTACATGCGCCGACGGGGGCGTTTCCAGTTCCAACGACATCATCGCCGCGCCGCCGCGCTGTCCACGCGCATGGCTTCCCCTTGCACAGTGAAGCGTGGCGATATTGACCGCGTCGTCGGCGAGCACGCGGGCGACGGTGGCGATCACCCCAGCGCGGTCGGTGTGCCGGACGAGCAGCGTGTGGTAGCCTCCGGAAAAGTTGATTTCGAAGCCGTCTACGCGAAAGACCCGTACAACTCCGCCGCCGAGGCTCGAGCCCGTCAAGGTAAGCGTTTCACCTTCGGCAGCGAGCGAAAACTGCACGGTGTTGGGGTGAACGTCGCCCAAGTCCTTGGTAACGAACTCGAGGTCTAAACCTTCGCGCGCGGCCAACGTCAGCGCCTCCGGGATGCGCGCGTCGTCGGGCTGATACCCTAAAAGTCCGGCGGCAAGCGCCCGGTCGGTGCCGTGGCCCTTAGCGGTTTTGGCGAACGAGCCGTGCAGTGTCAGCGTCGCCTCCGTCGGCGGGGACAGCAGCGTGTGCCGCGCCAAGAGCGCCAGGCGGCACGCTCCGGCGGTATGGCTGCTAGACGGCCCGACCATCACCGGCCCGATGACCTCGAGAAGTCCCATAATTTTAGAGTCTAGCGCGCGGGGGTAGCGCGGGCCGCGTTATACACCTCTTTACCCGTTTGCAAACGCCGCAACTTGTCGGTGCCGCGTTATCCGGTGTATAGCCCGCATCAATTAGGGATTATACCGCCCCCATGAAAAACCAAGTTTGATAGTCGTGGTTGGCAGAGGACTAACGCTGGACTCGAGCGCCGAAGCGGAGCCCCGTTTCGAGGTGACAGGCGAGCCTTTAGGTAGTCGGAGTTTTGCCCAAGGCGTCGCTGTAACTGCCAGTCCCCATCTCAAAAAGTGACGGAGTTCGTGACCGTAGGCCGGATTGACGTAAACCACTACATCGACCCGGAAATGGGTAGAAGCTGCTTAAACTGTTGACAGTAGGCGCACTTTAGAGCGAGTTACAAAAAAAGCGGCCTGAAGCGACCGCTCTAAGGTGACTGAAAAGGGGCTTAAATCTTGTCTTTAAGCGCTTTGCCCGGTTTAAACGCCGGATACTTGCTCGCCGGGATTTCGATCTTCTCGGTCGTGCCCGGTTTAACGCCGGTACGGGCTTTGCGCTCACGCACCTCAAAAGTACCAAACCCGGTGAGCTGCACCTTGTCGCCGCTGTTTAGGTGCTTGGCGACGTTGTCGATCATGGTGTCGATGACCGTTTTGACGTCGCGCTTTTTCATCTGGGTCTCGTCCGACACCATGTCGACGAGATCGGCTTTAGAGACCGTTTTCGTTTTCGCCACCGTTCTTACCTCCTTTGGTTGACTTCGCGGGTACTCTAGCACGGGCTTCTCGGCAAAGCAAGTCCCCAACGGTATAACTCGGTTTGAGCCGTCAGGGACGCGTGTCGTCAATATACCCCGATTTAATGCGTGTCAGACGCTGTTTGAGTTTCCTTCTTGACCGGGAGCATGGTGCTGATGCGCGCCATCAGCGTGTCGGTCAGCGTGCGCATCTCCGCTCGAGACTTATCTTGAGCGTAGAAAGGTTCGCCGAACCGTACCCGCAGCCGCCGCCCCTCAAACCAGATGGCGACCGGTTGCAGCGCCACCCCCGCACGCTGCGCCAAAAAGGCCGCCCCATCAAGCGCCGCCGCGTCGCCGGTGTTGCGCGTCCCTTGTGGAAAGATGCCGATGGCGACACCACTCTGAAGAAACCGTAGTGCCTCTTTGATGCCCCTGGTGTCGCCTCTGCTGCGGTCGATAGGAAAAGCCAACAGGTGCTCGACCACCCACTTAAGGGGTTGGGTTTGGAAAAGCTCGCGTTTAGCCATGAAGTGAATTTCGCGCGGTACCAGCGAGCCGATAAGCGGCGGGTCAAACGTTGAGATGTGGTTGCCCGCGATGATGAGGCCACGCGACCCCTCTTGGGGAATAAGGTCCAACCCTTCGACCTTTAACCCCAAAAAGAGCCTTGCATAATTGCGTACCAGATACGACGCCAGATGATAAAACCATAACCGCCGAAAGTCTTTCATACTACGCGCGCGTTACCTCCTGCGCCTGCGGGCGGGTGCGCTGCTCCGTCGCCACCAGAGCGCGACTGCCGTTCCCACAACCGCCGCCAACGCGTGCAGTCCCAGCCAGATCGGGGCTGACGGGCTCCACGGCAGCGCGACGGCAAAAAGCGCGCGCTGCGACAATACCCAGACGATAAGTTGCGGCAGCGCGTAGAGAAGGGGCGACACGACGAGGGCGCCTACGCGCCACGCGTAGTCGAGTCCTAACAGGGCGAGAAGTCCTGAGACGAGCATGAGCGGGAGCATGACCAACCACGCCTCGCCGCCCGTCAGCAGCCCCGCGACCGGAGCCAGCAGCGCCGCCGCAAAAGCGAAGGGCAGCCCGGCAAAGGTGAAGGCCGCGTAGGTCGCTAAAACGATTCCTAGACTGCGGACGAGCAGCGGCAGCGGCGCAACGGCCAGCACTACCGCGAGCAGGAACAAAAAGGTGCCGACTACAAGCATGTGAGGTGTTGACGCGCCCTCTCTGTTGCCGTTACGGGTCATGCAGGAGCCAGTTCGGGCAGTCGCGCGGCGATCTCCGCGATCTCCCGCAGATATTCACCCGTCGACGAGGTCGGGTGGGCGGCGACGGTCTCCGGCGTTCCCTCGGCAACGACGGTACCACCCCTCGAGCCCCCGTCCGGCCCCAGGTCAACAAGCCAGTCGGCGGTCTTGACCACGTCCATGTTGTGCTCGATGACGACCAAGGTGTTGCCGCCCTCCACGAGCCGCTGAAGCACCCCTAAAAGCTTACGTACGTCCTCGAAGTGGAGGCCGGTGGTGGGTTCATCCAAGATGTATAGGGTCTTGCCGGTGCTGCGCTTGCCGAGCTCCGAGGCCAGCTTGACGCGCTGCGCTTCGCCGCCCGAAAGGGTTGGCGACGGCTGCCCGATCTTGATATAGCCGAGACCCACGTCCTGCATGAGCTGCAATTTGCGGAAGACGTTGGGGATGTTTTCAAAAAAGCCCACCCCTTCGTCGACCGTCATGTCCAACACTTCGGCGATGGAGCGCCCACGAATCTTGACCTCCAAAGTCTCACGGTTGTAGCGCGCGCCCTTACAGACCTCGCACGGCACGTAGATGTCGGGTAAAAAGTACATCTCGACCTTGACGGTGCCGTCGCCCTTACACGCCTCGCAGCGCCCACCCTTGACGTTAAACGAAAAGCGACCCGCTTTGTAGCCTCGTTTGCGCGCTTCGGGCGCGCGGGTGTAGAGGTCGCGGATTTCGGTGAAGATACCCGTATAGGTCGCGGGGTTGCTGCGCGGGGTGCGCCCGATGGGGCTCTGATCAATCTCGATAACCTTGTCGACGTGCTCGGTGCCGTGCATCGCCCGGTGCGCCCCCGGGGTCTCTTTGGCGCGGTAGAGCGCTTTGGCTAGGGAAGCGTGCAGGATGCGGTGGACGAGCGTCGACTTGCCCGAGCCCGACGCGCCGGTGATACAGGTAAGTGTGCCGAGCGGAATGTCGACGCTGACGTCCTGGAGGTTGTGTTCAGTCGCGCCGACGATCTTGAGGCTTTTGCCGCTGCCGCTGCGGCGTCTGGTAGGCACGTCAATCTTTTTGTCTCCGCGCAGATAGGCCGCCGTAAGCGAGTCAGGGTCCTGCATCAGCACGTCCGGTGTGCCCTCAGCGATGATCTGGCCCCCGTGAATCCCGGCACCTGGTCCCAAATCGACCAGATAGTCGGCGGCGCGCATCGTCTCCTCGTCGTGTTCGACGACGATCAGCGTGTTGCCGAGGTCACGCAGGCGCAGCAGCGTTTGCAGCAGCCGTGAGTTGTCGCGTGGGTGCAGGCCGATGGAGGGCTCGTCGAGGACGTATAAAACGCCCGTGAGCCCGCTCCCGACCTGCGTGGCCAAACGGATGCGCTGCGCCTCGCCGCCCGAAAGGGTGTTAGCGCTACGGTCGAGGGTCAGGTAGTCGAGCCCGACGTTTTCCAAAAATCCCAGCCGTGCCCCGACCTCGCGCATGATGGGCGCGGCGACGGTGCCCCCGGGTTCGGGCAGGTTCAGCTCGGCAAAAAAGCGGCGGGCGTCTAAAACGGTCATCCCGGAGAGTTCGGCGATGTTGCGCTCCGCGACCGTGACCGACAAAACCTCAGGTTTGTAGCGGGTGCCGTGACATTTGGGGCAGGGCACCATCGACATAAACGCCTCGAGCTTCTCGCGCGCGTAGTCCGAGGTCGCTTCGCGCAAGCGGCGCTCGAGATTGGGGATGACGCCCTCGAACTCGACGTTAAAACGCATCGTCTCGCGGCCCGCGCGTTTGTAGACGACCTCGATAGCGTCTTGGGAGCCGCGTAGCAGCGTCCTCTGCACCTCATCCGGCAGCTCTCGCCACGGCGTTCTGACGTCGAAGTCGAGGTGTTCGGATAGGCCCTTGATGCGGTCCCAGTAGAAGACCTTGTTGCCGTCATTTCGGCCCTGGCTCCACGGCGCGATGGCACCTTGCCCGATAGACAGCTCGTCGTCGGGGATGATGAGCGCCGGGTCGAACTCGGAGCGTGAGCCGAGGCCGGTGCAGTGCGTGCAGGCACCGTACGGCGAGTTAAACGAAAAGGCGCGGGGCTCGAGTTCCTCTAGGGCCGTGCCGTGCTCCGGGCAGGCGAAGCGTTCGCTAAAAAGTTCATCCCGCGCGCTGTCGGGCAAAAAGACGCGCATCAGCCCTTCACCCTTTTGCAGCGCCAACTCGACCGATTCGGCCATGCGGGATCGGTCCTCGGCGCTCACCTTGAGGCGGTCGATGACCACGTCGATGTCGTGCTTTTCGTACTTTTCTAGGCTGAGTTTTAGGGCTTCGTCGAGCGTCTGCACCTCGCCGTCGACCCGGACGCGGGCAAAGCCCTCTTTCTGAAGACCCTCAAAAAGTTTTTTGTACTCGCCCTTGCGACCGCGGACGAGTGGCGCGATGACAAGCGCGCGCTGAGTGCTAAAGCGCTCCAACATCCGGTCGACGATTTCGGTGGCGGACTGTTTTTCGATGACGCGGCCACAGATGGGGCAGTGCGGCGTCCCGGCGCGGGCGAACAGGAGCCTCAGGTAGTCGTGAATCTCCGTGACCGTGCCGACGGTCGAGCGAGGGTTGTGAGAGGTCGTCTTCTGATCGATGCTGATGGCCGGGCTCAAACCCTCGATGCTGTCGACGTCGGGCTTATCCATCAGCCCTAAAAACTGCCGCGCGTAGGCCGATAAACTTTCGACGTAGCGGCGCTGCCCCTCGGCGTAGATGGTGTCGAAGGCCAGCGTCGATTTGCCCGAGCCGGAGACGCCGGTAAACACGATAAAGCTGTTTCTAGGGAGAGTCGTTGAGACGTTTTTAAGGTTGTGTGCCCTAGCGCCGCGGATGACAAGGTTTTGCAACGCGCCTCCTTGGGTGATGCAGCAGGCCCCAGCCTGCGTCGGAGTCTCTAAAATGCAGGGAGTTCCTGCGTAAACATACGAGTATATCAGGCACGTGTGGGCTGGGGGTAGCTTGTGGATTCGCTTCAGCCGAAGTTTTATATCGCGTGACGACTTGGTGTTAGCTGTAACGTTCCCGCAACTGAACCGGCCTTGCCTGTTGGTAGTAGGAGACGTGGGACTAGGGTATGAGTAATTAAGGACACTTCAAGCCTAAGCAGCAAAGACATTGTAAGCTAG
>CADCWP010000333.1 GCA_902806425.1 uncultured Truepera sp.
GTTCTCGTCGGCGTGTCCCTCCGCGCCGACGAAATCGTAGAACAGAAAGTTCTCGACCCCGGCGAAAAGATAGCGGTGATGCAGCAGCGGAAAGATCTCATGCTCGTGGCGCTGAACCAGCCCCATATCCGGCCGCTCGTCCCAGTACGCGCGGCGATATTCCATGCCGTACTTCTCGGTGAAGCCTTCGACCTGCCCGTGTCCGACCATCGGCAGCCCCGGCATCGTCACCATCAGCGTGCAGACGCCGAAATACTTATCGCCCTTGCCGAACTGTTCGACGGCGGTCCGCTCGTCGGGGTTGTTCATGAAGTTGACGTAGCGCTTCAGGATCTCGGGATCGAACTCGAGCGTGTTCTTGATCACGCTGCGGTATTTCGCGTTCTCCTCGTCGCGGATCATGTTCATAAAGGCGCTGTTATAAACCCGGTGCATGCCCAGCGTGCGGACGAAGTAGCCCTCCATCATCCAGAATGCCTCGGCCAGTAGCAGCGTGTCCGGTGCTTCCTGCGCCACCCGATCGACGACCTCGCGCCAGAACTCGTTGGGAATGAGCGCGTCGAACTGCTGCCGCGTCATCGCGTGCTCCGCGCGCGACGCGATGGCACCGCCGCTTCCAGGCTCAGGGAACCACAGGCGCTGGATATGCCGCTTCGCCAGGGTCATCGCCGCGTCGAAACGAATCACCGGGAACTGGCGCGCCACGTGCAGGATTGTTTGAATCACCGCCTCGCGCACATCAGCCTGCAGGTAGTTCAACTGTGCCGTGTCGTTCCAGGGCATGCTCGTGCCGTCGTTGCCGTGGTAGATGTACTGCTCACGACCACTGCCGCGGTCGACGCGCTTGAAGACGACCGCCGCGTCGCTGCGGTTGTAGTAATGGTCCTCGAGAAAGATACCGGCCCGCCCGTCGGCCGAAAGATCGGGGCCGGTGAAGGAGTATGACGGGAAAGGGCTATGGTCGAGCGAGATGAACCAATCGGGATGCTCGATCACCCAGGTGGAATCGATGCCCATGTGGTTGGGCACCATGTCGCTCGCTAGGCGTATGCCGCGCTGCAAGGCGCGCTCGCGCAGGTTGTTGCAGGCTTCCTCCCCGCCAAGATCGGCCGCGATGCGGTAGTCGAGCAGCGAGTAGGCC
>CADCWP010000334.1:0-11434 GCA_902806425.1 uncultured Truepera sp.
CAGTAGCCTTGAGCATCTGTAACGCTCTGGAGACCTCACGGTGCCAAGAATAGAGACGCTATGCCACGTTACACACTTCTTATGACGGTGCTCGCCCTCGTCCTCACCGCCTGAGGTGGGGGTTCGACTACCCCGACACCCCCGGATACAAACCCTCCCGTTACCACGCCCCTGACCCCTCCTGAGCCCGTAGTTCCGACACTGGCGCTTTCAGGCACGGCAGCTGGGTACACCGGAGCTGGAGGTAGCGTTGTGGCTAGTATGTAGAACAGCCTAGCTGAAATTGCTACGGGCACGATTTCCGCGGATGGGTCGTTTACGCTTAAGCTTCCGGGCGAACTCACCGATGAGCAAGTTGCCGATAGTGACGATCCCGAGAACTACGTGTTTTGTGAAACCAACCCAGTTAGCGTCTCTTCAACCACTTGGGAGGCCGATCTGCTCGATCTGCCAGAAGTTCAAGAAGGCGATGTGGTAACTGGTGAGCTGCTGCTCAGCAATGTAGGTAACTTTACCGATCCCTCAGCTCTGACCGGCTTAAAGCAGGTCGTACCCGTGTACAGTGCGTCGGTCCTCAGCGTAACCGGCGACTGTGGCGACGACGGCGTGACCACGACGTTTAACATGCAGTTTCAAACCGGCTGGAACTACGTCGTTTTAGAACTAACCAATGACGACGGTTCAACCGGTACCCTCGGTACGGTTCCCTCTCTTCCGACCGATGTGAGCTGGAGTTTTACACCCGAATCAAGCACCTTTTCAACGGGCGGTGTACGAGGGTTGCCGCAACGGAGCTTAAAGAGAAAATAAGCCCAGATAACACCACTCCAGTTTGTGAGCTACAACCTAGACGAGACGCACTTTAGCTGTGCGTCTCGTTATCTTTAGCGCCCGAATGGGCGTTGCTGCCGCGCCGGAGTCCGCCTGCATGATACTGCTCCAGCGTCTGAGCCGTCAGGCCAGTCCGTGCTTTTTGGCCCCCTCCTGTAAAAATGCCAACCCCCGGGTTGCCAACACCTCGGGCGGCTCGTTGGTGGGCCGCCATAAGCAGGTCGCGGCGGCGATGACCGGGTTGATTGCGGCGAACGACTCCAAAACCAGGTTGCCTGAAAAGTTCGCGTCCCTAAGACCCCTAAACGCTTCGTCCCAGTTCACCGTCCCTGTGCCGACCAATCCCCGGTGGCTCTCGCTCATATGTACGTGCCCGAGCACATCGGCGGCCTCGACAAAGGGCGTATAAAAGCCCTCTTCTTCGATGTTCATGTGGTAGGTGTCGGCGTGGAGCTGCACGTTGGACGCGCCGATCTCTAGAACCGCCTCGCGGGTATCTTTAAGGGTGTTATAGAGGTGCGTCTCGTAGCGGTTGCACGCCTCGAGCGCCATGGTGATGCCACGTCCACGGGCGTCTTCAGCCAGCTCCTGCAACCCCTCGACGATGATCGCCCGCTCTCCTGGGGTGGGCGGCGCGCCGGTCAAGGCCCCGAGCGAGTAGCCGATGCAGCCCGCCAGGTAGGTACTGCCGAGCTCTTCCATGTGGTCGAACACCCGGCGCAGAAAGCGCTTGGCCCCCTCCGGGTTGTCGGGCATATGGACCTCGCGGGGTAGCGCCAGCGAGATGGCCGCCTCTATGCCCGATTCGTTCAGCACCCGCTTGTGGCTCTGTGCGTCGAACCCGTCTGGGTCCAGGAGCGGAATCTCCAAGAGGTCGAAGCCGGTCTCGGCGGCCCGGCGAATGGTGTCGTTGCCCGCCTGGGTCTCCCAATCGCCGATCCAGACAAATGCGTGCGCGCCGTACTTGATCATAGCTCTCCCTGACCTGCGGTGGTTTGCACCAGTCTACCCGCCTAATCTAACCGAAAACGCGGCGTGCTGAGGCGGCGTGTAGGGGCCGCGTCGGTTAGGCTCGAGTTCGATGGGGCTGCTCGCTGAGTCGGATAAGCTGACAGCAAACCCAAAGGGGGCCACATGACGTTCCGAAGCTTTGTGCAGCGCACACTCTATCTGCTCGCCACCGGGATTGTTTTGGCGGTGCTGTGGTTTTTTCGGGACATCTGGATGCTGGTCTTTTTAGCGGCCATCATCGCGGTCGGGGTCAGCATTCCGGTCAGCTACTTGCAGCGCCTGAGGGTACCCAGAGCCTTGGCCGTCGCGGTATCGGCGCTCGGGACGGTTGTGGCGGCGCTGGCGCTCGGCCTCTGGCTGGTGCCGAGTGTCGTCGCGGACTTCGGCGAACTGTTCGACCGGTTGCCCCAATTTGCGGACCGCCTCACGCAGCTCTATGCGAACTGGCGCGCCGGGGGTGAGTGGCGCAGCGCCATCTTGCCGCCGCTGGCCTTTCGGACTGAAGGTGGCGACTTCACCGAAGAACGGTTTCGGCAGCTTCTCGGTGAGGCCACCAGCGTGGGATTACCCGTCCTGCTAAGCGGCGGCAACGTCTTGGTCTCTCTTTTGGCTAACCTGTTTCTGGTGGTGATGCTGGCAATTTTTTTCCTGTCCGAGCCCAAAGTGTATGTGCGCGCAAGTCTCTACCTCCTACCGGCAGAGCGCCACGCGCAGCTCCTAGGTCTCTGGAGTGTCCTCTACCACACCCTTAGAACCTGGCTCTCGACGCTCTCTATCTCAGTCTCGATCAACGTGGTCTTGGTCTGGTTGATTCTGGGCGCGCTGGGGATGCCCAACGTGCTGGTGGTTGCCGCCTTCGCCGGGTTGGCGACGTTCGTACCCAACATCGGCGCGTTTTTGCCGCTAATCCCGATCACGGTCTTTTCACTCGTCTCCGACCCCAGTCGGCTGCCGCTTATGGTCGTGGTTTACCTAGCAATTCAGCTTGTCGAGAGCAACATCTTGACCCCATCTATCGTGCGGCGACAACTCAGCATCCCCCCGGCGGCCACGCTGACGTTCCAGATCTTGGCGGGGTTTATCTTCGGGTTGGTAGGCGTTCTTCTGGCGGTACCGCTTTTGGCTGTGCTGATCACGCTTGTCCGGGAAGCGTACAGCTACGGCCTCCTGGGGCTGCGCGGGTATCAGGTGCGAGTAGCGCTTCCTGAACCGGCGCCGCACGCCCGGGACACGCGGCTGCCGCGGCGGGCGAGCGCCTTGGGGCGGCGGCTAAAGAGGCGGCGTGTCCTCGTAGTTCATGACGAAGACGGTGAGGACGACACCCGGCGCTGATGGCCCTAGCGCTCAGGGTGACCCTTTATCATGAGTGTGTCCGTGCCCAAGCTCGAGCTCGCCGCGTTTCAGGGCGAGTTTGTCGCCCCGGAACATCAGCGCGGCGATGAGGGTCGTCAGGGGTACGGCTAAGACCAGACCGATGGAGCCGACCACGGTGGTGACGACCTCGGCGGCGACGAACTCGAAGTTGAGCGCGCGCCTCAGGCCGAAGTCGTTCAGGGTGAGCAGGACCAGGAGCGGCAGCGCGGCCCCGGTATAGGCCAGCACCAGCGTGTCGACGAGCGAGCCGATATGGTCCAACCCGACGTTCATCGCGCGGCGGTAGAGGTCGCGCAACCCGAACGCGGGGTTGACGTGCGAAAGCTCGCGCACGACGCTCGCCTGGACGATGGTGACGTCGGTAAGCGCGCCGAGCGCGCCGATGAGAAGCCCTGCCAGCAAGAGCCCCTCGAGGTTTACCTGCGCGGCCCCGGCGGCGATAAGGAGCGCTTCGTCGCTGCCGAGCCCGGTCAGGTGGGCCAAGTCGCTGAAAAAGATACCGATCAGCATGGTCACCACAATGGCGAGGAGCGTGCCGAGGAGGGCGGCGGTGGTGCTCCACGAGACGCCGTGGACGAAGTAGATGGCGAGCACCAGCATCCCGCCGACGCCGACGAGAGAGACCACGACCGGGCTCCCACCCGCCAGAATGCTCGGCACCACGTAGGCGACGGTGATGACCAGGCACGCCGTGGTCGCTACAAAGGCGCGCAGCACCTTGAGACGACCTACAAGAACCGACACCAGCAGAAAAAGCCCTACGAGCCAGCCCAGCGCAGGCCTGCGTACCCAGTCGGAGACCGCGTACTGCCGCGCGCCGTCCGGACCGGGGGAGAAGTAGACCTCGACGCGCTCGCCCACCCGGTAGTCGGGGAGCTGCGGCGTGCTCATCCCCGTCCCTTCCGGAAGCGGGGTCGGCAGAAGCGCCTCGACGCGCCTACCATCCGAAAGTTCGACCGTCGCCCGTTCACCCAAGGCCACGATGCGCCCGTCCACGTAGCCGACCTCGCTCTGGGCTGCGGCGCTGCACAACGAGCCACATAGCAAACCGACGCCGAGCACGAGAAGCACGAACATTTTGGGTAGGGTCACAGTCCGCAGTTTAACAAGCCGTTCGGCTGGGCTAGCCCAACACGGCCCTGCGCCTGAGGTGCGTGTAGCACGCCTGCGTGCTGGGAACCTCACGGTGGGGGTTAGGTCACGGCGCTCGTTCGCGTGTGGGTACCTCTTCCCCTAAAGCTGAGCCGACCGGTGGGGATGGGTACAGCCGCCGATAGAGGGGTGTTGGGTAAAAGGACTACGCCTCAAAACAATTACGGTCCAATCCTTTTGTCCATAAAAATCGTTATTCAAACGCTAAAACAGCTAATGCCTTCGTACCTTCTCCTACACCCCGGGTGGCTTCTACCATCGGCCCAACGCACGCCTGAAAAGCGTTCCCGATGACCAAAGGAAGTAACGCATGAAAACAGCACGGTTTAGCGCCTCCTCGTCCACTCTATACACGCTTCGGCCCCGCTCCAACCGCTGGGCGCAGATCGCTCTATGCACGCTGCTCGCGCTGTCGGCGTGTCGGCAGATGCCGACAGCCGTCGACCGCACGGTGCGAGAGATTACCCCGGCAGGTGGCGCGCTCGCGCTACCCGGTGGTATTTCCGCTACCTTCGGGCCGGGTTTTCTAGCGGAGGCGGCGACGGTCACGCTGACCCTCTCCGATGCGCCCGCCTCGTACCCGCCGGAGATCGCCGCTACTTACCAGGGAGGCGAGGCGGTCGCAAAAAGCGCCACCTTGCTTCTGCCCGCGGGGGCTCTAGCGGCACCCGGAGACCTGGCCGCGCAGCCCGAACTAGTGGTTCGCGTGCCCACTGTAACGACGCGTTTAGAAACGGAGGAGGAAGAGCGGCTGCTCGCCGAAGTGCATCTTCACTTGGCGGACGGTCAGCACCTGTTTTTCTTCGAGCCTTACGCGCGCGTCGACGGCGAGACAGGTCAGACCTCGGAGGGAACGGACGCCGTAACGCTGCGGGTGGGCCAGCTCCGGGCAGCAGTGGCTGAGGGCGACGTTCGCGTTACGGTCAGGCCGGTCAGGCTAGGCATTACCCAGCTCGCGCCGCAGGCACTGCCCAGCGGGTTCGCGCTCGAGACCGTCGCCTCGGGTCTAAACGGCGGGGTCGCGTTCGACTTCGCCGCTGACGGGCGCATCTTTATCGCAGAAAAAAGCGGTATTGTCAAGGTCTTTCAAGACGGGCGTATTCAGTCGGCCCCCTTCATCAATTTATCGTCTCAGGTCAACAACATCACGGATCGGGGAATGCTCGGGATTGCGGTACATCCGCAGTTCCCGCAACAGCCGTATATATACGTCCTGTTTACCTACGACCCGCCTGAAGTGGAGGGTAAACCGGGGCTCGATGGGTTCGACGACGCCGGGGCTCGGGTAGCTAGGTTGCTGCGCCTTACCGCTGATGCGTCACGGAACTACAACGTTGCTGTCCCAGGAAGTGAGGTTGTGTTACTGGGCAAGAATAGTACCTACGCAAATATTGGCGACCCTGGTGCGCGCAACAGCGCTACCCCTTCATGTGGACCGGTTGGCAACTATGTCCAAGACTGCCTGCCCGCGGACGAGTTATCTCACACCATAGGGACGGTGCGTTTCGGCACGGATGGTTCGCTCTTTGTTGGCAACGGCGACGGATCCAGCTGGGTTGGTGTTAAAGATTACGCGGTGCGCTCGCTCGATATAGACAGCCTAGCAGGCAAAATTTTAAGGATTGATCCGCTGACCGGACAGGGCTACATCAATAATCCCTTTTATAACGGCGATCCGAGCAGCAACCGCTCGAAGGTTTACAACTCGGGCCTCAGAAACCCGTTCCGCTTCACCATCAACCGCCAGACGAACGTCCCCTTTGTCGGCGACGTGGGCTGGAACACCTGGGAAGAGGTTAACAGCGGGCGCGGCAAAAACTTCGGCTGGCCCTGTTACGAAGGGGGTAACGGCTCGAGCCTCCAGCAGGGCGGGTACCGGGCGTTAGCGAAGTGCGCGTCGTACTCGCCTTCTAACGTCACGGCACCCGTGTACGCGTATAACCATGGCGGGGGTGGCGCGTCGGTACAGGTCGGGGACTTCTACACCGGCTCGAGCTACCCGGAGCCCTACCGGAACGCGCTTTTTGTCGTCGACTACAACGGCAAATGGATCCGTTACCTCAAGCTGAACTCGAGCGGGTCGCTCGCGTCGGTTAACAACTTTGCTTCGGCGGAGGGGATGATCACCCAGATCTCGGCGCGTCCGCAGGGCGACCTCTATTTCATCGACATCGCGGGGGGGGCCATTAAGCGCCTGCGCTATAACGCACCCGAGACGACGCCCCTGGTCGCCGCTGCGAGCGCAACGCCGCTTCAGGGTGCCCCGCCCTTAGCGGTGACCTTTTCGAGCGCAGGCTCGAGCGGTCTCGGGACGCTCCGCTACGCCTGGAACTTCGGCGACGGTACCACCTCGACCTCGGCAAACCCCAGCCACACCTTCGCGGAGCCGGGCGTCTACAAAGTGAGCCTCAGTGTTTCGGATCTCAGCGGCGACTCAGCGAACGCCAGCCTCACGGTTCGGGTAAACAACAGCCCGCCTGTGGCGACGATTCTCTCGCCCGCGACCGGCACCCGCTACACCGTCGGCGACGCGGTCTCCTTTAGCGGCAAGGGCGTCGACCCCGAGGAGGGCAACCTGCCCGAGAGCGCGCTCAGCTGGACCGTCAGGATGCACCATAACGACCACGCACACCTTGACGGGTTGCCGCCGACGACCGGGGTGGCGGGCAGCTTCGTCAGCGAAGATCACGGCGACAACACCCACCTCGAGCTGTGCCTGAGCGCGACCGACGCCTTTGACGAAACGGGCATGGACTGCGTCTCGCTCTACCCCAACACCGTGGCCTATACCCTGGACACCGTACCGACGGGGCTTCAGCTACCCTGGGAGGGCACGTCGCGCAAAACGCCCTTTTCTGTCACGACCAACGTCAACGCCGTGCAGCAGCTGGTCGCCCCCGCGCAGCCCGGCTACACCTTTGCCAGCTGGTCGGACGGGGGCGCGGCGACGCACGACATCCGTGTCGGCACCGCCGCCAAACGCCTTGTGGCCACCTATAAGAGGAGCAGCACGCCGACTCAGCGTCTGACGATCACCTCGATTTGCAAAGACCGCTGGCTCGTCCGCAACCCGCTGTCCAAGTCGGTGCTCTATAGCTGGAAAATCCTCAGCACCGGTCGGAAGGGCAGCGGAACCGTGCCACCGAGCAGTGAACAGCGGCTCTGGATGCCATCGGGGAGCAGCAAAGTCACCTTCTACACGAACGGCACCTTATACGGCACCCTGAGCCCGATCACCAAAAGCTGCGGATAGGTCTCACCCTAGACAGTCCCGCCGCGCAACGAGCAGCGCGGCGGGATTTTGCCGAGTGGGTCACGGCAGCCCCTTGACACGGCCCTGAGCCAGCCCGTAGCATAGGACGTTTTGAGAATTCATTCTCATTGGAGTGTCTTATGAAGCGAACCCTCACACGACTCACCGCTCTGCTGCTCGCCCTGCTGGGCTGCGCAGCGGCGCAAGACTTAAACGTGGTGGTCTCCCTGCACCCACACTACGACCTCGTGCGTCAGATCACGGGGGACGCCGCCGTGGTCACCCGCATCCTGCCCCTCGGCGCGTCGCCGCACACCTTTGACCCAACCCCAAGAGACGTCGCCCGCCTCGCCGACGCCGATCTGGTGATCTTCAACGGCGGCATAGATGAGTGGCTGCTCGAGCTGGTGGCGGCGTCTGGTACCGACGCGGAGGTTGTGGAACTGCTCGAGGTATTGGATTTCGAGCCTATCACCGGCGAAACGCACGAGGGAGAAGAGGCGCACGAAGAAGGTCATGACGAAGCGGCCCACGCCGACGAAACGCATGACGAAGTCAGCACTGACGAAGCCCAAGAAGCCGAAACCGAAGACGCGCATGACCACAGCGGCACCAATCCGCACGTCTGGACCGACCCGGTGCTGATGGCGCAGGCGGTGCCGATGCTGGTCGAGGCGCTCTCTGGGGTCGACCCGGACAATGCTGAGACCTACGCGGCTAACGGCGCGACCTTGGTGGCGAGCCTGGAGGCGCTCCACACCGAACTCTCCGAACTGCTCGCGCCCGTTCAGGACGCGCCGTTCGTTCCTTTTCACGACGCCTGGCCGTACTTTGTCCGGCGTTACGGGCTCAATCAGGTCGTGGTAATCGAACCGGCTCCGGGCCGCGAACCGAGTCCGAGCTACCTCGCTGACGTCTTGGGTCAGCTTGAAACGACGGGGGCGACGGCCATATTTAACGACGTGCAGCTGCCCGCTCGTCCCGCGGAGGTCGTGGCCGAATCGGCGGGAGTGGCGCTCTACACGCTCGACCCCGAGGGCGGCGGTGGAGACGATGCTGAGACCTACGGGAGCTTTATGCGGACAAACGCCGCTACTATCGCCGAAGCGCTCGCCCGTTAACGAGTAGACTACCGGGTGCCCCTTTTACACGCTCCCGCCCTGCACGTTCATCACGTCAGCGTCCGCTTCGGTGAGGCCGAGGTACTGAGCGACGTCTCCTTCGACCTGGACGCGGGCGAGTTTCTAGCGATTGTGGGACCGAACGGGGCGGGCAAATCGACGCTCATCAAGGTTGCGTTGGACTTAGTGACGCCGCTCACGGGCCACGCAGCGCTTTTCGGCGAGGACGCCGGACGGCACCCCGAGCGCGTCGGTTACGTGCCGCAGCTTAAAACCTTCGACCGCACCTTTCCCGCAACGGTTTTAGAGCTGGTCGTTTCCGGACTGCGCCGCAGTTGGCCCGCGTGGGTTCGCGCGGCGGAACGGGACGCGGCACGCGCCGCTCTCGCTCAGGTCGGAGCAGAGAAACTGGCAACGCGCACCCTTCCCAAGCTCTCCGGCGGCGAGCTGCAACGGGCGTTTCTGGCTCGAGCCCTAGTGCGCCGTCCCTCGCTCGTCTTATTAGACGAACCGGCGACCGGCGTGGACTTTTTGGCCGAGCACGACCTCTACGACCTTTTAGAACGCTATCAAGCGGTAGGCGGCGCGACGGTCGCCATGATCACCCACGACCTCGCAGCGGCCCGCTACCACGCCTCCCGCGTGGCCGTCCTCAACCGGCGGCTGCACGGTTTTGGCACACCCGATGACGTTTTATGCGAAAGCTGCCTCAAAAAGGCTTTCGGGCACCTCCGTCACGCCCACGGCATCGCGGTTTAGGCGGGGTGGGCCCCGTATGACTGAACTGTATGACTGAACTATGGGAGGTTTTCCAGCTGCCGTTTATGCAGCGGGCGCTTTTAGCCGGACTTTTGGTCGCGCTGATGAGTTCGGTGCTGGGCGTGTTCGTGGTGCAGCGCGGCCTATCGTTTCTCGGCGACGGGCTCGCGCACGCGGCCTTCGGCGGGGTGGCGCTGGGACTGCTTTTAGGCGTCGAGCAGCCGCTGTGGGTGGCGCTTCTATTTACCCTGGTGGCGTCTCTAGGGATCGCCTGGGTGCGCGACCGAACCCAGCTCTCGTCGGACACGGCTATCGGCATCTTTTTCGCGGTGTCGGTGGCGCTGGGCGTGATGTTCGTCAGCTTGGAAACCGAGTACAGCGTCGACGCCTGGAACCTCCTGTTCGGCTCGATTTTAGGCATCGGCCGCGAAGAACTCCTCATCATCATGGGCGTGACGCCGCTCAGCCTGGGGCTTTTGGGCGTGCTCTGGGGACGGTTGGCCTACGCGACCTTCGACGCCGAGTTGGCGCAGACCGACGGGGTGCGGGTGCGGGGGCTCGAGTACCTTCTGTTCGCCCTCGCCGCCGTGATCATTGTGGCCTCGGTGCGGGTGGTCGGGGCAATCCTGATCGCGGCGTACCTGGTCATCCCAGCGGCCTCAGCCCGGCTGGTATCGCGCTCGCTTTCCGGGATGACGCTCCTAAGCGTGGTGTTTGGATTGGTCGGCACGGCGGCGGGGCTGGTGTTGTCGTTTTTTCTCGAGGTGCCTTCGGGCAGCACGATCATCCTCACGCAAGCGGCGGTGTTCGTCGTGGCGGCTGTTTTTGCCCGCCGCTAACACGTGCCGGGGTATGCTCAGAGGAGAGCGTCCTAGCCCCAACCAGCCTCAAGCACCCCAACAGGAGGAACGATGGACCGCCTTAGCCACGACGAGTTTCATAAGCTGTCCCTGGACGAACTCGAGACCCTCACCGGCCTCACCGCGCCCCAGGGTGACGCCGACGAGGACGACTACCGCAGCCGCGCTTGGGAGAGCTACAAACAGGATGTGACCAACGAAGAGGAGTGGGTCAGCATCGAAGGGGAGAACGCGCCGGAGGAGTGACGCTCGCGCGCCCCGCACGAAGCCTGGGTCTGCTCCACACGGCGGCCTCCCACGTAGGGCGGTTTGACGCGCTACTCGCTGAACTGGCCCCTGGTGTACCCGTGCGGCACGCTGTCCACGACCATCTTCTGGCCGACGCCCGCGCGAGGGGTGGTGTGGACGCGGCTTTAGCTCAAGAACTCGGGGTGGTGGTGTCGTCCCTGGCTGAGACCGCTTCGGTCATCCTCTGCACCTGCTCGACGCTCGGCGAACACGCTGAAGCGCTCGATGGCACCTTTGGAGCGCGCGTCTTACGCCTCGACCGGCCTCTGGCGCGTGCAGCGGTCGCTCGGGGTTCAAGCATCGTCGTGGTGGCGGCGCTAGCGAGCACCCTGGAGCCGACGCGCAGGCTGTTGGAGGACGAAGCCGCGCGTGTGGGCAAACGGCCCACGCTCATCCTGTCCCACTGCCCGGACGCGTGGACGCATTTTGAACGGGGCGATGAGGCTGCCTATCTTCGCGCCGTCGCCGCGCACATCGACAAGGTTCAATACCTAGGCGATGTGGTAGTCCTGGCGCAGGCGTCGATGGCGGGGGCAGAAGCGTTCGTGCGGACGGCCAAGCCGGTCCTGAGCAGCCCGCGGCTGGGGGTGTCGGCGGCTGCGGAACTGTTCTAGAGCGACTGTGCTCCCTCGAGATACTCGAGCTTTCCTCCGGCGCTCAAGCTGCCGTACTCCGCTGGAGTCAGCCCCTTCGGTTCCTCTCGTCCCGCAACATAACGGTAGAAAACCTCTGCCCGCGTCAGTGGATGCTTAGGCAACGCCACCACGAGCAGATCGATGTCACTG